>NZ_QBUE01000004.1:0-433906 GCF_003058045.1 Novosphingobium sp. GV079 | reverse complement strand
CCTCGACCGCATGGGCCCTCATCGCTTCCATCCGAATGATCACCCGGCGAACCGCAACCTATTGCCTTGCTTGAGAAACTTCCGAATCAGGCACTTAGACTACTGTGCCCACCAGCCGGCCGATACCCGCCGTAACGGCCAGCGCCAGCGCCCCCCAGAACGTGACGCGGGCCGTGGCGCGCCATACATTGGCGCCGCCGGCGACGGCACCGATTGCACCGAGCACGGCCAGGAACAGCAGCGAGCCGACGATTTCGATCGGGATCAGCCAGGCACGAGGCGCGATCGCCGCGATCAGCACCGGCATGGCGGCGCCAAAGGTGAATGTTGCTGCCGAGGTGAATGCGGCCTGGATCGGCCGGGCCGTATTGGCAACGGTGATGCCCAGTTCGTCGCGGGCATGCGCGGCCAGCGCGTCCTTGGCCATCAGTTCGCGGGCGATGATATGCGCCGTTGCGTCATCGATGCCGCGCCCGCGATAGATGCTGGCCAGTTCTTCCAGTTCGCCGGAAAAGTCTGCGGCCAGTTCGGCCCGCTCGCGCGCCAGGTCGGCCTGCTCGGTATCATGCTGCGAACTGACCGAGACATATTCGCCCGCAGCCATCGACATCGCCCCCGCGACCAGGGCCGCCAGCGCTGCAATCAGCACGCTGGACCGCGTGCCGCCGGCCGCAGCGACGCCCAGGATCAGGCTGGACGTGGAAAGAATGCCATCGTTGGCGCCCAGCACCGCGGCGCGCAGCCATCCGATCCGGTCGACGAGATGATATTCGCGGCCCGCTTGCTTGGTCATCGCCACAGGTACGTTTCCTTTGTCAGCAAGGTTGCCCTGCGCAATGCCTGGACAGACGCGAGCGGCACACGGCAATAGGCGGGAAAACGCCCTTACCTTGTCGCCGTTCCAGGCTGCTGTCACGCCCCAATTGTGGCGCGGGGCAGGGCTTAATCGGCCATGGCCATGCTTTCCCCCCAGGCGGGAAAGGGATCGGGCAGCGTTGCCCATGCATCCGGGGTGAAGGCCTGAGCCGGGACCAGGCATGCATCAAGATCGCGGCGGATGCGGGCCTCGTCCATGCCGATGCCGATGAACACGAGTTCTTGGCGTCGATCCCCCCATTGCGCATGCCAATGCTGCGCAACAAACTGTTCGAAGCGATCGTCGGCAGGCCATTGCTGTTTGGGAATGCTGCCCCACCAGCGGCCCATCCGCGCGGTCATCGTCTGGCTGCCGGCCACGGCCAGTTCACCGACCCAATCCGGCCTGGTCGCCAGCCAGAAATGGCCCTTGGCGCGCACCACCTGATCGAGGCCGTTGGTGGTCAGAAAGGCGTGGAAGCTGGCGGGATCGAACGGTTGGCGTGCGCGATAGACGAAGCTTTCGATGCCGTATTCCTGGGTTTCGGGAACGTGGCTGGCATAGCCATAGAGTTCCTTGGCCCACAGCGGATGCTGCGCCGCCTTTTCTTCGTCGAATAGCCCCGTGGCGAGAATATCGGCAAGTTCTATCCGGCCATGATCGCACATGCGGATGCGGGCATCGGCATTGAGGCTTGCCACCAGCTTGCACACCAGTTGTAGATGATCCTGTGTCACGGCCGACGCCTTGTTGATGACCACCACGTCGGCAAATTCGATCTGCTCAACCAACAGGCCCACCAGGCTGCGGTCATCCTCGTCGCCCAGCGCCTCCCCGCGGTCGGCCAGGAAATCCTGGCTGGCGTAATCCTTGAGCAGGTTGATGGCATCGACCACCGTAACCATCGTATCGAGCCGCGCCACGTCTCCCAGGCACATGCCGGCCTCGTCACGGAACGAGAAGGTAGAGGCAACCGGCAGCGGTTCGGAAATGCCCGTGCTTTCGATCACCAGGTAATCGAACCGCCCGGCTTGCGCCAGCGCCCGCACTTCGTGGAGCAGATCATCACGCAAGGTGCAGCAGATGCAGCCGTTGGTCATTTCGACCAGCGCTTCCTCGCTGCGCGACAGGGCCGCCTCACCGCCACGCACCAGGTCGGCATCAATGTTCACTTCCGACATGTCGTTGACGATGACGGCAACGCGCAGACCGGCGCGGTTGGCGAGGATGTGGTTGAGCAGCGTAGTCTTGCCCGCACCAAGGAAGCCCGACAGCACGGTGACGGGAAGGCGGGAGTCAACGACGGGCGGCATAGCGGTGGGATCGATCATCGTTCCTGTCCTGCGAATCATGATATAATGTATCATCCAGGTTATTTCGCAAGGACGCAAGCGTGGTTTGTGGCCAGGGCTCGGTGAATGGTGGCGGTGCCCACTTGCCTATCGCCGTCGCCGCCGCCAAACTAACCCGATGAAACGGATGCCTTATCTTGCCGCCGCGTTATCTCTCCTGCTTGCCGGGTTTGCGCCTGTCCCGGTGCGGGCCCAAACTGCCGATGGCGACGTTCCGCTGACCCCGCAGACCTTGGGCGATGCGCTGTCATGCCGTTCGCGCGATGCGCTCGAGGCGTTTGCCGGGGCGCTGTTCCTGGCTGGCGATGCGCCGCCGTGGATGCACGAAATCAAGGATGACAAGCAGACCGAGGGCATGCTCGGCCTGTATGGCTATACCCTGGCTAAGCCGGCGATGCTGCTGGGCGAGCCGGTCGACCGCGTCTATTTCATGCAGAACTGGGTGGTAACGCTGTGGCCGCGCAAAAAGGCCGAGGCGTTTATCGCAGCACACCAGCTGGAGCGTGCGCCGATCAAGGCGACCGAACAGTATTATCATTTCATCGATCCCGAAAGCGGGCCGATGCTGGGCGCGTTCGAACCGACCGGCAATGCCATGGCGGCGATGCTGGCCAAGGCCTTTGGCGGTGAAGCACCGCATTCCGAGCCCAGCGACAGTCTGTTCGTGGGCTGCAACTATGCCGTGGCATCGCAAGAGATGTTCCTCGATGCAGCGCGCCAGTCTGACGCGATCGTGGGCCGCAAGGCGCATGAGATTGGTGAGGCGGTGGCACCGAAAAAGCCCTGACCTTTGCAGCCCCGGTTGCCTTGGCCGAACCCATGGATTAGGCCAAAGCAACCGGGGCCATGCGACCTCCCGGTCAGGCGCGAGCCCAAGCGTTGCCTTTCGCTCGCCTGCGGTTTCGTGGGCGCAAAAGGTGTTGGCCGGGCCATGAACGAGACGTCTCCCCCTCCGCAATTCAACGAAATGGTGCGCGTGGCGGCGCGGATCGGCTGCCTCAGCTTTGGCGGGCCGGCCGGGCAGATCGCGCTGATGCACCGTGAACTGGTCGAGCAACGCAAGTGGATCAGCCAGGATCAGTATCTGCACGCGCTCAATTTCTGCCATCTGCTGCCCGGCCCGGAAGCGCAGCAACTGGCGATCTGGATCGGGTGGAAGCTGCACGGCATTCGCGGCGGACTGGCCGCCGGCTTGCTGTTCGTGATCCCCGGGGCGCTGGTAATCCTGGCGCTGTCTATCCTCTATGCCTCGGCCGCCGGACTGGCGTGGTTTGCGGCAGTATTCCTGGGGATCAAGGCGGCGGTATTGGCCATCGTGGTGCAGGCGCTGGCCCGTGTCGCCGGGCGGGCGCTCGGCACGCCGTTTCGCAAGGCGGTCGCCGCGCTGGCGTTTCTGGCGCTGTTCCTGTGCAACGCACCGTTTCCCCTTGTCGTGATTGGGTGCGGCGGGCTGGGCGCGATGGTGGCGCGCTATCGGCCCGCCTGGCTGGGCCTGGGAGCGGCAGCACCGTTGCCGCCCCATTCGCCGCGCCCTTGGGCGCACAGCCTATGGTCGATCGCCATTGGCGCCGCCGCTTGGGCAGCGCCGATGATCGTGGTTCTCGCCCTGTTGGGGCCGCACCATGTGCTGTGGCGGATTGGCCTGTTCTTTTCCAAGCTTGCCGTCGTGACCTTTGGTGGTGCCTACGCCGTGCTGGCCTACATGGCGCAGCAGGCCGTTGGCGCGCAGCACTGGTTGAGCGCGGCCGAGATGGCCGACGGGCTAGGCCTGGCAGAAACCACCCCCGGTCCACTGATCATGGTTACCCAGTTCGTCGGCTATCTGGCGGCCTTTCGCGCGCCGGCGCCGTTCACGCCGCTGCTTGCCGGGATACTGGGCGCGGGGTTGACCACCTGGGTCACCTTTGCCCCATGCTTTCTGTGGGTCTTTGCCCTGGCGCCGTGGATAGAGCGGCTCGAACATGCGCGCCTGCTCAAGGGAGGGCTGGCACTGATCACGTCGGCCATCGTCGGCGTGATCGCCAACCTGAGTGCGTGGTTCGCGCTGCAGGTGCTGTTTGCGGTGCTGCGCCCGGTGCGGATCGGGCCCTTGGCGCTGAACGTGCCGGTTCTGAGCAGCTTTGACGTGCGGGCCGGTTTGCTGGCGGCGGCTTCTGCCTGGCTGATTTTGAGCCGCAAATGGAACGTCGCCGCCACCCTGGGGGTCGCCGGGCTCGGCGGGTGGCTGCTCTCTCTCGCCTGACTGGCGAGAGGGCTAAGGCTAAACCGGATCGATCCGCAGCAGGGCAGTGATTGTCAGGCGGTCACCACCCGCCCATGATCCGGCCACGTCGCCACAGTGCAGGCAGTTGGCAGGATAGACGATCAGCCGATTGTGCCGCAGCGCGGCAGCGCCGATCCGTTCGAACATGGCGGTGTCGTTGGTGTGATAGGCCGCGGGCGGAAGGCCGTGCCTTGCCGCATCGGCGGCCAGCGCCTGGCGCCAGGCCGGCGCGCGTGCCTTGGTTACCCGTTCGAACCCGGTGGCGCGCTGGCGGTGGAAGCTGGTGCCGCCATGGGGCGGATGGCACAGATAGTGCACCACGGCCATGATCGTCTCGTCCGCATCGTCAAAGTGCGGGATACGCTGCACCGGGGCGAGCGCCGCCGGATCGCGCGTGGCAATGGCGAAATCGGCGCGCAGCACGCGCGCCTGTTCCAGGCCGGGCCAGGCCTGGACTGCGCGATTGAGCCAGTCTGTCCAGACCGCCGGGGCCGGCGCGCGCACGCCGGGGTAAAGGTCGTCCGTGGTGGCGGCCAAGCTGGCTGCGGCGGCTGCGGCGTGGAGTGCCTGCGGCGCGGGATAGGCATCGTCGATGATCCACAGCGGGACAGCCTCGCGGCCCATGCGGATCGGGGGGTGGACCGGCACCGGCGGTCTTTCAGGCGCCGGGCGTGAACCAGTCGGCCTGCGCGGCCAGGCGGGCATTGCGGCGGCGGACCAGCGCGCCGACATGGTCTTGCGACAGGCACATCGCGGCCATGATCATCAGATCGGCGAAATCGGCAATGCCATCGCGGGCGCGTCCGAGCGCAACCTCGTCTATGCCATAAAGGCCCGTCAGCAGGCTGGTACTGCCGTCGTGAAACGCCAGGTCCAGCTTGAACTCGCGCACGATCTTGTGTTCGAGCATCAGGTCAACCAGCCGGCGCGTGGGTTCCTGGCCCTGCACCAGGCGGCCCAGGATCGCCTGGACCGAGCGGAAATAGTCGCTTTCGCCGCCCTCGGCGGTGACGATCGGGCAGGGGCCGGCCGGATCGATCGCGGGGCTTTCGGTATCGATGCAGATCACTGCCTCGGCCCCTTCGCCACCCACGAAGAACGGCAGGCGCAGCAGGTTGAGCGGCAGGACATCGGCATCGATCGTGCTGCCGTTCCAGAACAGGTTTTCGTGCGGCTCAAGCCCCATCAGCGCGGCAGGATAGAACGCGCCGGTTTCCCCATCCTTGGCCAGGAACACCGGGAACTGGCGCGCCACGGTGCGGATTTCGTCGGCCACCAACGGCACGAGGTGAACGGTGGCGGCGCTGGCCGCCGCGCGCGCGGGATCGATGCGAAGATCCGCGTGGTCGGTGCGGGTGAGTTGCGCAAGCTTCATCGTGGTTCGTCTCGTCTCGGCTCAGAGCGGCGGAAAGCGGTGCTGCGCCAGCTTGTCGAGCAGGGCGCGGTTGGTGGGCATCATCTGGCCAAGCTTGCGCTTCATCGCGGCGGTGCGGGCAAAGGCATCGTCGGCCATGTCACGCTGCGCCAGTTGGCCGGCGCGGGGGCGGGTGCGAAAGCCCATGCCATAGAGCACGTATTGATAGCTGGCAGCGGGGAACATCTCGTGCGCACTGGCAAAGTCGTGCTCGCCAGGGGGCGTGTCGCGCCAGAGTTCGAGCTGATCCTGCAGGTCTTGCGGGATCGTGGCCGGATCGCGGTTGTCGCGCCAGAATGCCGTGTCGCTGCGTTCGGACAGCACATAGTGCAGCTTGAGGAACTCGATGATGCGGTCCCAGCGATAGCGCGTCATGCTGTTGAAGCGGCGGGCGACAAAGTCCATCGCCTGGCGCGTAGCCGGCATGCTGGTGGCGATGTAATCGGCCGATAGCTCGATCAGCACCAGGGCCGATGCTTCCAGCGGTTCGAGGAAACCGGCCGCGAGCCCCACCGCGACCACGTTGTTTTTCCAGAACTGGGCGCGATGGCCCGAACGGATCGGGATTTCGCGCGGGGTCAGCTTGGCAAAACCGGGGCCGACATAGGCGGCGAGTTCTTCCTCGGCGCGATCGGCGCCAGCGTGGCGGCTGGAATAGACATAGCCGATGCCGCGCCGGGTAGGCAGGCCGATGTCCCAGATCCAGCCATGCTTTTGCGCGGTGGAAATGGTGTGCGAGGCAATCGGGCTGTCTTCCTCTACCGGCAGTTGCACGGCCAAGGCGCGATCGATGAACAAGACATCGGACCGGTCGATGAACGGCACCTCCAGTGCCTCACCCAGCAGGCGGGAGGAAAAGCCGGTGCAATCGACAAACAGGTCTGCAGCGATCGCGCCGCTGTCGCGGCCGATGACGGCAGCGATATCGCCATCGTCGCGCCGCGTGACGCCGACGATCTCGTCATCGATGTGGTTGACGCCCAGCTTGCCGGTGCAATGCGTAGCGAGAAGCTCACCCAGCTTCACCGCATCGAGATGATAGGCATAGTTGGCAATCCCGGCGTAATCGGGCGAGGTCATCAGCTTGGGCGCAAGGCCCTGTTCGCACAGGTATTCCTGAAAACAAACGGCATCGGAAAACGATGGCCCGCCATTGCCGATGCCCTGTTCGGCGCTGTTCCAATAGGGCGCCAGATCAAGATCGGGAAACCCCTCGGGCAGGACCAGCGGGTGATAGTAGAAATCATCGGCCGCCCCGGTGCGCCAGCGGGCAAACTTGGCGCCCTGCTTGAACGAGGCATGGCACGCGCGCATGAAATCGGTTTCGGCAAGGCCGATCTTGCGCAAGGTGTTGCGCATGGTTGGCCAGGTGCCTTCGCCCACGCCGATCGTCCCGCGCGAGACGCTTTCGACCAGCGTGACCGCAAGATCGCGCCCATGGCGGGCAGCGATCAGCCCGGCGGTGAGCCAGCCAGCCGATCCGCCGCCAACGATGCAGACCGAACGGATCGCACGGGGCGACGTGCCGGACATTGCCATGTATCTCCCATCGTGTGTGCCCGGTTTCCCGGGCAGGAGGGGCACGCACGGACAGTTTCCCGTTGCGCGCCCCCTTTGTTCATCCCGTGATGCTACACGGGTTTGCCTTAGAAGTTGACCCGTGCCCCGAACTTGAAGCGCCGGCCCGAATCCTCTGCATAGAGGAACTGGTTGGTATAATAGGCATATTTCAGCGTGCGGGAATTGGTCAGGTTGGCGCCTTCGACAAAGACCGAAAACTCTGGCGTGACGTGGTACGTGGCGCTGGCATCGATCTGTGAATAGGGACGAACCTGGGTAACCGCCTGGCCCGCGCCATTGAGCGGCGGCGGGGCAAGGTATTGCAGGAACCGATCGCGCCAGTTCCATGCCACGCGCGCCTCGATCCCGTTCTTGTCATAGAACAGCACCGCGTTCGCCGAGTTGGACAGACCGGTAAGCGCAAACTTGTTGGCCAGGTTCTGGGTATCGAGCTTGCGGTTGGAACCGACCAGCGTGCCGTTGAGCTGGAAGCCGAAGCCGCTGTCGCCCAGGGTATGCTGCCAGGCCGCCTCGATACCCTTGACCGTGGCATCCTGCCCGTTGACCGGTGCGGTCACCGTGAACTGGGCCGGCAGGCCGGTTGCAGGATCGAGCAGCGGGCCACCAGAAGCGTTGGCCACCGTGCCGGTGGTCTGGTTCAACACGATGAAGTTGTTGACGCTCTTGAGATAAGCCCCAATCGAGATGTAGCTGCTTGGCGCGTAGTAGTATTCGGCCGAGAAATCGAGGTTGCTTGATTTGAACGGCTTGAGATCGGCATTGCCGCGGCTGGCGGCGAAATTGCCGGGCCGCAGCGTGACCAGCGTCGTCACCGGCGAAAGCTGTTCCAGCGTTGGCCGGGTGATCGTCTGCGATGCGGCAAAGCGCAGGGTTACCGCATCGGTCAACTGCCACTTCAGCGCGATATTGGGCAGTACGTCGAGATAATGCGCCTTGCCCACGGTGCGGGTGGTGCCCGATGAGGCCGAACCGTACTGGGTCTGGTCGTTGGCCAGCTTGACCAGGCCAGTATAGGCGGTGGCCAGGCCGTTAACGCTGGTCTGGGTATCCTCGAACCGCACGCCGGCCACGATCGACAGCGGCCGGCCGCCGACATCGCCCTTGAACTCGGTTTCGAGATAGGCACCCAGCACGCGTTCGGTCACGATCGTGTCGTTCACCAGGGGCGGCGCAAACGTGAAGTTCGGGTTGGTCACGCGCTGTTGCGCGGTGATCGCGTTGAACAGCGTGGGGCCATCGAACGTCAGCCATTGCGTGGCCAGGCGGTTGGCGCCGCTCAGGCCCGACAGGAAACCGCTGCCAGCATTGAACGTGGTAATCGGCACCCCGGCCGGAGCCGGCGCGTTATAGCCGCAGGTGGTGCAGCCCGTGCCGCCATCGTTGGAATAGAGCGACGTATCCTTGCGATCGCGCGAATAATAGAGGCCGAAGTTGGCATTCACCAGGCCTTCGCTGCCATCGCCCTTGTAGGCGAAATCAGCGCGGCCCTGGGTGACCTTGTCGCGGATGCCATAGCCGCGCAGCAGCATCACGTGCTGGCACATCGGCTGTCCAGCGCCCACCGGGGTGGTGCTGCCCGGCTGGCCCGAATTGGTCACTGCGCTGCCGCAGGGGCTGGCGGGGTTGGCAAAGGTGGGCAGGGTTTCGGTCTGCCAGGGCAGGACCGAACCATCCGACTGATAGCGCGACGAGCCGGTGAGATACCCAAGCAGCGCCAGATAGGCTTCCTGCCCACCGTTGGGGTCTTCCTTGGCCAGCGAATAGGTGCCGTCGAACGAGGCCGTAAGGTTGGGCGTGACCTTCCATTCCAGGTTGAGCCCGAATTCGCGGGTGTTGGTGCGCTTGTCGAACTTCTTGTAGTGGAAGTCGGTGGCGATGCCGCTGGCCTGGGTCAGGTCGGTTGCGGTGCCATTGGCATCGGTCACCACGTCGGTCAGGTTCGATGCGGTGAACCAGTGACCGTACGAGCGTGTTTCGGTCTTGTTGGTGAACTTGGTATAGAGCGCATCGGCGGTGATCGTCACCGCATCGCTGGGCCGATATTGCAGCACCACCGTGCCGCCAATGCGTTCGCGGTCTTCGCGCGTCACCTTGGTGTCGTAGTTCTGCGGGATGAAGATGTTGCCCTGCGGATTGTTGGCGCTGATCGTGCCCTTGCCGCCGTTCACCTCTGCCGCCGGCACCGCCGGGTTGACCAGCCAGCCGTCGGTCTGCGCCTGCGCCAACCGCGTAAAGCGATGCTGGTAGCTGCCCGAAACGAGGATGCCGAACTTGCCATCGGCCAGCGTGTCGGCAAACAGGAACGAGGCGTCTGGCGCTACCTTGCGCGCGTTGCCGTCATAGTTGCCGTCAACTGTCGCTGAAAACTTGCGGCCCTTGTAGTCGAAAGGGCGCGCGGTCTTGATGTTCACGGTCGAACCGACACCGCCCGATTGATAGCGCGCGGTGGACGATTTGTAGACTTCCACGCCCGAGACCAGTTCCGACGCCAACGTGTCGAACGAAAAGGCCCGACCCGAGGCCTGGCTCGGGTCGGTAGGGGTGGCCACCTGGCGACCATTTACCAGAACCGTGTTGAATTCCGGGCCAAAGCCGCGAACCGTGATGAAAGCGCCTTCGCCGCCGGAACGGTCGATCGAAACGCCGGTGATGCGTTGCAGGGATTCGGCAAGGTTGGCATCGGGCAGCTTGCCGATGTCCTTGGTGGAAATGGCATCGACGATGCCCGACGATGCGCGCTTGATGCCGCGCGCACTGTCGAGGCTGGCGCGCAGGCCGGTGACGATGATCGCCTGCGGCTCGGGCTCTGCCGCAGCGGGTGCTTCTGGGGCGGGGCGAGGCGCTGCGGCCGGCTCTGGCGCAGCGGCCTGGCTGGCCAGGGCAACGGTTTGCGTCGCAAGCGGGGCGCGGTTCGACAGCGGGCGGGCGATCACTGCAAACGTCGCAGGGCCGGTCTGGCGGGCGGCGAGGCCGGTGCCGGCGAACATGCGCTCAAGCGCGTCGGACACGGTAAGGCGGCCGCGCACTTCGTTGGTGCGCACCGCGCGGGTAACCTTGCGCGAGGCAATGATCTGCACATTGGCCTGATGGCCCAGGATACCGATGGCGGTTTCGGCCGATTGCGCCGGAATGGCGAATTGGCGAAGTTCGGTGTTGGCCTGTGCGGCAACGGGCATGGTTGCCATGCAGGCAATGCCAGTCGTCGCAAAAAGAACGCCACGCAGTGTGGTCGTTGTCATATATCCCTCCCATCAGGATTTCATTACGCATCAGATCATTTCGATCTGTGTTGGCCTAGAGACATGCTCTGGCGATTATCCTTCTTCGATTGTGAAAATTTATTTCTAGAATCCTGTTTCGGCTGCGCGTTCGATACGGATGGTGCGCGGATCGCTCACATCGATCTTCACGGCCAGCGTCGCCTTGAGTGTCTGGGCAAAGCCGTCTGGGTCACCGATGCGAAACAGCCCGTCGAATTGCTCGGCCGCCACTTCGGGATCGGCGATCACGATCTGCCGCTGGTTATAGCGGTTGAATTCGTCGGCCGCCTCACGCAGCGTGGTGCCGTTGAGATCGATCATGCCGTTGCGCCAGGCCAGCGCCCGGTCGACCGGCGCGGTTTCGCTCGCCTGGTAATGCACCAGGGCGCGGGCATTGACCATGGCACGCTCGCCCGCCACCACGCGCAGGCGCTGGGTGGCATCGGCGGCAGACCAGGTTTCCACCACGCCCTCGGTCACCAGGATTTCCACCCCTTCCTCGCGCTTGCGCACCGAAAAGGCCGTGCCGATCGCCTGGGCGCGCACCGGGCCAGAGGCAACGACGAACGGCCGTTTGGCATCCTTGGCTACCTCGAACCAGGCTTCGCCCTGATCGAGTTCCACCTCGCGCGCGTGCTGGCCCAGATTGACCTTGAGCGCGGTATCGGAATTGATCGTCATGACCGAGCCATCGTCGAGCGGAACGCGGCGGATCTCGCCCAGGCGGGTGACGTATTGGGCGCCATTGGCAAGCACCAGGCGCGTGGCGGCCGCGCCGGCGATACCCGCTGCCACCAGGCCGCCCAGCACGCCACGCCGTGCCCAGGCGCCGCGATCGTTGGCAGGCTCGATCGCGTCATCGCCTGGCGCGCTGTCGACCGCTTCGGGCGCGGCCGGCGGGGTGACCGCGCCAGGCAGTTCCCATGCGGCCTGTACCTGCAGCAGCAGGCCATGGCGGCGCGGATCGGCCGCCAGCCAGGCTTGCAATGCGGCTTCGTCGGCGGCGCTCCAGGTGGCGGGATCGTCCATGCGCGCCACCCAGGTGGCAGCGGCATCACGATCGGCGGGGGGAAGGGGGCTGCTTGTGGTCATGACGCCCTCCGTCCGGTGGGCAGCATCTCGGGTTCGCGTTCGAGCCGGTCCCAGCCTTCGCGGATGGCGCGCACTCCCACCCACACCTGCTTTTCAACGGCCTTTTCGGTCATCCCCATGTGGGCGGCGATTTCCTTTTGCGACCAGCCTTCGAACTTGCGCAGTTCGACGATGCGGCGGCAGCGTTCGGGCAATTGCGCCAACAGGCTGCGCACCCGCTCGAACGCCATGCGCGTGGCGACCTGCTCCTCGGGCGTGGGCATTCCGGTGTCGCGATAGCTTTCAATCTCGCTGATCGCCTCGAATGGGGCGATCAACTGGCGCTTGAGCCGGCGGGCCAGCAGGTTGCGGCAGATTGAAAAGAAATAGGCATGCCCGCAGTCGATATGGTCGACAGTATCGAGCATGGCGATGCGGCAATAGGCGTCCTGCATGAGTTCATCCACTACATCGGGCGCAATCCGCCGCTTCACGAACCACGCCCGCAGGCGCGGTTCGTGCGGCATGATCTCTTGCGCCACCCATCGCGCCAAGGCGCGGCGACGCTCGAGTTGCGCTCGCAGATCCGGTCCCGTCCCATCCTCCATCGGCTTTGGGTTTTCCCTCTTTCACAGGCCTAGAGACCGGCCGGCGCCATTTCCTTCCGCTTGCGGCAAAATATTTCGCGACGATAGCGCCGATCCGGCGATATCCGCAAGAAACGCGGGCGCTTCGCCCGGGACGCATCACCCCGAAGACGCGATGTTGCGCATATTTGCGATATTCATCAATCCGTCACGGGTCTTACCGCGAAGCGTCATGATTGCCGCCTAGGGCCGCCCCCGAAACGATAAACGTTCTTCGGGGCAATCATAATGCGCATCACCAAACTGGCACTTGTATCGTCGGCATCGCTTGTGGCGAACCTCGCCCTGGCTTTGCCAGCCATGGCGCAAGCCGCGCCGGCCACGACACCCGCACCTGTCGCAGCCGCAGCGGATGCGGCGGCCGATGCCGGCGAAATCGTCGTCACCGGCACCTATGCCCGCAGCCTGAACGCGGCCACGCAGGTCAAGCGCACCGCGGCGTTCCAGGTCGATTCCATCGCATCGACCGATATCGGCAAGTTCCCCACCCAGAACGTGGCCGAAGCGCTGCAACTGGTGACCGGCGTGGCGATCACCCGGCCGCGTGGCGAGGGGCTCTATGTCAGCGTGCGCGGGCTGGGGCCGCAGTTCCAGAACACGCTGCTCAATGGCAGCCCGGTGGCAGTCAATGAAGTGATCGAAAACGGTGGCGCCGCCGGGCGCCAGTTTCGCTTTGAAATGCTGCCGGCCGAATTCACCTCGCGCATCGACGTGGTCAAGACGCCCACCGCCGACATGACGGAAGGCGCGCTGGGCGGCAACATCAACGTCAAGACGTTTGAGCCGTTCGACGTAGGCACCAAGACCACGCTCAACTTGCGCGGTACCTATACCAGCAAAACCGATCGCGTGCGCCCCAATGCGACGCTGATCACCAGCTGGGTGAACAAGGACGACACGTTCGGCGTGCTCGCCGGGGCCCAGTATTGGGCCAAGGACGTGCGCAACGACCGCTTCCTGAACTTCGGTTGGTACAAGGATCGCTTCGCCTCCACCCTGGGCAGCGGCTATTACCTCCCCACCCGCACGCGCCCCACGGTGGAAACCGAAAAGCGCAAGCGCATTTCCGGCATGCTCTCGCTGCAATGGCGCCCCAGTGCCGAGGCGACGACCACGCTCAACCTGATGGCGACGCGGCTGGACGTGGCCTATGACGAGTTCGGGCTGGACATCTATCCCGACGATAGCAGCGTCGCTGGCCACAAGCCCGTGCTGGTGCCGGG
The DNA here is from genome assembly GCF_003058045.1 of Novosphingobium sp. GV079. Taxonomy (NCBI): domain Bacteria; kingdom Pseudomonadati; phylum Pseudomonadota; class Alphaproteobacteria; order Sphingomonadales; family Sphingomonadaceae; genus Novosphingobium; species Novosphingobium sp. GV079. Next base: position 420,239 of record NZ_QBUE01000004.1, on the reverse strand, counting down.
CAGCGTGGTGCTGGATGGCGATACCGTGGTCAAGGCCACGATCAACGACGTGCGCTTCATGGCCTCGCGCGAATACAGCCTCAACCGCCACGACCTGTTCAACGCCAACCTGCGCCAGACGTGGGACAGCGATGGCTGGCACGTGGTGGGGCTGGCCAACTGGTCCTATGCCCACAGCTATCACCCCAGCTATGACGTGGGCACCGTGCGTAGCCGGGCGATGTTCTTCGCCCCGCTGACCTATGATGCCACCGGCGGCTACAAGGCCGTGCCCACTTTCACCACCACGGTCGATCCCACCAATCCGGCGAATTACCAGCTCTATCAGTTCAACATTGCGCCCAAGAACAGCAAGGACTGGAACTTCTATGGCCGTGCCGACGTGGCACGCGATCTGGGCGGTTTCATCTCCAAGCTGGCGGCCGGCGGCGAGTACCAGTTCCGCAAGCGCGACTATTCGCGCCGCGATTTCCTGGTCAATCCGGCGGCCGGCACCCCGCTCACCAGCCTGGGCAGCGGCGCCTATCAGCAGCTGCCGTTCGACGATTACCTGCAGGGGCAGGGCGGCAATATCCCGCGCCAGTTCCTGGTGCCGGTGACTAGCGCCTATCTCAATGCGTTCTTCACTCCGGCGGTGCGCAATTCGGCGCTGACGGCTGCCGACCTTGCCGCCTCGTTCCACACTACCGAAAAGATCGCCAGCGTCTATGCCCGCGCCGATTACACCTTTGCCATCGGCGGCGTGGCGATCACCGGCAATCTGGGCGTGCGCTATGTTCACACCGACCAGGTGGCGAGCGGCAACCTGCGCAGCGGCAGCGCGACCACGCCGGTCAGCTTCCCCAAGACGTTCAACAACGTGCTGCCGAGCTTCAACCTGCGCGCGGAATTTTCACGCAGCCTGATTGGCCGCCTCAGCGCCAGCCGCGTGTTGACGCGCCCGAACGTGACCGACAGTGCGCCGCGCATCACCGTGTCGACCGACGCGCCCACGGCGAGCGGCGGCAACCCGGCGCTGGTGCCGTTCCTGGCCACCCAGTTCGACGGCTCGCTGGAATGGTATTTCAACCCAGCCGGCTCGCTGACCGGCGCGGTGTTCTACAAGGCGATGGATAACTACATCACCCAGCAGAACGTGCCGATCGACATTCCCGGCCGCGGCACCGTGCAGTTGAGCACCCAGGTCAATGGCGGCAATGCCAAGGTCTATGGCCTGGAAGCGGCCTATCACCAGGTGTTCACGTTCCTGCCCGCGCCGTTCGATGGGCTGGGGCTGCAGGCCTCGTACACCCGCACGTCGGTCGAGGCGAACTACACCGCCGGCTCGCGCCCGATCGTCAACGAGCTGATCGGCTTGTCGAAGAACAGCTTCAACGTGGTGGGCTTCTATGAAAAGGGCCCGCTGTCCACGCGGCTGTCCTATGTCTGGCGCGATCGCTATCTGTCGAACACCGGCAGCACCACCCAGGCGCCGGTCTATACCGCTGCGTTCGGCTCGCTCGATGGCTCGATCGCGGTGCGCGTGACGGACAATGTCACGCTCAGCCTGGAAGCGATCAACATCGCAAAGGCGCGCCAATATACTTACAACGACCGCACCATCCGCTTTGGTGAGATCAACGATTACGGCCGCACGATCCTGTTCGGCGCGCGGGCGGAATTCTGATGCGGCGGTCTTTCGCAACAGGCGCCAGGCTGGCGCTCGGCGGGGCTTTGGCCCTGCTGGCGCCGGCTCTTGCCGGGGCGGCTGGCGCGCCGATGCGGATGAACGACATTCAGGTCGTCGGTTCGCACAACAGCTTCAAGGCACAGATTCCGGCGCCGATCATGGCCCAGTTGCGTGCCCGTGATGCCAAGCTGGCGCAGGCGCTGGATTACTATCACCTGCCGCTTGCCGCGCAGCTCGATGCCGGGGTGCGCCAGGTGGAGATCGATATCTTCGCCGATCCGGCCGGCGGGCGCTATGCCCACCCGGCCGGGGAAGCGCTGCTGCCGGCAGATCAGCAGGGCAAGGGGCCGGGGTTTGACCCGGCGACGATGGCGCAGCCGGGGTTCAAGGTGCTGCACATTCCCGATATCGATTACCATGCGGTGTGTCCCACGCTGGTCAGCTGCCTGGGCGAGATCGATCGCTGGTCACGCGCCCATCCGCGCCACCTCCCGATCATGATCACGATCAACGCGGCCGATAGCGCCGACAGCCGCCTGGCCACCCAGCCGCTGCCACTCGACAATGCCGCGTTGCTCGATCAGTTGGACGGGGAAATCCGCAAGGCCCTGCCGGGGCGGCGGCTGATCACGCCTGACGAGGTGCGCGGCAGTGCCAGCACGCTGGCCGATGCGGTGCATCGCCGTGGCTGGCCCACCCTGGCGGCGGCGCGCGGGCGCATCTTCATCCTGTTCGATGTGCGGCCGGCGGTGTCTGACGCCTATCGCATGGGGCATCCGTCGCTGCGTGGGCGGGCGATGTTTGGCTGGTATCCCGATGGCCAGCCGGAAAGCGCGATCCAGATCGTGCAAGACCCGCTGGTAGATGGCGCGCGGATCAAGGCACTGGTCAAGGCTGGCGTGATCGTGCGCACCCGCACCGACGCCAACACGCAAGAGGCGCGTGCCCACGACCTGGCCAAGGCCCGCGCCGCGCAGGACAGCGGCGCCCAGGCGATCAGCACCGATTACTATCCCGGTGCGCCCGATCCGTTGGGCCTTGGCTTTGTGGTGACGCTGCCGGGCGGCACCATGGCGCGCTGCAATCCGGTGCGCGTTGCCGGACGCTGCACTCTGGCGCCCTGAGGCCTCTCGGGCATGGCACTGCGCGGGCACTTGTGCCATCGCGGTGCCATGACGATACGCCTGATCTGCCTCGATGCCGATGATACCCTGTGGCACAACATGCGCCACTTCAACGGGGCCGAGGCCGCCTTTACCGCCATGCTCGAACCCTTTGCCGAAGCAGGCGTTGCGCGCCGCGCACTGGAAGCGTGCGAGGCGCGCAATCTCAAGGTCTATGGCTATGGCGCCAAGGGTTTTACGCTGTCGCTGATCGAGACCGCGCTGGAACTGTGCGGTGCTGCGCTCACCCCGGCGATGATCGCCGACCTCTTGGCAGTGGGGCGAACCTTGTTGCAGCATCCGGTGGAACTGCTCGATGGCATTGCGCAGACCCTGCCGGCCTTGCAGGCGCGGGGTGAACTGGTGCTGGTGACCAAGGGAGACCTGCTGCACCAGGAAACCAAGCTGGCCGCCTCGGGCCTGGGCGAATGCTTTTCGGGCGTGGAGATCGTCAGCGACAAGACCGTGCAGACCTTTACCGGTCTGTTCGCCCGCCATGGCGTTGCCCCGCACGAGGCGATCATGGCCGGGGATTCGCTGCGGTCGGATATCCTGCCGGCGCTCGGCGCTGGGGCTTGGGCGGCCTATGTGCCGCAAGACGGCGCCTGGTCGCACGAACAGGCGCCGGAGCCAGATGGGGCAGAGCGCTTTGTCACGCTCACCCGCCTGGGCGAATTGCCCGCGCTGATCGATCGGATCAACGCGGGCACTGCTGTTTAAGCAGCCTGGCCCTTGCGGCTGGTCAGCACGATCGCGACGAGGCCGATCGCCGAGGTAGCCGCACCGGCCAGCGCGATCACCGGATAACCCCAGCCCAGCGCGATCACCCCGCCGCCTAGCGCGGCACCCAGGGCATTGCCCAGGTTGAACGCACCGATGTTGACCGATGAGGCAAGGTGCGGCGCATCAGCCGCAGCACTCATCACCCGCACCTGCAGCGGCGGCACCAGGGCAAAGCTCGCCACGCCCCACAGGAACACGATGACCGCCACGGCGCCTGCATGCGGCATCAACGCGGCAAAGGCGATCAGCACGGCGGTAAGGCTCGCCAGCGTGACGATCAGCGTGCGATCGACCGAGCGATCGGCAAACTTGCCGCCTAGCCAGTTCCCCACCGTCAGGCCCACGCCATAGGTGACCAGCATGGCGGTGATGAAGCCAAGCGAGGCGTGCGTGGCATTGCGCAGGATCGGGCTGATATAGGTGAACACCGTGAACATCGCGCTCGACCCCACCACGGTCAGCGCCAGGGCGCCCAGCACCTTGCCGCGCATCAGCACGCGCAGTTCGGCCATGGGGTTGGCGTCGCCCTCTGCCGGCAAGGGCGGCAGCGTAAACCGCAGCGCGGCCATCATCAGCACGCCCAGCGCGGCGATGGCCCAGAACGGCGTATGCCAGCCCACGTTCTCCCCGGCCCAGGTAGCGAGCGGCACACCCACGACATTGGCGATCGTCAGCCCCATGAACATCGTGGCCACGGCCCCGGCCTGCCGCTGTGGCGGCACCAGGCTGGCTGCCACCACCGAGCCCACGCCGAAGAAGGCGCCGTGGTTGAAAGAGGTTACCAGCCGGGCCAGCAGCATCATGTCATAGCTGTTCGCCAGCGCGGCCATCAGGTTGCCCAGGGTAAAGATCCCGGCCAGCCCGACCAGCAGCGTGCGGCGCGATACGCGCCCGGTGGTCAGCGTCATGATCGGCGCGCCCACTACCACGCCCATGGCATAGGCGCTGATCAGCAGGCCAGCGGCCGGGATCGAGACGCCCAGGCCCGTGGCGATGGCGGGTAAGAGGCCCATCGGGGCAAATTCAGTCACCCCGATGCCAAAGGCACCCAGGGCCAGGGCCATGAGCCCGGCATTCCATTTCATTGCGATGATCCTGATCTGTTTTGCGGCGCCCGAGCGCCTTGCCAATGAATGCACAGATGGCGCAGACTGATCCCCGTGTTTAGAGGGTTTGAACGCGAAGGATTTTTGCAATGCGTGCAAAGATGCCAGCCAATCCGGCAGCGGGCGGCGATGCCGCGCCCGGGGTGGACCGTGCCCGCGAAATGGCGCTGTTCGCTGCCGTGCACGATTGCGGCAGCTTTTCCGGCGCCGGGCGTCTGCTGGGCCTGAGCCCTTCGGCGGTGAGCCGGGGTATCGACCGGATCGAGGCGCGGCTGGGCGTGCGGCTGTTGCTGCGATCGACCCGCGCCTTGGCAATGACCGCCGAGGGCCAGGCCTATCTGCGCGCGGCACGGCGGATCCTGGCCGATCTTGACGAGGCAGAGCAGCAAATCGCCGACCGCGGCACGCCGCGCGGGCGCCTGCGCGTGAGCGCGGCACTATCGCACGGGCGGCTGTGCATCGTGCCGCTGCTGGGCGCCTTCGTGCGCCGCTATCCCGATGTGCTGGTCGATATCGCCCTTACCGACACCTTGGTGGACGTCGCCGCTGGCGAGGCGGACGTGGCGATCCGCTTTGGCCCATTGGCCGATAGTGCGCTTACCGCGCGCAAGCTGGGCAGCAATGGGCGGGTGATCGTCGCCTCGCCCGATTATCTCGCGCGCCATGGCGTGCCGCAGGTGCCCGAAGACCTGCACGCCCACAATTGCCTCAACTTCAATTTCCGCCGGGCCGAACCGGTATGGCCGTTCCGCCGCGTGCGGGCCGATGGCACGGTGGATGATTTCGCGCTGGAGGTGCGCGGCACGATCGTGGCCAACAATGGCGAAACCCTGGGCGATTTGGCCCAGGCCGGCATCGGCATCGCGCGGGTGGGGACATTCAGCGTGACCCAGGCTCTCGCCGATGGGCGGCTGATCCCGCTGCTCGAAGCGTTCAATCCCACCGATGAAGAGCAGATTCATGCCGTGTTTGTCGGCGGAACGGCCACGCCGGCGCGCGTGAGGGTCTTTGTCGATCATCTGGTCGAAAGCCTGCGGCCTACAAAAAATCCCGGCGCATGAGGTCATGCGCCGGGATCGTTGCCTGCCGCAAGGCAGGGATCAGTGGCTGGCGGAAGCCGAGCCGGTAACCGAGCCGCTGGCGCTGCCGGCGACGCTGCCGGAGGCCTGCTGGGCCGCGTTGCGCGTGGCACTTGCTGCACCATTGGCTGCGCCCTGGCCGCTGGCGGCGGCATTCGCCGCATAGCCACGGGTGGTGTTGGCGGCGCTCTGCGCCTTGGCCTTGCCCGCTTCGGCGGCGTTGGTGGCAGTGCTGCGGGCCTGGGCGACGCGCTCGCTGGCGGCATCACGCGCCGTTTGTGCGGTGCTGGTGGCACGGGCGCGGGCCATGTTCGCGGTGTTTTCGACGCGGGTGGCCGCGCCGCTGGCGGTGGTGCGCGCCGTGTTCGTGGCCGAACGCGTGGTGCTGGTCAGCTGGTCGGTGCCAATGGCCTGGGCATTGGCGCTGCCACCCACGGTGCCGCTGCCATTGCCAGCCAGCGAACCGGTCAGCGATCCGGCGGGAGCGGTCAGCCCCTGGCTGGCCGAACCCGAAGCGTTGCCGCTGGCGGTGCGATCGGCGTGAACCTTGCCGTTGTGGCGGTTCACGCTGGTGTTGCCGCTGGTGCTGCCCGAGCCGTTGGCGGTGCCACGGGTGGTGGAGCGCACGGTGTCGAGCGTGGAGGAACCGTCAAACGCGCCGTCGAGCGTGCCGCCCACCATGCCGCCACGGCCGATGGCGCCGCCCATCACGCCGCCAAGGCCACCACCAAGACCGCCGCCAAGGCCACCGCCGCCCAGCAATTGGGCGTGGGCCGGCATGGCGATGAGGGTGCAGGCAACAAGCGAAGTGGCAAAGAGCTTACGCATGATCTGATCCTTTCCTGAACTGTGGGATCGACCTTCCATCTTTGTGGCCGATCATGATCCCGTTGTTCTGAAAACGGACCTCCGCTCGGGTTTAATCCATCCTCGCAAATTTTTTTCGATCGACCGGAAGATCAGCGGCAAATCGTGCACAGCAGCCCGCGCCCATACTGCTGATCGGGGCCGCGCGGGCCCAGGTCGATCGCCTCCCGGTCCAGCGCCTGGAGCACGGAGGCATGCGCATCGCGCGCCGCCGCCACGCGCGATGCGACGAGCGGTGCTGCAAACGATGTGCCACGCACCGGCACCATTTGCCCCCGCGCATTGGCGGCCCGCAATCCGGCGCCGGGCGCGGCATAGTCGAGGTGCAGGGCACGGCCAGCCTCGATCAGGGCGCGGTTGCGGGCGTCAACTGCGGTCACGGCCAGGATGCCAGGATAGCTGGCGGGATAGGCCGGCGGCGCGGCGGGGCCATCGTTGCCCACGGCAGCGACGATCACCGCGCCGCGCTGCAGGGCCGCTGTCATCGCCCGCTCCAGCAAGGGATTGGCCGGGCCAACCAGGCTGATGGTGATGACGCGCACCTGCCGGCCAATCAGCCAGTCCACCGCGCGGGCAATGGCCAGGGCATTGCCACCGGTGGGGCCGCGCCCATAGACGTCTGCCGCCAGAATATGCCGCACGCCGGCGCCGGACAGCAGGTTGGCCACGGCGCTGCCATGGTCGGACGCTGCCGGCGCCCCAGGGGCGAACCCTTGCAGGGCATCGATCGCCTGCGCCGGGGCGCCATCGATCATGCCCACCGGCGTCTGCAAGGCAGGCATCGTACCCAGATGCATCACGCCGCCACGCGGGCTTGCAGCGCCGGCGGTAAAGTGCAGCACATCGGCGCTGATCGTGGCATCGGGCAGCGCCTTGCCCAGCGCGGCCTGCGCCTGTGCCAGGCTCATTCCCGATGGAATTGCCAGCCGCGTTACCGCCAGATCGAGCGAGGCGAGGCGTTCGTTGCCAATAACGGCAAATCCCAGGGCGCGTGCCTTGTCGAGCATCGCCGCCTCTGGCGCCATGATCAGCAGCTCACCCTTTATGGCCGGATCACCGGTCGCGTCCCGTTCGATGCTTGCGGGGTTTTGCCGTAGCAGGCGATCGATCCGGTCCACCCGCGCTTCGGCAAGCGCCCTGGCGCTTTGCACCATGGTGGTGGTGGCATTGTCGAGCGCCTGGGCCACATCGGCGGGCACGCGATCCACCACCTGGCGCGCGCGATCAATCACGGGATCGAGCCGGTTGTCGAATGGATTGCCCAGTTGCTGGCCTATTCCCTGGCCGATACCGGGCATCACGCCCTGCGCCAGGGCAGGCATGGGCAGCGTCGTGGCGCAAAGCATCGCCAGCAGGGCAGGGGTGATCGTGCGCAAGACGGTTTCCCAAGTCAGGCGGAATTGCCTATGGATGAAACGAGCGACATGGTTCGTTCTATCCATCGGAAAAGGCAAGAACGCTGACCGACCGTTTTGAAACCGCCATGCTGGCCCTGCTGCCCCGGCTTCGCCGGTTTGCCCTGGGCTTGGCACGCGATGCGGCGCGGGCTGATGATCTTTGCCAGATGACCGTGGAACGCGCGCTGCGCAGCCGCCAGCAATGGCAAGAGGGCAGCCGCCTGGATAGCTGGATGTATCGGATCATGCGCAACCTGTGGATCGACGAGGCCCGTGCCGAAACCCGCCGTGGCCAAACCTTTGTGGACGAAGAAGCGGGCGTGACCGTGGGCGCCGATGGTGGGCAGGAGGCGCGGGCGCAGCTGTCCGACGTGGACCGCGCGATGGCGCGCCTGCCCGATGAACAGCGCGAGGCGGTCTTGCTCGTGATGGTCGAGGGCTGGTCCTACAAGGAAGCGGCCGAGATCGTTGGCTGCCCGGTGGGCACACTCAATTCCCGCCTGGTGCGCGGGCGCGACGCGCTTCTTGCCATGCTGGGGGACGACCTGTGATGCCCTCTCCCGAAACTCTGGCTGCCTATGCCGATGGCGAACTCGATGCCGCCATGCAGGCCGAGGTGGAGCGCGCCATCGCCGCCGATCCGGCGCTGGCGCGGCAGGTGGAGCGCCACCGCGCGCTCAAGGCCCGGCTCGCTGCGCATTATGCCCCGGTGCTTGACGCGCCGTTGCCGCCCGGTTTGCTTGCTGCGGCCAGCCAGCCACAGACCGGTGCAGAGGTGATTGACCTCGCCGCCGCCCGCGCCCGGCGCCCGCGGCGCCTGGCATGGGGCGGGGGCATCGGCCTGGCCTTGGCGGCATCGCTGACGCTGGCGGTTGTGCTGCAGCATCCGGGCGGGAATGAGGCTGGGCCTGGCTATGCCGATGGCGCGCTGGCCAGCGCGCTCGATACCCAGCTGTCCGGTCAGGCGCGCGCTGGCGCTGCGGCGCGGGTGGTGATCAGCTTTGCCGATGCATCGGGCGCGTTGTGCCGCGGCTATGACAGCGGGCAGGGTGGCGGCATTGCCTGCCACGACGCGCGGGGATGGAAGCTGATCCGGCAGGTGGGCGGCGGCGCAGCGGCGGGGCCGGGCGACGATGGCGCCTATCGCAAGGCCGGCAGCCATGATGCGGCGTTGATGGCCCTGGCGCAGGACATGGCGCAAGGGCCTGCGCTGGATCCCGCCGCCGAACGCGCGGCACGCGCGGCGGGCTGGCGCAAGCCCTGATGCGTCTTGTCGGCATCCGCCGCGTGCCCCTGCCTGGGGCGAGACACGCGGCGGATCGGCCGATCAGAATGTCTTGCGCAGCGTCACGCCACCATAGCGCACGTCATCGCGCGGCACATAGCGCACGATGCCGGCCACCCCGCCATTGACCAGATAGCTGGCATAGTGGGTGTTGGTGATGTTCTTGACATAGGCGCGCAGCTGCCAGCCATCGTCGTGGCCCAACAGCGCGACGCTGCCGTTCCAGATGGCATAGGCGGGTTGGATCGTGCCCGGCGTCTGCGTCAACTGGTACTGCGTCTCGCTCTTGAAGGCGATGTCGCTCTGCAGTTCCAGATCGACCGCCTCGGTCAGGGCAAAGCGATAGGCGGCATTGGCAAACAGCTTGACCTTGGGCGCGAAGGGCAGCGGCTGACCATTGATGTCGCAGCTGGCGGGCAGGCCGGCCGGGCAGTTGAAGTTCACCACCTTGGCATCGTCATAGGCGGCCGACAGATCGACGGTGAAGCCCTTGGTCGGCACCAGGGTGACATCGGCCTCGACCCCTTGGGTGCGGACCTTGCCGGCGTTGATCAGGCGCGTCACCGCCGTGCCGTTGACCAGATCGGCCACGTTGGCCTGATAGTTCTTGAACGTGGTCGAATAGACCGCCAGCGCATAGCGGACCGAGCGATCGGCCGTGCTGCCCTTGATGCCCACTTCGAAGGAATTGGAGGTTTCGGGCAGCAGGGCGATTTCATCGTTCGGCTGCATGTTGAAAAAGGCGTTGTAGGCCGGCCCCTTGTACCCGCGTGACCAGGTGCCATAGACCTGCGTGTGGCTGCTCACGTCCCACTGCAGCCCGGCGCGCCAGGAATCGCCACGGGTCGACGTGCTGCCGTTGCTGTTGTGATAGGCGCGGATGCCCGACACGTTGAACGCGGCACTGCCGGTGTTGGCCGGATCGGCCGTCGACGTGCGCACGTGATAGTACGAGAGCTTGTCCCAGGTGGAGCGATAGCCGGCGATGGCGCGGAAATTGCTGGTGAAGTTGATGTTGGCTTCACCAAACAGCGCATAGTTGTTGGCGCGGATGCCGTACTTGGCAACGCCGGTCGTCACACCAGACGTGCGCGTCAGATCACGCTGATAGCGCTCGTCGGTCTCCGCGCGCAGAGCATAGGCACCGATGACATAGTCGATCAGCTTGCCCTTGGGCGAGGTGAGGCGCAGTTCCTGCGAATACTGGTTGGTGTTGACGTCACCATGGTCGTCGCTCTGCGGCTGCACGGCGGGTGAGGCCTGGGTGGCATCGAGATCCTGGTGCTGGTGGTTCTTCCAGCCGCGCCAGGCGGTGATCGAGGTGACCTTGTAATCCCCCAGCGAGAGATCGGCCGTCAGCGAGGCGCCGAAATTCTCGTCGCGCACGTCGGTATCGAACGTGGTGGCGACGGTGCGGTTGCTGGGCCCGGCGGTGATGCCATAGCCGGCGAGGATGCCGACCAGCGTGGGCGAGGCGGTGACGGCGTTGGTCGGATAGGCGATCTGGTTGGTGTTGGCATAGACCCCGTTGGAGGTCGTGTCATAGCTGTGCAGCCAGTCACCCGCGAGCGTCAGCGTCAAGGCTTCGCTCGGGCGCGCCTCGATCTTGCCGCGCAGGCCATAGCGTTCGAACCCGTTGACCTTGTCCTTGGTCACCGCGTTCCACACGTTGCCCTTGTAGTTGGCGTAAACGCCGTCGATCCGCGCCGCGACCGTATCGGTCAGGCCGCCGGTGACGCCCGCCTTCACGCGGTATTCGGCATCGGTGGTGGCGCCGCCTTCGACATAAGCATGGAATGCCTGGGTGGGCGCGGCGGTGACGATGTTGATCACGCCGGCCGAGGCATTCTTGCCGAACAGCGTGCCCTGCGGGCCGCGCAGCACTTCGATGCGCTCAACCTCGCCCACGTCGAGCGTGGCCTGGCCGGGGCGGTTGAGCACCACGCCATCGAGCACGGTCGAAACCGAGGATTCGACACCCGGCGAGGTGGTGATCGTGCCCACGCCGCGAATGAACACGGTGCGGTCCTTGTTCGAGGCGCCGCTGCGGAAATCGACCGTCGGCACGCTGGCCGACAGATCCTGGAGATTGTGGATGCCGCGATCGTTGAGCGACTGGCCGCTGACCGCGCTGATCGCGATCGGCACTTGCTGCAGGCTTTCGTTGCGGAAACGCGCGGTGACGACGATTTCGCCTGGCGCCGGCGCGTCTGCTTCTGCCGGAGCAGGCGCCGCGGGCGGAGCATCCTGGGCAGCGGCGGCGGCGGGCACGATCAAAGCACCGGCGAGCAAGAGCGCGCTGCGCAGCGAAACGGAAAACTTGGGCATCGATTTCTCCCTTGAACGCGGCGGCGCTATACTCAACCCTATAGGTAGAGAAGAAAGTTTTTCTTTAGTGCCCCAACGCCATGCCCATGGCGCGTCCATCGGGCGCTTCGTCCACCGGCACGATGCGCGGCATGCCCAGCCTGATCAGCCCAAGGGCAAGCAGATAGGAAACCGCCGCGAACGCAAAGAGCGGGCCATAGCCCAGCCCGGCCGCCAGGGTGAGGCCGGCGATCTTGGTGATCGCGGTGCCGCCCATATTCCCACAAAACGCGGAAAAACCGGTGACGCGGCCCACGCGTGCGCGCGGGGTGACATCGGCAATCAGGCCAAACAGGCTGGTGGAAAAACCCTGGTGCCCGGCCAGCGCCAGTGCCAGCACCGCCGCAGCGCTCCACGCGCTGGGGGCCAGCAAGGCCAGCGGCACAGGAGTGACGACCAGGGCAGAGGCCAGCATCACGCGCTTGCGCACGCGGTCGATTGGCTGGCCGGCGCCGATCCAGCGGCTCGACAGCGTGCCGGCCAAGACCGATCCGACTGCCGCGCCGGCATAGGCGAGGGCCAGCGGCGGGCCGAGTTCGGTGCCGGCCAGCCCAAACGCGCGGTGGAAATAGTCCGGCATCCAGAACAGCATCAGGAACCAGGTGGCATCAGACAGCACCTTGGCACCGGCGATGATCCAGGTGCGCCGCTCCCGCCACACCGGCCTGGCGCCATGATGATCTTGCGCCTTGGCCATCGGCGTATCGGCAAAATCGATGCCGCGCGTGGCCAGCCACCAGGCCAGTGCCCAGACCAGGCCAAGCGCACCGGCCATGACAAAGGCCGCGCGCCAGCCCCAGATCGCTGCAACGATCGGAATGGCCAGTGGCGCCAGGATCGCGCCGATCGAATTGATCGCGTTGGACAGGCCGATGCCAGTCGATCGCTGCTCGGGCGGAAAGATCGCCGCCATGGTCTTGATGCCGGCCGGGGTGCCCATCGCCTCGCTTGCGCCAAGGCTGATACGGCAGGCCATGAAGGCGGAAAAGCTGCGTGCCCAGCCATGCGCCATCGCGGCAAGGGACCAGGCCGCCACGCCAAAGGCATTGGCCCGCCGCACGCCAAGCCGATCGACCAGCCAGCCCGCCGCGAGAAAGCCGAATGCCGCCCCGGTTTGAAACAGCGCCGCCAGCGTGCCGTAATCGTCATCGCTCCAATGCAGGTCGGCGGCGATGGTTGGCTTGAGCACCGCGATAATCTGGCGATCGACCAGATTGAGAATCCCCGCCGTCAGGGCCAGCGCAAACAGCAGCTGGCGGCGGCGGGGGCTGAGCAGGGCAGTCATCGGTGGCGGCACTCCTTTGCCATGCCTGTTACGGGGTGCGGCAAGGGAGTGCCAGAAAGTTCAACTTTTGCAGTAGAGATTAAAACGGTGCGTGATCGATATGCGGCAAGACGTGGCGAGCAAACAGATCCGCCTCGCGCGCATGGGGATAGCCCGAAAGCACAAAGGCTTCGATCCCTGCCGCGCGATAGGCGTTGAGCTTGGCCAGAACCTGGTCAGGGTCGCCCACGATCGCCGCGCCGCAGCCGGATCGGGCGCGGCCGATGCCGGTCCACAGGTTGTCTTCGACATAGCCGTCGCCAGCGGCGGCCTCGCGCAGGGCGGCCTGCGCCTGCACACCCACCGATTGGGAATCGAGCGACTTGGCCCGGATCGCCGCGCCTTGCGCCGCGTCCAGCTTGCTTAGCAGGCGATCCGCAGCGGCGCGTGCCTCGCTTTCCGTCTCGCGCACCACCACGTGCACGCGATAGCCGCAGCGGATGGTGCGGCCATGCCGGGCGGCGCGGGCTTTCATGTCGGCGACGATGTCTTTCACCGCCTCCATGCGGTCGGGCCACATCAGATAGACATCGCAGCCCTTGGCGGCGGTTTCGCGCGCCGGTTCAGACAGGCCACCGAAATAGAGCGCCGGCACGCGCGGCGCGGCCTGCAGCATGCGTGGCGCGTCGAGCTTGAGGTTCCAGAACCGGCCCTGGTGATCGAGTGGCTGCCCGGCGAGCAGGGTGCGCAGGATGGCGATCGCCTCGTCGGTGCGTTCATAGCGCGACGCCCCGTCAAGCGTTTCGCCCGGCAGGTCGCTGGAAATGATGTTGACCGTCAGCCGCCCGCCCAGGATCTGGTCGATCGTGGCGATCTGGCGTGCCAGTTGCGCTGGCCACATTTCACCCACGCGCACCGCCATGAGCAGCTTGATGCGCTGCACCTGCGTGGCGATCGCCGCGGCAAAAGCCGTGGTATCGATGCCCAGGGCATAGCCTGAGGGCAGCAGGATATTGTCGAACCCGCCCTCTTCGGCACCCAGCACGATATTGCGGCAATGTTCCCAGCTTGATTGCAGCGCCGGGTCGCTTTGCCCGAGATATTCATAGTCGTCATCGCAAAGCGCTGAAAACCAGCTGATTTCGCAAGGATTGTGGGTCACGGGATTTTTGGTCACGGCATGGATTCTCCGCGCGATGCTTCCAGCACCGCGTACCATTCGCCGCGCGTCCATTCGACCTTGAAGGCGTCGCGCAGGGCGGCAATGCGGGCGGGTTGCTGCGAACCGACGATGGGCACGATCCGCGCCGGGTGCGCCATGATCCAGCTCAACGCGGCGGCACTGGCATCGGTGCCATAGGCCGCGCCCTGCTTGGCCAGCAATGCGCCCACCGGGTGTGCGGCATCGGTCAGCCTGCCACCGCCCAGTGGCGACCAAGCCAGCACGGCCATCTCGCGTTCCATGGCCTGGTCCAGCGTGCCATCATAGAGCGGGTCAAACCGCGCGGCGGAATATTCCGGCTGGGTCGACACCAGCGGGAAGGGCAGGAAGGCCTGCAGTGCCGCAACCTCGGCCGGGCTGTAGTTCGATACGCCCACGTGCTTGACCTTGCCCGCCTCGACCATCTCGACCAGCGCCTCTGCCACTTCGCGCGGATGGGTGAGGAAGTCGCGGCGGTGGATCTGGTAAAGGTCAACGCTGGGCAGCCCCAGCCGCGCCAGCGAGGCATCGATCGCGCTGCGCAGATAGGCAAGCGTCGAATCATAGGGCTTGCCCGGCCAGATGCCGCCCTTGGTGGCGATGACCATGCGCTCGCGCCAATGCGGATTGGCCGCCAGCGCCTTGCCGAACAGGGCTTCAGCCCCGCCAAAACCCACCGGCGCATCGCAGCCATAGATATCGGCGGTATCGAACAGGGTCACGCTCGCATCCAGCGCGGCTTCCACGCGATCGGCAATGGCACCCAGATCATCGTTGCCGTCGGGGCTGGCCAGCCGCCACATGCCCCAGGCAATCGGGAAAACGGCAAGTCCGCTCTTGCCGAGCGCGACGGGTTCGGTCTTTAGGCTGAGGTTCGTCATGGAGAGCGCCATGGCACAAGGAGCTTGGTGATGGTAGAGAAACTGCGTTACGGCTTGGTTGGCACCGGCATGATGGGGGTGGAGCATATCCACAATATCAAGCTGTTGCCCGATGCCGAAATCGTCGCCATCGCTGATCCCGAAGCAACCTCGATCGATTGGGCGCGGGCCGCGCTGGGCGATGCGGGCCAGGATGTGGCCGTGCATGCTGATGCCGCCAGCCTGGTAGCCGCGGGCGGAATCGATGCCGTGGTCGTGGCGTCGCCCAATTTTACCCATCGCGCCGTTTTGGAGCCGCTGCTGGCCAGCGACGTAGCGATCCTGTGTGAAAAGCCGCTGTGCACCACCATGGCCGATGCGCGCTGGGTGGTGGAGCAGGCCGCCGCGCGCCGCGCGCCGTTCTGGACCGGCATGGAATACCGCTTCATGCCGCCCGCTGCCGCGTTCATCGATGCCATCCACGCCGGCCAGGTGGGCGCGCTGCAGATGCTCTCGATTCGCGAGCACCGCTTCCCGTTCCTGGTCAAGGTGCGCGACTGGAACCGCTTTTCGGCCAAGACCGGCGGCACCATGGTCGAAAAATGCTGCCACTTCTTCGATCTGATGCGGCTGATCACGCAGAGCGAGCCGGTGCGGGTCTATTGCTCGGGCGCCATGGACGTGAACCACGTGGACGAGCGCTATGAGGGTGCACGCCCTGATATCATTGATAACAGCTTTACCACGGTGGACTTTGCCAACGGCACCCGCGCGATGCTCGATCTGTGCATGTTTGCCGAAGGCGCCGAACACCAGGAAGAAATGAGCGCGACGGGCGACAAGGGCCGGCTGGATGTGTTGATCCCGCCCGGAGACCTGGTGTGGTCGCCGCGCGTGCCCTGGCCGGGGCCAAAGGCGGTGGAACGCCGGCACGTGGCGGTGGACGAAACCGCGCTGGCGGCCGGATCACACCACGGGTCGACCTATTACCAGCACGCGGCGTTTGCGCGCGCGGTGCGGGGCGAAGGAGATGTGCTGGTGACGGCCCATGACGGGCTCATGGCCGTGGCCATCGGCACGGCGGCCGAGATCAGCGCGCGTGAGCACCGCGCGGTGGACATGGCGGAAGTGCTGGGTTGATGGGCCCAGCAGTGAGGGCGTGAAGGAAAACAACCCAGGCCGGGCGGTGGACACTCTGCCGCCCGGCACGGGTTGGTGGATCAGTTGGCGGCGCCGCGGCGCATGTGCTTGCCGCCATAGCGCTGACCAAGATAGGCAGAAAGACGGCGCAGGTAGCTGACAGCCTCGGTCGCGCTGCCATTGTTGCACGGCAAGGGATTGCGGCTGGTGCCGGTGGCACGACGCTCCACCTTTTCGCACAGCAGCTCGATATCGCTGCGGCTCAGCAGATTCTTTTCCCGCATCAGACACAGCAGCGATTCGAGGATGATCAGGCTTTCATCGCCCGCATCGGTTACGCCGTCACGCATGCCTTCGCTCATCGCCAGACCTCTTCCGCATATATGTTATGCAACAGATACTATTCCGGTCTGGCGCTTTGGCAAGCGATTCAATCGAGGCCGCCTCCCAAGGTGCGATAGAGCGTAACCAGGTTGTTGGCCCGGGCCAGGCGCGTGGTCACCAACTGCTGCTGCGCGGCATAGGCGCTACGCTGTGAATCAAGGGCGGTGAGGAAGGATTCCACCCCGGCGCGGAACCGCGCGTCAGACAGCATCGCCGCCTGCTGCGCCGCCTGAACCCGGGCGGTTTGCGCCGCCATCTGTTCGTCGATGGTGCCGCGCTGGGCCAGCGCATCGGAAACCTCGCGGAATGCGGTCTGGATGGTTTTCTGATAGGTCGCCACCGCCGCATCGCGTGATGCCTTAGCATAATCGAGATTGGCCTGGTTCTGCCCGAAATTGAACAGCGGCAGGCTGGCTGAGGGCGAGACGGTGTAGGTTCCCGTTCCCGACGAGAACAGGTTGCTCAGCGTCGAACTGATCGTGCCGATCGTGGCGGTAAGCGATATGCGCGGGAAGAACGCGGCCCGCGCCGCGCCGATATTGGCGTTCTGCGCGATTAACTGGTGCTCGGCCTGGAGCACGTCGGGCCGGCGCAGCAGCACGTCGGAACCAAGATTGCCCGGAAGAGCATCGATCGTTGCCGGTTCGGTTGCCAGCCCCTGCGGTTGCAATTCGGTGGGCACAGGCGCACCGGTCAGCAGCTGTAGCGCGTTGAGATCCTGCGCCACCTGGGTTTGCAGCACGGCAATGTCATTGCGCGCCGATTGATAGCTGGTTTCCGCCTGCTGCATTTCCAGGGCAGAGGTCACGCCGATGCGGAACTGCGCCTTGGTCAGGTCCAGGCTCTGCGCATAGGCCTTTAGCGTGCGTTCGGACGTGGCCAACTGATCGCGATCCGCGCCCAGCGTCAGCCAGGCCGCGGCGATTTCACCGATCAGGGTGACACGCGTGGCGCGCCGCCCTTCCTCGCTGGCCAGGTACTGCTCCTGCGCCGCCTTGGAAAGGTTGCGCAGGCGTCCGAATAGGTCGATCTCGAACGAAGACAGCCCTACGTTGCCAGTGAAATACTGGATGTCGGCCGGGCCCGCGCTGGCCGCGCCACCAGCGCTGGCGGCAAAGGACGCGGTGTTGGTGTAAGTGCCCGATCCGCTGGCGCTGATCGCCGGGAACAGGTTGGCGCGTTGCGAGCGATATTGCGCGCGCGCCGCCTGCACATTGGCCACGGCCAGGCGCAGGTCCTGGTTGTTGGCCAGGCCCAGCTCGATCACCTGGCGCAGGCGATCGTCGCGAAAGAATTCGCGCCAGCCGATCCGGGCCAGGTCTTGCGTCTGGGCAGCGTCAGCCGCTGGATAGACGTCTTGGCCCTGGGGCAGGGCCGGCGGCACGGCCGGCGCCGGCCGGGCATAGCGCGGCGCCAGGTTGCAGCCCGACAAGAGCAGGGCAGGCAGCACGGCCGCGAGCACGGTTTGGGATTTGGTCACGACAGTCAGACTCCCTGGGGCGCGGATGCACCCTCGTCGTCTTGGGTGTGGGTTTGATCGGCCTGCTTGCGCCGCGTGAAGAGGTTGAAGACCACCACGAAGAACATCGGCACAAGGAAGATCGCCAGCACCGTTGCGGAGAGCATGCCGCCCACGACGGCACGACCGATGGCATTCTGGCCGCCAGCACCAGCCCCGGTCGCCACTGCCAGGGGCAGCACGCCGAAGATGAAGGCAAGGCTGGTCATCAGGATCGGTCGCAGGCGCAGCCGGGCGGCGCTGATCGCCGCGTCGAACGCGCCCATGCCGTCGCGCATGCGCTCTTCGGCAAATTCCACGATCAGGATCGCGTTCTTGGCCGACACCCCGATGGTGGTGATCAAGCCCACCTGAAGGTAGATATCGTTGTTCAACCCCGTCAGCGTGGCTGCCAGCACTGCGCCGATCACGCCAAGCGGCACAACCATGATCACCGAGAGCGGAACTGACCAGCTTTCGTACAGCGCGGCAAGGCACAAGAACACGATCAGCAGCGACAGGCCGTAAAGCGCCGGCGCCTGCCCACCCGAAAGCCGTTCTTCATAGGAAAGGCCGGTCCATTCCAGCGCTGTGCCCGGGGGCAGCTTGGCGTGGATCGCCTCCATTGCCGCCATGGCGCTGCCGGTGGCGACGCCCGGTGCCGGGGCGCCGAGAATTTCCATCGAAGGCAGGCCGTTGTAGCGGGTGAGCTGCACCGGCCCCTTTTCCCACGAGATCGTGGAAAAGGCGCTGAAGGGCGTCATGCTGCCGTTGCTGGATCGCACGAACAGCTTGTCCATGTCTTCGGGCGCCATGCGATAGGGCGCATCGGCCTGGACATAGACCCGCTTTACACGGCCGCGATCGACGAAGTCGTTGACGTAGCTGCCGCCCCAGGCCGTGGCGATCGTGCTGTTGATCGTGGACAGATCGAGGCCGAGCGCGCCCGCCTTTTCCTGATCCACCGTCACCTTGAGCTGCGGCGCATCGTCGAGCGAGTTGGGGCGTACGCCGACCATGCTCTTGTCCTGCATGGCCATGCCCAACATCATGTTGCGAATTTGCAGCAGCCGGGCGTGCCCCAGTCCGGCCTGGTCCACCAACTGCAGGTCGAACCCGGTGGCATTGCCCAGTTCCTGCACGGCGGGCGGGGTGATCGCGAAGATCAGCCCGTCGCGATAGGCGGCAAACGCGCCCATGGCGCGCCCGGCGATCGACTGGGCCGCGTTGGCCTTGCCAGAACGTTCGCTCCACGGCTTGAGCGGTACGAATGCGAGGCCGCTGTTCTGGCCCGATCCCGCGAAACTGAAACCGTTCACCGTGAACACGCCGGCAATGTTGGCGCTTTCCTGCTTGGTGAAGTGGTCACGGATCACGGTGAGGCCCTTTTCCGTGCGCGCGGCGGTAGAGCCGGCTGGGCCTTGGACCAGAGCGATGACCATGCCCTGGTCTTCATCGGGAAGGAACCCGCCGGGCAGCCGCACGAACAACAGCGCCAACCCGCCCACGATCAGGGCATAGACCACCATCGAACGTTTCCAGTTGCGCGCGGTGGAGCGCACGCTGCGTTCGTAGCGTTCTTGGCCGGCATCGAATTTTTCGTTGAACCAGCGGAAGAAACGGGCCAGCGGCCCATTGCTTTCCTGCTCATTGGGCTTGTGCGGCTTGAGAATGGCGGCGCACAGCGCGGGCGTCAGCACCAGGGCGACGAGCACGGAAAGCGCCATGGCCGACACGATCGTGATCGAGAACTGGCGATAGATCACCCCGGTCGACCCGCCGAAGAACGCCATCGGCAGGAACACGGCCGCCAGCACCATGGCGATGCCGATCAGCGCGCCGGAAATCTCGTTCATCGATTTGCGCGCCGCGTCGATCGGACTGAGGTGCTCGGTCACGATCAGGCGCTCGACGTTTTCGACCACCACGATCGCGTCGTCGACCAAGAGGCCGATGGCCAGGACCATCCCGAACAGCGTGAGCGTGTTGATCGAATAGCCCGCCACCGCCATGACGGCAAAGGTGCCCAGCAGAACGACCGGAACGGCGATCGTGGGGATCAGCGTGGCGCGCCAGTTCTGCAGGAACAGGAACATCACGAGGAACACCAGCACCACGGCCTCGACCAGGGTGTGCACGACCTGCTCCACCGAAAGGCGGACGAACGGCGTGGTATCGTAGGGGTAGATGACCTTGATGTCAGACGGGAACTGCGTGGAAAGCTCGTTCACGCGGGCCTTGATGGCGTCAACGGTGTCCAGCGCGTTGGCGCCAGGCGCCAGCTTGATCCCGAGACCAGCGGCAGGCTTGCCATTCCACTTGGATTCAAAGCCGTAGTTTTCCGCGCCAACCTCGACGCGGGCAACGTCGCCCAGGCGAACCACGGCGCCGTCGCTGCCGATCTTGAGGCGGATCTTGGAGAATTCCTCTGGCGTGGACAGGCGTGATTGCACCGCCACGGTCGCGTTGAGCATCTGCGTGCCCGGTGCGGGCAGGGCGCCGATCTGGCCGGCCGAAACCTGGGCGTTCTGCGCTTTCAGCGCGGCCGTGACATCGGCGACCGACAGGGCGTACTGGTTCAGCTTGAGCGGATCGAGCCAGACGCGCATCGCGTATTGCGACCCGAAAATCTGCGTGTCACCCACGCCCGAAACGCGCGACAGGGGATCCTGCAGCTTGGAAACGAGGGTGTCGGCCAAGTCCGCGCCGGAACGCTTGCCGCTCTCCGAATACAGGCCAACGAACATCAGGAAGTTCTGCGTCGCCTTGGCGACTTGCAGGCCCTGCTGCTGCACTTCCTGCGGCAGGAGCGGGGTGGCCGCCTGCAGCTTGTTCTGCACCTGCACCTGGGCGATATCAGGGTTGGTGCCCTGCTCGAACGTGAGAGTGATCGTCACCGTGCCCGCAGCGGAGGACGAGGACGAGAAATACCGCAGGTGATCCAGCCCCTTCATCTGCTGTTCGATGATCTGGGTGGTGGTCTTCTCCAGGGTTTCGGCGTCAGCCCCGGGATAGGTGGCGGTGATCGACACCGCCGGTGGGGCAATTGCCGGAAACTGCGAGATCGGCAGCGTGCGGATCGCCAGAACGCCGGCCAGCATCAGCACGATCGCGATGACCCATGCGAAGATGGGCCGGTCGATGAAAAAGCGTGACATGCAGGATTACTTTCCCTGTGCCTGGCCGGGTGCTGTGCCGGCCGGGGCGTTGGGGTTCCAGGGCTGCGGATTCACCGGCATCCCCGGCTGCAGCATCATGCCACCTTCCACGATCACCTTGTCGCCGCTGCGCAGCCCGCCGGTAACGATCCACTTGTCACCCTGCGTGCCGCCGGTCTGCACCGGGCGCGCTTCCACCTTGTTCTGCGCGCCAACGACCATGACCACGGCATTGCCATGTTCATCGCGGGTCAACGCCTGTTGTGGCACCAGCATGGCATTCTGCACCGTGCCCTGCACCAGGCGGGCGCGAACGAACATGCCCGGCAGCAGCAGGCTGCGCGGATTGGGGAACACGGCGCGCAGCACCTGCGAACCGGTCGCCTGATCCACGGTCACGTCGGTGAACAGGAGGTCGCCTTGCAGCGGATAGGTGCTGCCATCTTCCAGGATCAGCTGGACTTTGGCCTTGCCGTCCTTGGTCAGCTTGCCGTCCATGATCTGGCGGCGCAGCTTGAGCAGGTCGGCGCTGGATTGGGGAATATCCACATAGACCGGATCGATGCGCTGGATCGTGGTGAGCGCGGTGGCCTGTGCGGCCGAAACCAGCCCGCCCGTGGTGGTGAGCGAGCGGCCGATGCGCCCGCTGATCGGCGCGGTGATGGTCGTGCGCGCGAGATCAATCTGCGCGGTCCGAAGGGCAGCTTCCTGTGCCGCCACATCGGCCCGGGCCTGTCCGGCGGTGCTCACCGCGTTGTCATAGTCCTGGCGGGCGATGGCGTTGATCTTGACCAGTTCGCCATAGCGGCTCGCCTGGGCCTGGGTCGAGGCGATCGCGGCGCGGGCCTTGGCCAGCGCTGCCCGCGCGCTCATCACCTGGGCCTGATAGGGCGCTGGATCGATGCGATAGAGCGGCTGGCCGGCGCGCACGAAATCACCCTCGGTGAACAGGCGCGACTGGATCAGGCCGTTGACCTGGGGCCGCACGTCGGATGTTTCGTAGGCCACCGTCCGGCCCGGAAATTCGGCCGTGATCGGCAGGGGCTGTTCCTGCACCGCCACCACCGAAACGGCAGGCGCAGCGCCGCCTGGCCCGCCGGGACCACCCGCGCCTGGGGGTTGCGATCCGCATGCCGCAAGGGCCAAAGCCAGCGCCGGGGTGACGCGTCGCAAAAATGTCATGCAAAATCCTGCCGATCAGTGTATGAGAGTGAACGATCACTCACAAATTTGCGCTACTGCGCCGGGGGGCCAGTGGTCAAGCAGGAAATTTTGGGTAGAGAGAGGCTATGATTACGGATCAGGCGCCAGTGTGCCTCAGGGCGGGGGGCAAGGCGGCACAGCGGCGGGAAAAGATTACCGCTGCTGCGCGTAAGCTATTTATAGAAAACGGTTTTCATGCAACCGGCGTGGCTCAGATTGCCAAGGAATCGGGCGTGGCCGTGGGCCAGCTCTATCGCGATTTCGCGTCCAAGGAAGCGATCATCGCCGAGATCGTGGCGTCTGACTCCGGCGAATTCTTGGAACGTGGTGATATCGTGCTGGGCGTTGCCCTCCGTGACGAATCGGCAGTGTGGCAATGGTTGCACGATTTCCTGATTCCCGATCCCGATTGCCCCAACGTGCTGATCGCGGAAATCGTGGCCGAGTCTGCCCGCAATCCCAAGGTGGCCGAAATCTTCAAGCGCTGCCACAACACCGTGCACGCCGGCCTGCTCCGCGCGATCGAAGTTCTCTTGCCTGGCGATGACGTGGCATCGGCCCGTGTCTGTATGGCCGACATGCTGCTGATGCTGTCGCTGGGTCTGATGCAGCACGATCTCATCCGGGGCGAGGCCGAGGCGCGGCGCATGGCCGAGATGGCCTTTGCCTCTTTCCGGACGCAGATCCTTGCGCTGCGCGGTGCAGACCAGGCGCCCGCTGCCGTGGCCGGCGTGGCCTGCCGGCCAAGCGCCGCACGGAATACCGAGCTCGCCTGATCGGGGAATTGCAACCGATTGCATAGCCTGCCGCGCCGTGCCACGCTGTGTTTCATGGCGAGCGCTGTGCAATCGGCAAGATGCGGCGCTGGCACGTTCCTGTCGTTGCCTTGGCGGAGACCGCGCGCATGATATCGTTGCATCACCATCTCCGGGCTCTTGCCATCACGCTGGCAGCGGGAACGGTGATTTGCACGCTGGCCTTTGTCCCTGCCGTCGCGGCGCGCCGCCTTCGGCGATGGGGTGCACGATGATGCGATCGCGCGGCTGACGGCGGCTTCACGACCGGATCGCCCTGGTTGCCCGTGGCTCGGGCTGCTGCCACCACCAACGTGGCCGCCCAGTCGGCCGATCCGCATTCGATGCTGAATTGGTACCGGCAATTGCTCACCCTGCGCAGGGATCTGTCTGCCTTGCGCGAGGGCAGCTATGTTCCGCTCGAATCCGGTAACGCCGATGTCGTCGCTTTTGCCCGGCTCGATCGATCGGGCCAGGGCGTGCTGGTCTTGCTCAACATGAGCGCTGCCCAACAGCGCCTCGCCATTTCCGGGTGGGCAGGCGGCCACGTGCCCAGCGATGGGCGCGTGCTGCTGACGACCCAGCCCGACGCCAGCGCTGATCTTGCCAATCCAGTGCTGGCGCCCTTTGCCACCCGCCTGGTGGCGTTCCGCGTCAGATAGACGGGCGCATCCGCTGCGTCAGGCGCGCAGGGCCAGGCTGATCCGGCACTGCACGCCGGCCGGCGCAAAGTACAGGTCCACGCGGTTGCCACCGGTGCGGGGCAGGGCGCGTTCGATCAGGGTGGTGCCAAAGCCCTTGCGGTCTGGCTGGCGCACGGCTGGGCCGCCGCTTTCATGCCACAACAGTTCGACCCGGTTTTCCGCCGGGATGGTTTGCCAGGTGAGAGACAGATTGCCGCTGTCGCATGACAGCGCGCCATACTTGATCGCGTTGGTCGCCAACTCGTGCAGGATCAGGGCCAGCCCCTGTGCGGCAGCGGGCGCGATTTCGGCGCTGGGGCCCTCCATGGTGATGCGGCCGAACAGATCGACATGCAGCTTCATCACCGCCATCACCGTGAGTGCCACGTCGGCCGGCGCCAAGTGCCCTTCGATCAGTGCCGGCTGCGTTACCGACAGCACGCTCAGCCGGGCCAGGATATCACGGCGTGCGGTGACCATGTCATGCGCATCGCGCAGCGTGGCGGAAACCACCGCCTGGGCCATGGCCAGCGTGTTCTTGATGCGGTGCACGCTTTCCCGCATGATTGTGGCCATGCGCTGTTCGGCGCGCTGCTGCTCGGTCACGTCCACGCCCTGCACGAAAACCCCGTGCACAGCGCCGGCGGCATCGCGCAGCGGCTGATAGGCGAAATCGAGATAGCGTTCTTCCGGCGGAAGGCCCGGCGCCAGTTGCAGCGAGACGAGCGCGCTGCGCCCGATATAGGGCTGCCCGGTGCGGTAAACACCGTCCACCAGGTCGACAAACCCCTGTTCCACCACTTCGGGCAAGGCCTCGCGCAGCGGGAGGCCCAACAGCGGTCGATGCCCGATCAACTGGTTGTAGGCTGCGTTGGCGATTTCGAACACGTGGTCCGGCCCGCGCAGGATGGCGATGAAGCCTGGCGATTGATCGAACAGATCGCGCATCCGCTCGATTTCGGCCTGCACCTTGTTGGCGCGCATCAGGATGCCTGCCTCGAGGATGGCGGCCCTGCCCGAATCTGCGGTTTGGGTCAGCAGCGCGGTGATGTCGGCGGTGTGCTGCAGGATGTAGCGCAACCTGCCGTCCGCGCTCATGATCGGTACGTGCGTCGCGCTCCAATAGCGCATTGTCGGCACTGTCCCCGGATCACCCACGGCATAAGGGATGAAGGCAATGTGATCGGTTTCATGGGCGCGCTGCACGCGATGGAGCGACTTGCGCAGCAGGCGGTAGCTTTCGCTGTCCGGATCAGCCGGAAAAGCCTCGAACAATGGCAGGCCGACGAAGGTTTCACGCGGGCGCCCCACGGCTGCGACATAAGCGTCGTTGCAACCCGCGATCGTCAGATCGGGTTGGAACAGCACATAGGCATTGGGTGCAGCGCCGATCAGCCCGCCCAGACGGCCATCGACAATAGTGATCTCGTCGATCGGTTCAAAGGCTGCGTCAGTTGGCGTGTGCGGGCGATCCATGCCGTTTCCTCAACATTGTGCACGGCGGTCCCGCAGCGATGAATCTGCCGCTGTGCAGACGGTTTTGGCAGATGTCATTCCGGGCGATAAAACACCAGATCGCCTTTGTCTGCCGACTTCAGCTTTCGGGCATGCTGTAAAACATTGCAAAGGGATTTTGCGCTATCTCGCTTTGCGCGCAGGCATTGCTAAGGAGGCGGTTGGTCGCCTGGGAATTGCGGGCGCAGAAGGGCCGCCGTGCGCATAGCGATTTTGGAAGATGACGTGGCCTTGGCCGGGTTGGTGGAAATGACCCTGGCCGAGGCGGGGCATAGTTGCGAGGTGTTCGGCGACGGGCAGGTGCTGACGCGCGCCCTGCATCGGACCACCTACGATCTGCTGATTCTCGATTGGAACGTGCCCGGCATGACCGGGCTTGCCATCATCGAATGGACACGCGGCAACCTGGAAGTGCCGCCGCCCGCACTCATGCTCACCAGCCGCTCGGCCGAGGAAGACATCGTGGCCGGGCTTTCTGCCGGCGCAGACGATTACGTGATCAAGCCGGTGGCGCCGGCCGTGCTCAAGGCGCGGGTCAACGCCCTGGTGCGCCGCGCCTATCCTTCGACCAGCCCCATGGTCGAACAGTTTGGCCCCTACAAGTTCGACACGCGCGCCGATACGGTGGAGCTGGAGGGGCAGCCGGTTGCCCTCACGGCCAAGGAATTTGCGCTGGCGCTCCTGCTCTTCCGCAACATGCACCGCGCCTTGTCGCGCGCCTATATCTTCGAGGCGCTGTGGGGCCGCAATCCCGATCTGCCCACGCGCACGCTGGATGCGCATATCTCCAACATCCGCACCAAGCTCAACCTGCGGCCCGGCAATGGCTTCAAGCTGGTGCCGATCTATGCCTATGGATATCGCCTTGAAGCGCTGGCTGCCTGACGCCGTGGCCCGGCCACGCCTTGCGCTCGCCCTTGCGCAGTCGCTGTCGCTGGCGGCGTTCCTGGCGCCTTGCGCCGCGCACGCTGCATCAGCGCCCGACAATGCGTTGTTGACGCCCGCCCCGGGTGACATGGTGCGGTACCTCGTGCGGCCGGGTGACAACCTGTTCCGCCTCGCCAGCGACTATCTGATTCGGCCCGAGACCTATCGCTCCGTCCAACAGCTCAACCGTGTAGCCGATCCGCTGCGCCTGCCCATTGGCAAGACCCTGTTGATACCGCGCGTGCTGCTCAAGCAGGAAGCGGTGCGCGGCACGGTGTTGAGCTGGCGCGGCGCGGTGCGCATCGATGGCCGGCCGGCGGCCAATGGCATGCCAGTGACCGAGGGCATGCTGCTCGAAACCGGGCAGCGCTCGTTTGTCACCGTCACGCTGCCCGATGACACGAGCATCGCGCTGCCATCGCAATCGGCCGTGCGGGTGCGCCGCCTGCGCAAGGTGGTGCTGGATCGGCATGTGGAGCGCCTGTTCGCGATCGAGCGGGGCCGGGCGAGCGCCGCCGTCACGCCGATGACCGATCCGGCCAGCACGTTTCAGTTCGCCACGCCCGGCGCCGTCACCTCGGTGCGCGGCACCCGTTTCCGCATGAGCTACGACGCCGATGCGCACCGTGCGACGAGCGAGGTGCTGGAAGGTAAGGTCGGGTTCGATCCCCAGGGGCGCAGCGCGCAGGTGCTGCCTGCCGGCTTTGGTTCCGCGAGCGATCTGGATGAGCCGATCGCGCTGTTGCCGCCGCCGCTGCTGGCTGATGCGGCAGCCCCGCAAACCGGAGCGGATCTGCGCTTTTCCTGGCAGGCCTTGCCGGGCGCGCGGGCCTATCACCTGCAACTGGCGGCCGATGCCCAGTTCCTCAAAGTGCTGGATGAAACCGTCGTGGCCGGATCTTCGGCGCAATTGGCGGGTCTGCCCGATGGACGCTATTTCGTCCGCGCTACCGCGATCGATGGCCATGGGCTGGAAGGCAAGCCGGCCCTCGCCGAATTCGAGCGGCGGCTGGAAAACAGCCTGCGCCTGTCGGTGGAAGAAAGCTGGAATGGCCCGGTGCGCCAGTATGTGTTCCACTGGGACCCGGCGCATGAAAGCCGCGCCACCTTCCGCTTCCAGTTGGCCAAGCCAGGCCGCGAAGACCGTCCGACGATCGACCGAGCCGGTCTTTCCAGCCACGCCTTGGTCGGTCTCGCTCTGGCCCCCGGCCGCTATCGCTGGCGCGTGCTGATGGACGAGATCATCGACGGGCATACCGTGTCGCGCTGGACCGATTATCAGGGCGTGCGGATCGAGGCATCCTGGTGAGCCTGGGCCATCAGCTGAAACTGCGCACGCAGTGGTGGCTGATCCTGCTGGCGGCAAGCGTGCTGGTCATCGTGCTGACCGCCGACCGCACGATGCTGCGGCTCGACAATGCATTCTACGATCGCCTGCTGCAACTGGGCGCACCGGCGCCGGGGCAGTCGGTGCTGATGGTTGAAATCGACGATGAAAGTATTGCGCGGCTGGGACGTTGGCCCTGGAACCGGGGCATCCATGCCGCGCTGATCGACCGGATCACGGCGGGGCAGCCGCGTGCAATTGCCTATGACGTGCTGTTTACCGAACCAGGCGATCCGGCCGTCGATGCGCTGCTGGCCGGCTCGATCGCTGCGGCCCGGCCGATCTTTCTGCCGATGGTGCCGCCCGCGCCCGGCCTTTCCGGTGTGGCCGCGGCTCCTGTGCTGCCGATCGCGCCCGTGCGTCAGGCCGCAAGCGGCATCGGCTATGCCACGATCGATCCTGACGCCGATGGCGTTGTGCGGTCTGCCACGGTTGCCGCCGGGCCGGCGCAGCACCTCATGGCCCTGGCCGCGTTGGCTGCCACCAGTCCGGCAATACCCGCTGATCATCTTGCGATGCCGGTCGGCGCGCGCTTGATTCCGTTCGGCGCTGGCGGCGGGCACTGGCCGGGTGTTTCGGCCGCGGCCGTGCTTGCCGGGCAAGTACCGCCCGAACTGCTGCGGGATCGCGTGGTTCTGGTCGGCGCCACTGCCACGGGGCTCGGCAGCCGCTATCCCACACCCACCGGCAGTGTCATGTCTGGCCTGGAAATCGAAGCCAATCTGGTGAACGGCCTGATCAGCCGCACGATGATCCGCCCGGCCGGCATGCCGGCGCGGCTTGGCCTGGGACTGATGCCACTTTGGGTGCTGATGATCGGCCTGGGTCCATGGCGACGGATGCCGGCCATGGTGGTCTTTGCTCTTTGCGCTGGCGTGGTGGTCGCGATCGCGGCGCTGTGCCTCTTGGTGTGGCGCTTGTGGTTGCCGCCCGGGGCGGCGCTCGCCGGGCTTGCCGTCGCCTATCCCCTGTGGGGCTGGCGACAGCTTGCCGTGATCGAGCAGTTCATGCGCGTGCAGTTGTTGCGGCTTGAGCAAGAGCCATCGATACTGCCCCGCGTGGCCTTGGTGGGGTCGGTCAAGCACGGTGTCGCCGGCACGATCGCGCTGTTGCATGCGGCCATCGCCCGCAACCGCGAGATGCAGCACTTCGTGGCCGATCGCCTGGACCAGTTGCCCGACGCCACCCTGGTGGCCGATCTGCCCGGCCGCATCGTGATGGCCAACGCCGCCGCCCATCGCCTGTTCACCACCTTTGGGCATCCGATTATTCCCGGCGCTACCCAGGCCCAGGCCCTGCTATCGGCGGTCCGCCTGGTTGGCAGCGGCAACCCGGTGCCATTCCCGCCGGAAGCGGAAGAGCCTGCGACACACGAAGTACAGCGCGATCAGGCGCATTTCTACCTGGTGGGCATGGCCCCACAGACGCAGGCCGATGGCCAGCGTGCCGGCTGGATCATCCGGTTTGTCGACATCAGCGAGTCCAAGGCCGCGCAGCGCCAGCGTGACGACGTGGTGCAACTCCTGACACACGACATGCGCTCGCCCCAGGCCTCCATCCTGGCGGTGCTGGAAACCGCGCCGGCCGATCGCATCGCTCCGGTAGAAGCCAGTGCCATCCGCCACTATGCCGAGCGCACACTGCGCCTGGCCGATGGTTTCGTGCAACTCGCCCGCGCGGAATACCTTGAGTATACGCTGGAAGAGGTCGAGTTGGGTGACATGCTGATCGACGCGATCGATGATCTCTGGCCGCAATCGCGCGCCAAGGCGATCGAGATCGTTACCCATGGCGAGGAGCAGATGCTGGTGATGGGGGAGCGATCCCTGCTGACGCGCGCGCTGGGCAACGTTATCGGCAATGCCATCAAATACAGTCCCGATGGCACCACCATCACCTGCACGCTGACGCGCCAGGTCCGTGCCGATGGCAGCGCCTGGGGTCTGTGCACGATCGCCGATCAGGGCTGCGGCATGGACGAAGACCTGCGCGCGCGCATGTTCGAACGATTTGCCCGTGGCCCGGTGGGGCTGGGGCCCAAGACCAGCGGCGCGGGTCTTGGCCTCAGCTTCGTACACACCGTGATGGTGCGCCACCACGGTGTGATTTCGTGCGAGACCGAGCCGGGCAAGGGCACCACGTTCACGCTGGCGCTGCCGATCAAGGATTGAGCGGCTGGACCCCGGCTCATGCCTGGTGTTAGCTTTGGTCGCCTTAGGGCCAGTTCCCACAAAGGGGAGGCGTGCATGCGGTTGGCGATCATGCTGGCGATGGCGATTGCGGCTGCAAGCACGCCGGCCTGGGCTAAAGACTTGCCCGTGCCCTTCGTGGGCTGCCGGTCAGACGGGCAAACCGGCCCGCTGGCGGCACCAAGGAATGATGACCATGCCCCTAAAGTGCCGGCGCAACTGGCACCACGGCTGGCCTGGTATGCCAGCAATACCACCGGCGGCGTTCTGGCACCGCGCGGTTGGCGCTGCTTTGAACTCTATGGTTCCAACGGTTCCGTGCTGATGCTTTCGCCCACGGGGCTTGGCGCCGATCCATTTTCGGCCAAACTGATCGGGCCCGCCATCCAGGTCAGCATCTCGCTGGGCGATACGTCTGGCCGGTTCGAAGCGGCGCGCATTGCGGCCCGCCTGTTTCTCGATCGCAAGGCTTTCGTGGAATCCGTCATAGCGGAGGGTATCGCGCCGCGTCGCCAGTTCCCTTTCGGCCCCTATCCGTATGATCGCATCCAGCGGGTAAACCGGGATTATGTGACGTTCGAAACCCCCGGCCACCGCGAAGGCCTTGGCACCATGACGCGCCTGCGTCCATCGGCGGACCCTATCAGGGGGCTGGTGTGGATGGATGCTGACAACAACGCCACCGTGCTGGCGGTGCGGCTCGCGCCGGCACAGCGGGATCTGGCAAACTATATCATCGCCGCGATGATACCGTGATAGCTGTAGGCCTGAATTTGCGAAGCGGCGAAGGTAGCATAATCTCTCCAGGCAGAAGTAGTGCCACAGCATTGGGTCCAGGGTTGACACATTACTGGTCACGGCAAGGCGTGTTACGTCAAGAGCATGTTGACTTCGATGATATGGGGCATTGCGATTTTAGGCGCCAGTGCATACTGCTTGGCGAAAGCCATCGCTGATTTTCGCGCGCGCAAATTCGTCTGGGGTGCTTTAGGCCTGGTAAGCGAGGTGGTGTTCTGGATGCTCCCGATCCAGACACTTCAGGTCATTGTCACCTTGCCCGAACCCCGACCTTAGCTGTTTTCTCAATTCCGGTTTGCGTCGTGGTGGTGCGGCACTGGTTCACGCTATGTCCTTGTCATAGCCTGTTACGCAAACATCTGGCAAACCAGCGCTTTGATCCCGTGTACCGATAACAGGCGGTTGTTGTCGCGTTGCGTCAGCCGTGCGTCACGAGCCAGGCTGCAACCAGCATGGCGCCCCACAGCGCAGTGTTGAGCGCGACAATATAGGCCAGCTTTCGGCCATTGGGTGCTTTCGCGCGCGATGCCTGGGCTTCGTCCGCGCGGGCGTGTGCCCACCCTGTGCTACGCCAATCCGTGCCGTGCCAATCCGTGCTGTGCATGCTTGTAGACACTACCGATACCCCGATCCATCCCCTCCGATTGCCATCGCACATCGGCCCGGCCCGCGCTTGTAAAGGAATGTCAATTTCGGATCATTCGACCGCGAACATCATCCGATCAGGAGCAGTTTGAATGAGCGCTGCGCCAGCGTGGCCGTTCAGGCTGGTGTTTCCACCAGTTCGGCTATCTCGAACCTGTGGCTTTTCCAGCCGCGCATGCGTGCTGCCTCGCGCGTCGGGGCCTCCTTGCGGCGCGCCTCGGCCAAGGATCGGGTGTGGCCCCAGAATACCTCGGTCTTGCCGTTTTCCAGCTCCGCCACGATCCGCCAGTAATGGGTAAAGCTGTCGGTGGTCGGGCCGATCGTCTTGACGTAGCCATCGGGCATCGTGGCAGTGAGATAGCGGCGTTTCTTCTTCATCGCAGCGGCCTTGTGCCCAAAGCTACGCGCCATCGCAACCGCGCTGCGCCGGCAAGATCGGCGGGCCCTTGGAACCAGGGCAGGTACGCGGCGTAGTGCTGGCAAGGCAAGCCGCCTGTCACTCCCCGCCAAGCCCGGAGCCAACGATGCGCCCGTTTGCCTGCCCTCAATGCCTGCGCCTGAATCACTTCGAAGTGCGGGTCTGCCCTGCCTGCACCGCAACGCTGGGTTATGACCCTGCGATCGACCGCTTTCGCTATCTGGCGGAAGAGGGCACCACGTGGAAGGATCGCACCGAGACTTCGGCCGATCTGGTGGTCTGCGCCAACAACAACGATTTCGGCATCTGCAACTGGCTGACCACGCGCGATGCGCCGGGCGGCATGTGCCGTGCCTGCCGGCACAACCGCACCATTCCCGATCTGGCCGATCCCGCCGTGCCGCCGCTGTGGGCCAAGGTGGAAGAGGCCAAGCGCCGCCTGTTCCACACGCTGATCCGCCTTGGCCTGCCGCTGGAGACCAAGGCAGAGGAAACGCCGGAACGGCAGGGGCTGGCTTTCGATTTCCTCTATGGCGAGCCTGGCGCTGCGGGCAGTGCCCCAAAGATCATCACCGGCCATGACGAGGGCCTGATCACGTTGAACGTGGCCGAGGCCGACGATGCGCATCGCGAGCAGGTCCGCCTCGACATGGGAGAGCCCTATCGCACTTTGCTCGGCCATTTCCGGCACGAGGTGGGGCACCATTTCTGGTCTCGCCTGGTCGCGACCGATCCCGCGACACTGGAGGCCTGCCGCGCCCTGTTCGGAGACGAACGCGCCGATTACGGTGCCGCGCTCGCCGCGCACTATGGCGGTGGCGCGCAGCCGTGGACCGAGGACTTCGTCAGCGCCTATGCCACCAGCCACCCGTGGGAGGATTTTGCCGAAACCTTTGCCCACTACCTGCACATCGTCGATGTGCTGGCAACGGCGCGGGGCTTTGACCTGTCGCTCACGGCGTTTGGCGGGCATGATGGCGACGGCCAGGTGGCGGTGGAGTTCGATCCCTATCGCGCCGATGCCGCCGCGCTGGCGGCGGAAATGGCGCCGGTGTCCTTTGCCATGAACGCGGTGAACCGGGCGATGGGGCAGGCCGACCTCTATCCCTTCCACTTGTCTGACGCGATCATCGCCAAGCTGTCTTTCATCCAGCAAACCGTGGCAGCCGCGCGGGTCAGCTAAAGCCTTTCGCTGCCAGAATGGGCGAGAGCACCTGCTCCATCACGGCATAGCCGGCCTCGGTCGGGTGCACGCCGTCATAGGCGAGGCCCGGCCGCATGCCGCCCGCGCCATCCTGCATCGCGCCGTGGTAATCGACAAAGGTGTGCCCGTGCGTGGCGGCATAGCTGGCCAGCCACTGGTTGATCGCCGCAATCGGGGTCACCGTATCCAGGCCCGGGCGCCAATAATACCGTGCAGCCGGTGGCACCGAGGCCAGCAGCACGGCAATGCCGCTGGCCTTGGCGAGCATGGCCATCGCCGCGAGGTTGTCCTGCGTCTGCTGCAGGGTCATTGGGCCGGTGTTGCCGGCAATGTCGTTCGTACCGGCCATGATGTGCACCGCGCGGGGCTTGAGCGCGATGACGTCGGCCATCATGCGCAGCACCATCTGCGGCGTGGTCTGGCCGCTGATTCCCCGGCACACGCGGCCCTCTGCCGCAAAGAAGGCGGGGTGCTTGTCGGGCCAGCCCTGCGTGATGCTGTCGCCCATGAAGACCAGCTTGACCGGCGTGGCGGCGGCGGTGATGCGTGCATTGTCTTCAGCATAGCGGGCGAGCCAGGGAAAATCGGTCAGCCGCCGCCGCTCGTCATCGGTCAATGCCACGGCGGCAGGGGGTGGCACAGGGGTGGGGGAAACGGGTGCCACGGCTTGCGCCGCGCGGGCGGCGGTGCTGGCGCCAGCGACACCCAGCGGCGCCGTTGCGATCAAACCCAGGAAGCGGCGGCGATTGGCAGGAATGGTCACAGATAGCGGCTCCAACGGCAGGGAAGGTCGGCCAGCGCCTCGCCAGTGCTGACGCCTTGCGGGCTGATGACAAGATGGGTGCGCTTTGGCGCATAGGCTGGCCATCCCGCGAGTGGCGCGCCATGTTGCGCCAGTGCGATCCAGTGGGCTTGCAGCGTGCTGCCATCGGCCAGCGGCGTGGCATTGTGGATATAGCCGATGTCCGCGCCGTGGAAGCTGCGCGCGCCACCTGGCCCGATATCGAATTCGTACCGCCACACCGGCCAGCCATGCGCGGCCAGGAGATCGGCCATGCGCCCGGTGGGGCAGCGGAACAGAATGTCGGTGGCGATCTGCAAATCGCGGCTGCCCAGGCGTGGGTCTTCGGGCGGATCGGGTTGATCCAGCCGATAGAATGCGCGCGCCTGCGCTTCATTGGGGCCAAAGGCCATGGCCACGTTGGCATCGCGATGCGGGCGGCCACCGGGCAGGCCAAATTCCGCGCGATTGGAACCCATGATCACGGGCCGGGGCGGGGCACTGGCCATCAGGGCTTCGGGTGCGGCTGGAAGCACGGCGCCATCCACTGTGGCGCGCAGCCACATGAAATCGTCGCTTTCCAGCGCGCTGTCGTGCAGCGCCTTGTCTGCATCGAGCAGGGCATGCGGCGATGCCGCGCGCAGCGGCGCGGCGCTGCCATCAGTGCCCAGTTGGGCGTCGAGCTGGTCACCCAGGCGCAGCGCCTCGGCCAACGGGCGCGGCGGCAGGCCAAAGCCAGGGGTGCCGCTTTGCAAGGCGGCGGCCTGGAACAGGCCGGGCGTTTGCGGGCTGGCAAGGAGATAGCCCACGTCTTCGGCGCCGGCGCTTTCGCCAAAGATCATGATCCGAGTGGGATCGCCGCCAAAGCGGGCAATATTGGCCTTGATCCAGCGCAGCGCGGCGATCTGGTCCATCAGGCCATAGTTGCCGGTCTTGCCATCGCGCTCTGCCGCCAGCGCGCGGTGCGGCAGAAAGCCAAAGATGCCAAGCCGGTACTGGATGGCCACCAGTATCACGCCGTGGCGCGCCAGGTCGCTCAACACCGTGCCCCCGGCCGATCCCGCGCGGTTGCTGCCGCCATGGATCCACACCATGACGGGGCGCTTGCCCGCCAGCGCCGGGCTGGCGATATCGAGCGTGAGGCAATCCTCGTTGCCGCGCACATAGTCGGCGTGGTTCCAGCCGTAATCGTTTTGCAGGCATGTTGCGCCTGGCGCGGTGGCGTCGCGCGGGGTCTGCCACGCCGGCGCCGGCTGCGGCGGTTGCCAGCGCAGCGGGCCTAGTGGCGGTGCGGCATAGGGCACGGCGCGAAAGCGCGTCACGCCATCGGCATCGGCCGTGCCGACCACCGGCCCGCTTTGCGTCAGCGCGACAGGGTGCCCGGCGCCGGGCGCTGCCCATGCCGGGGAAGCAGCCAGCGCCAGCGCGGCCAGGCCATGCCGCAGCCGCATTACTGCGACAGACCCTGTTGCGCGGCCGGCACGTTCCACCCTTCCAGCGTCACCGCCGCCGCCGTGCCGGCGCTGGCCGGCCAACGCACCGTGATGGTGCGGCTTTCGCCCGGCATGACCGCAACATAGTTGTCGCTGTAATAGGCCGGCAGGATGCGCTTGCCAGCCGCATCCACCAGCGTGGCGCGGGTGTTGAGAGCCGGCGTGCTGCTGCTGTTGGTCAGCGTGATGGCCATTTCCCGTTCGCTGCCGCTGTCCTGCGGGGCGCCGGTCTTGATCGCGAGCGGCGCGGCGCCCATGGCATTGAGCGCGCGATAGGCATCCTCGTCCTTGCCGCGCCAATAGACCGTGTCGCTGACCGCCTTGCCGGCACGATCGGTGATCTTGAGGCTGACGAGCACCATCGGCGCCGACGCAAAGATCGTGTCGAGCGGCAGGGGTTTGAGCGTGGTATCGCGGTTGGCCAGCGCGTCGGCACGGTCGCGCCGCGTGAACAGCACCTTGCCGGCCAGGTCTGTCACCGTGCTGGTCACCGTCAGTCCCCTGGCATCGTCCTGCGTGGTGTTGACTAGCACCAGCGCATTGTCGGGCAGGTTGAGCTGCGCGTGCAGCGGCCGGGCGGCACGCTGCGCGCCGTAATAGGCGGCGTGGGTGTCAAAGTCAGAGCTGTAGATTTGCCAGGCGTTCGATGGCCAGGACGGATGGGTCATCCAGAACAGGCGCCCGCTGTTCTTGGTCCAGAGATGGCCCAGGAAACCCTCGATCATGGCCTGGTGGGTTTCCAGGTTCATCATCTGCGCCTTGCGCTCGAAATCGGCAAAGCTGGTGGCCGTGCCGAACCGGCGGTTCAGGCTTTCCATGAACGTCTTGGTGTCGCCGTTCCCTGAAAAATGCCAGTCGTGATAGGCCAGCGTATCGCTCAGCGGCCAACGATCGGCCTCGGGCACATATTGCGCGATCGCGGCTGCCGTAGCCAGCGAGGGCGTGCCGGTTTCAACCGAAAAGCCGGTGGCCAGATCGGTGAAATAGCCCTGCGGCTGGCGATAGTTGTAGGGGCCCGATCCCTGCAGGTTCACGGTGTTGGAGCTGCCGGTGTACCAGCGGGTGCCGTCCAGCTTGAACAGCAGGTCGTCCAGCCCTTCGTTCAGCGTGGGATAGGGCACCCCTTCGTTGCGGCCGAACCAGATGATGATCGAGGGGTGGTTGCGATAGCGCTTCACCACGTCTTCGGCATTGGCCAGGAACAGCTGTGGGTCTTGCGGCTCCACCTGGAAATTCTGGGTCGATTGCCAGAAATCGTTGAGCACCATCATGCCGTACTCATCGGCCAGGTCATAGAATTCCGGCTCGGTGCTGGTGCCCATCCAGTTGCGGATGATGTTGAGGTGGGCTTCCTTGTGCAGGCGGAAGGCCGGCTCCAGCCGTTCGCGCGAAACGCGCTTCATCGCATCGTCCATGCCCCAGCTGCCGCCGCGCGCGGCGATCTTCACGCCGTTGACGCGGATCGTCAGATGCGGTTCGGGCAGCGTGTCGGCCGCGCCCAGCGCTTGCACACCGGACGAGGTTTCGCCGGCCGGCGTGAGCGATTCCACCCAGCCGCGCGGGGTTTCCTTGATCGCCTCGTGGCGCACGTCGATCAGCTTGGTGC
Source organism: Novosphingobium sp. GV079 (assembly GCF_003058045.1). Lineage (NCBI taxonomy): Bacteria > Pseudomonadati > Pseudomonadota > Alphaproteobacteria > Sphingomonadales > Sphingomonadaceae > Novosphingobium > Novosphingobium sp. GV079. The sequence goes on along the minus strand of NZ_QBUE01000004.1, from coordinate 383,375 downwards.
CGGCAAGGCGCCCATCGGTGGGTTGCACGTTGACCCGGCGCAGCGCGCCGGCATGATCCATCAGCGAAAGGTCATAGGAAACCTCGCGAATGCCAAAGCGCGTCTCGGCACGGTCAGACACCGCGCCATCGACCGTGGCGGTGATATGCAGCGGGTGCAAGGCCTGCTCGCCATAGCCGTTGGGCCACCACAGGCGCGGGTTCTTGATGCGCAGTTGCGGGAAATCGGCGGGGGTAAAGCGCACTTCGCCTTCACCGGGGGCAAGCGTGACGCTGCGTTCGACGCTGACATCGTCAAACGCGGCGCGCACCGTCACCGTGCGCGGTGTCGTGCCATCGTTGCGCAGGGGCACGGTAATCAGCACGTCAGCGCTGTCGGTGCGGGGCAGGGGCAGGTCGGTCACCACCTGGCTGTCGAGCAGGCGCACATCGCCGCGTGCGCGCAACTGCACTTCCTGCCACAGCCCGGTGTCACGATCGCGAATGCCCGGAATCCAGTCCCACCCTTCGGTGGCCACGAACGTGGGGCCATCGATCGCCAACTGGCCACCGTTTTCACCCACGCCGGCGGCGATCGACTGCTCGTGCGGAATGCCCGGATGCGGCGGCGGCGAAACCCGCACGGCGATCACGTTTTCGCCGGCCACCGGCACCAGCGTGAATTCGCCGCGGGCAAAGGCGCCCTTGGTCTGCCCCAGATTCTGCCCGTTCACCCAGATTTCGGCGGCATAGTTGATGCCGTTGAAGCGCAGCGCCAGGCGCTTGCCCGCCGCATCCGCCGGCACGGTGAAGCTGGTGCGATACCACCAATCCTGCCGCGCCAGGCTTTCGGGAATGCGCAGGTTGTTGAGCCCGTAATAGGGATCGGGATAGACCCCGCGATCGACCAGCGTGGTCAGCACCGTGCCCGGCACGGTCGCTGCGCGCCATTGGCCCTTGGGCGTGCCGGGGCGCGAAAGCGTGGCCCCATCGGCACCCGGCACATCGGGCGCGCCAGCCAGTTGCCAGCCGTTGATCCGCCACACGCCATTGGCCAGCGGCTGAACCACGGCGGCAGCCGGCACGGGCTTGGCCACCGGTGCGGAGAAGCCGCCCTTGGCCTGGGGCAGTGTCCAGGGATCCTGCTGGCGCCAATAGCCGGTGTTGGCGGTCTTCTGGAATTCCCAGCCAACCCCCACGTGCCACATTTGCACCAGATCGAAATCGGGCCGTGCGGCAAACAGCGCCTGCACGGCGGGCAGCGGTAGCGCACCATCCTCGATCCGGGCGTCGACCAGGTCGCCGCCAAAGTGCGGCGCGCCGGGCATGGCGGGGGCGACGGCCAGGCGGGGCGCCAAGGCACCCGCATCGGCCAAGCCGCCGCGCGCCACTTCCTGCCCATCGACATAGAGCGTGGCGCGTTCACCATCCCAGCTGGCGGCCACATGGCTGAACCGCCCGGCGACAATCGCACGGGGCGCCACGATCATCGCCGATCCGATCCGCAGCGCCGGCTTGCCATCGATCAGGGCCAGGCAGCGGCAGGCCGTTGCCGGATCGCCCAGCGACAGCAGCACCACAGTGCCGCTTTGTATGGCCTGCGGGCGCACCCAGGCGGCCAGGGCCGTGGGGGCATGCGGGGCCAGCACCGCAGCCGTAGTCGGCACCTCGCGGGTGATGCCGATGCCGCCTTGCATCAGGGCAGCATTCCACGGGCCGCCGTTGGTCACAGGCGCAGCACCCGCGACCGGGGCCAGCATTCCACCCAGAATCGTGGCAGCAAGCAGGCTTGTGGCAAAACGCATCGAAAATCCCTCTCCTGGTCGGCGCGTCACCCGCTTGGCCGGGTGTTGGCACCAGTGTATGAGATGGCCCGTCGTCGCGGTCGCCAGCCCATCATCGTCGGTTCCTTTCTGACGCAAACCGAATTAATAAGTCAAATTGAATTAATGATTGGGAGAGCGCGATGCATGCGAATTTCGAGGGCGGTAGCGGCCCGGGGGAAGGGGCTCTGCAACCGATGCCGAAGGCGGCCGTGAGTGCAGCCGTCGCGGCCAGCCTGGCCGGGCTGCTGTTCGGGTTCGACACGGCGGTGATTTCCGGCGTGACCGAGGCGTTGCGCCAGCATTTCGCACTTTCCGCCACAGGGCTGGGCATTGCCGTTTCTGCCGCGCTGTGGGGTACCTTGGTGGGGGCCAGTGTGGCCGGGGGGCTGGGTGATCGCCTGGGCAGCCGCCGGGTGTTGACCTGGATCGGTGTCGCTTATCTCGTTTCGGCGATCGGTTCTGCCCTGGCGGGCGGGATGGCGCTGTTTGTGGCCTTTCGCTTTCTGGGCGGCCTTGCCATCGGCGGCTCGTCGGTGCTGGCGCCGGTCTATATCTCCGAAGTCAGCGCCGCGGCCCGGCGTGGCCGGCTGGTGGCGATGTTCCAGTTCAACATTGTTGCCGGCATCCTGCTGGCCTATTGCAGCAACTGGCTGCTGGCGCTGGCGCTTCCGGCTGACATCGCCTGGCGGGCCAAGCTTGGCATTGCGGCCCTGCCGGCGCTGTTCTTTGCGGTGATGCTGCCCGGCATTCCCGAAAGTCCGCGCTGGCTGGCGAGCAAGGGGCGTGGGGCGCAGGCACGGGTGGCGGCAGACCGGCTTGGCCTCGATGCCATGGCGCTGGCCAGCACCGATCAATCCGATGCACGCCTCGATTGGCGGCGCCATCGCCGGCCGATCCTGCTGGCGATCGCGATTGCCGCGTTCAACCAGCTTTCCGGCATCAATGCCATTCTCTATTACCTCAACGACATTTTCGCTGCGGCCGGCTTCACCGGTGTATCCGCCGATCTTCAGGCGGTCGCCATCGGATTGACCAACCTCGTTGCCACCATGGTGGCAATGACGGTGATCGATCGCGTGGGCCGTCGCCCGCTGCTGCTCACCGGCGCGATCGGCACCACGCTGGCGCTGGCGGGCGTGGCGGCGATCTATGCCACGGGCAGCGGCGCGCAGTTCCTGTTGCCTTTGCTCGTGCTGTTCATCGCTGCCTTTGCGTTTTCCCAAGGGGCGGTGATCTGGGTCTATCTGTCGGAAATTTTTCCCACGCCGGTGCGCGCACGCGGCCAGGCGCTGGGCAGCACCACGCATTGGGTGCTCAACGCCGCGATCAGCTTTGCCTTCCCGGTGGTCGCGCAGTTCACCCAGAGCCTGCCTTTCGTGGTCTTTGCCCTGGCCATGGCGGTGCAGGCGGTGGTGGTCTGGCGCTTCTTCCCCGAAACGCGCGGCGTCGATCTCGAGGAACTGGCCGCGCGGCTTTCGCACTGACCGTGCATGGGCGCGGGCCGGGAATCGTCCCGGCCCGCGTCATGCGCCAGCAGGGCTTGGCGCGGCGATCAATGCGTGGCGCAGGGCAGCCGCACTTGCGCATCCATCCCCAGCTTCACCCGGGCCAGGCTGATCGTCATCGCCCCGCCGGTTGACAGGATCAGCGGCGCGTCGACCGCATCCATCCGCGCCCCTGCCGTGCGCAGGCACTGCAGCGGAATGCCCAGCGTCGTCCAGGTGCCGCGCGGCAGCATGTCGAGCTTGCCCAGCGACAGGCTGGTGGCCTTTCCGGCGCTGTCGATCGCCAGGGTAACCGGCGCGGTGGGCGCCGCATCCACGCGGATCGTGGTCACCAGCATCATCTCGCCGTTGGTCTCGCGCGAGAGGTCTGCCGGGGCGTGGGTGGTGAGCGCCAGCGCCGCGGTGCCCTTCCTGCCGGAAAAGGCAAAGGTCCGCGCCCCTTCCTGCACCTGGTAATCGCTGGCGGTGATGGCCACGCCGCTATCGGCCACCGTGGCGGGCACGCTGGTGATCCGCGTCACCCCGCCGGTGCCGGCGTTCTGGATTTCCAGCGACCAGCCTGGCGTTGGCACGCCTTTCTGGAAATACTCGGTGGTGCTGCCCGCGCTGTCGTCAACGCCCGATTGCTCGGGCAGGGCCACCCAGCGCGGCGCGGGAGTTTTAAGCGACAGCCCATGGCCCAGCGGATAAAGCGTTGCTCCGCCGGGCACTGCGGTCATCGGCCAGCGGAACGGCAAGCGCCCGGTGAAATCGTGGGCCACGCTGCCATCGCTGCCGCGCAGCAGCACATCGGCCACGCCTTCGCCTTCCGACCCCGGCAACCACGCCACGACAAAGGCATCTGCCAGGTTGAGGAACGGGTTGGTATAGAGCGGCCGGCCGGTCAGCATCAGCGCAACCACGGGAACCCCAGCGGCCTTGAGCTTGCGCATCGTTTCCAGCGGCGCGCGCAGATCGGGCTTGAGTTGCAGGCTGCGCAGGTCGCCCTGGAATTCGGCATAGGGCGTCTCGCCAAAGACCACGATCGCCGCGTCGGGCTTTTGCCCGGCAAAGCTGCCATCGGGCGAAAGCGTGGCCTGCCCGCCTGCCGCGCGCACTGCTGTATCGATGCCCTGCCACAGCGTGGTGGCGCCGGGGAACAGCTTGGGATCAAGCCCGGTGCCTTGCCACGAAAGCGTCCACCCGCCCGATTGCCGGGCAATGTCGTTGGCGCCATCACCGGCCACCAGAATGCGCGCCTTGGGCGACAGCGGCAAAAGACCGCCTTCGTTCTTGAGCAGCACCAGCGATTCCTGCACTGCCTGGCGCGCCACGGCGCGGTGGGGGGCGCTGCCCAGCAGATCGAACTGCCCGGCATAGGGGCGGGAAGACGGGCGCCCGGCGCCAAACAGACCAGCGCGCATCTTGACGCGCAGCACCGCGCCCACGGCCTCGTCCAGTCGCGCCATCGGCACCGTGCCATCCTGCACTTGCGCTATGAGGCTGTGATAGAGCGCCTTCCAGCTATCGGGCGCCATGAGCATGTCGATCCCGGCGTTGACCGCCTGCGGGCACGAGGCGTTGCTGCACCCGGCCACCTGGCCATGCGCGTTCCAGTCGCTCACCACCAGGCCGGCAAAGCCCATGCGCTTCTTGAGCACGTCGGTCAGCAGGCTCTTGTTGCCGGTCATCTTAACGCCGTGCCAACTGGAAAAGCTGGCCATGATCGACAGCACGCCGGCGTCGATCGCGCTGACATAGGGCTGGGCATGCACCTTGATCAGCGTCGCTTCGTCGATCACGGCGTCGCCCTGGTCGCGCCCTTCGAACGTGCCCCCATCGGCCAGGAAATGCTTGGCCGTGGCGATCACATGCGGCCCGGCCAGCAGCGGGCCGGAATTGGGCTTGCCCTGCAGCCCTTCGATGAACGGCCGGGTATAGCTGGCCACCAACGCCGGATCTTCGGAATAGCCTTCAAAGGCGCGGCCCCAGCGGGTGTCCTGCGGCACGGTGATGGTCGGGGCAAAGGTCCAGTCGATGCCGGTCACGCGCACTTCGGTGGCGGTCACCGCGGCGATGCGTTGCAGCAACGCGGGATCGTGCGTGGCGCCCAGCGCGGAATTGTGGGGAAACAGCGTGGCGCCGACGATGTTGCTGTGCCCGTGCACGGCATCGGTGCCCCACATTACCGGGATGGCCACGCCGCCATCGCGCTTGTCGACGGAGGCATCATAGAACGCGTCCGCCAGCTTGAGCCATTCGGGCGCCGGGGCATAGTCGTTGCCGCCCGGCCCGGCATTGCCGCCATTGAGCACCGATCCCAGGTGATAGCGGTGTACGTCGTCGGGTGTGACGGTGGAAAGATCGGCTTGAAGGATCTGGCCAACCTTCTCCTCCAGCGTCATCCGCTTGATCAGGGCGGCGATGCGCGTTTCCATCGCGGCATCCTGGCGCCAGGGCCAGTGGGCCTGGGGCCACAGCGCGGGGTGGGCCACGGCGCTGGCAGCGGCCGCGGGAAGGGCTGCCTCGCTCGGCGCAGTCTGCGCGCAGGCCGCGCCACCCCACGACAGGCCCAGGCCAAAGGCCAGTGCAGCCGCTGTCGACAGGTAAGTTGATAGGCGAAAACGATTTACAGGCATTCCGGGCATCCTTAATTAAAACAAGTTTAAATATTTTTTGGTTTTCACGAGGGGCTGTGCCAAAGTCGGGCATAACCGACAGGCTGATGCATGAAATTTGCGCGCAAATGCCCCGCTTTTCGCATTTGTTTCGCAGGCCGTGCGTGGCAATAGAAACACATGGGATCGAGGCACGATGAACAGGTTGAAACCGCCCCGGACGGCAACCCCACAGGGGCGGGCGGCATAATGGCCAGCGATCAGATCCGTCTGTCGGGCACGAACCTTGAGCGTGCGGCCGATCACAACCAGCGCGTCACGCTGCATGCCATCCGCGTCAACGGCCCGCTTACCCGCATCGATCTGGCCCGCATCACCGGGCTTACCCCGCCGGCGATCGCCAACATTACCAAGCGTCTGATGGCCGATGGCCTGATCGAGGATGCTGGCCAGCGGCGCGGCGGACGCGGCCAGCCTGCCACGCGCCTGGTGATCAACCGGTCGGCCTGCTATGCCATTGGCGTCAACATCGATCGCGATCACATTACGCTGGTCGTGGTGGATTTTGCCGGCGCGGTGGTTGCCGGCATTACTCAGGACATTGCCTTCCCGATGCCGGCCGATGTCCAGGCGCTCTATCGCGGATCGATCCGCCGCCTGCTGGACGAGGCCGGGGTCGAGCCGGCGCGGCTTGTTGGGCTGGGGGTGGCAAAGCCCGACGATTTCGGTCTGGTCGATCTGCCCGGCCGGCCTGCCGATTTCGCCTGCTGGGAAACTGCCGACATTGCCGACCTGTTCCGTGGCCCGTTCGAACTGCCGATCTTCGTTGAAAATGATGCTGCCGCAGCCGCGATGGGTGAACAGCAACTGGGCCACGGCCAGACCTGCTCCAGCTTTTTCTACATCCTGGTTTCGTCCGGACTGGGCGGTGGCCTGGTCGTGGATGGCGCCTATTTTCGCGGTGCCAATGGCCGCAGCGGCGAAATCGGCTTCATGCTGGCGCGGCGGGAAGGACAGGCCCCGCACCCGGTGCAGGATCTCGTCTCGCTTTCGGGCGTGCGCCGTGCCCTTGGTGCGGTCGGCCTGACCGAGGCTGATCTGCGCGGCAACCCGGATGATCCTCGTCTCGCCAGTGCCATGGCTGCCTGGGTGGAAGGCGCCGCCGAAGAGTTGTGCGATCCCCTCATCGCGGTGAACTGCCTGATCAACCCGGCGGCGATTTTCGTCGGCGGCCGGTTGCCGGGGCGCTGGGTCGATGCGCTGGCCGATCGGCTGAATCAGCTGCTGCAGCGGCGTGGCGCGCATGTTCCGGCGCTGTCGCTGGTCCAGCGTGCCTGGCTGGCCGAAGATGCCCCCGCTGTGGGCGCGGCGATCCTGCCCTTCAGCCATTTCCTGCTGCCCGCCGCGCGCGTGCTGTGGACGGCAGACGCCCAGGGTTGAGCCGCAGGGCGGCAAGGCTGCTGGCCGGGCGCAGGCCATCCATGGCGGCATCATCCTTGGTGCAAACAGGCGGGCGCGGGTTCAGGCGGCCAACGGGCCGGCCGGTGGGCTGCCGGCGATATGCGCAATGAAATCGCGGTGGGGCCGTGCCTCGGCTACGGCACCTGCAACGGTTTCACGCATGCGGCGCAGCGCCTCGCTGATTTCCGCATCGGTAAAGTGATCGGCCATGGGATCGTGTGCTCGGGGCAGCCAGTCGAACCCGGCGTACATCGACAGCCAGCTGGGATCGAGGAAGCTTTCCCATTCATACCGCACCAGCCGCCCCCGTGCGCGGAACAGGCGCAGCTTGTGGGCCAGCATCTCGGGCACGTCGGCGTCGCGCAGGCGGTCCCAGAACGGCTCGCCCACGCGCCGGTTGCCCAGGTAATGCAGGATCAGGAAATCGCGGATGCGGGCGTATTCCAGTGTGGTGGCGCGGTTGAATTCGTCGGCCAGCGCCGGATCGAACGTAGCATCGGGAAAGAATTCCGCCAGGCGTTCGATCGCCGTCTGGATCAGGGTGATGCTGGTCGATTCCAACGGCTCCAGGAACCCCGCCGCCAAGCCCATGCCCACGCAGTTGCCCGCCCAGAAGCGCTGGCGATGCCCGGCGCCAAAGCGGATGAGGTTGGGCTCGGCCAGGGCTTCGCCTTCCAGGCGCGACAGCAGCTTGGCCGTGGCCTCGTCATCCGACAGCATCGCGCTCGAATAGACATAGCCATTGCCCACGCGATGCTGCAGCGGGATGCGCCATTGCCAGCCGGCCTCTTGCGCGGTGCTGACGGTATAGGGCCAATCGCGCGTCGCATCGGCGGCGCAGGGAATGGCTACCGCCCGGTCGCACGGCAACAGATCGGTCCAGTCGGTCCACGCCACGCCAAGCGCCTTGCCCAGCAGCAGTGAACGAAAGCCCGTGCAGTCGATGAACAGGTCGCCGGCAACGCTGCCGTGCTCCTTTGTTACCAGATGCGCGATATGGCCAGTCTGCGCATCCAACGCCACGTCGTTGATCACGTCATCGATGTGGTGCACGCCCTGCGCCAGCGCGCGATCGCGCAACATCGCGGCAAAGCGGCTGGCGTCGAAGTGTACCGCCCAGTCGAACACAGCCAAGTCGTTCACCGGCTTGTCAGGCGGCAGCATGAACGCGCCGCGCTGCGCCAGCGCGCTGCACAGGCTGTAGGCCGCAAGGTCGGTCGGCTCGCCGGCATGCTGCAGCTTGAGCCAGTATTGGTGAAACGGCACCCCGCGTGAGGGCACGCCATAGAGCCCGAACGGATGGAAGAAGCGGCTGCCGGGTTGGGCCCAGTCGCGAAACTCGATGCCCAGTTTCACCGTGCCGCCGGTGGCACGAAGCACGTCGATATCCTCAACCCCGATCGCGCGGAAATAGTCGCGGATGCCCGGCACCGTGGCTTCGCCCACGCCCACCGTGCCGATCGCGCTGGATTCCACCACGGTGATGGTCACGCCTTGTCGCGCCAGCCGGCCCGAAAAATAGCAGGCAGCCATCCAGCCCGCCGTGCCGCCGCCGGCGATCACGATCTGGCGGATGGGCTTGGCGTGCTGGGTGGCTGGCATGTCGGTCATGGCAACACTCGTGTGGTTGAAACGAAAAGACCCGCCGCCCAGGGGAGAAGTTGGACGGCGGGTCAGTCAGGAGGCTCGTGAAAAGATCCTCTTTGGTTCGATAGACTTAGAACTTGGTACGGGCGCCGATCAGGAAGCGGCGTTCGTAGATGTTGTTGAAGGCCTTCTGGTCGGGGAACGCGAGGTAATAGCGCTCGTGTTCACCGGTCAGGTTGGAGCCCTGGGCATAGATCGTCAGACGCTTGTTGATATCATACGAAACCGACGCGTCGACATAGTTGGTCGGGGCCTGCATCAGCGTGAGGCCGTCGATGCCGGCAAAGTTCGTCTGCTCCACGCGGGCCGAGCGATAGTTCCACGCCACGCGGGCCTGGAGACCATACTTTTCGAACCACAGCGCCGCGTTGACTTGGTGCTTGGAGTTATCCTGGAACGGCAGCTTGGCCCCGTTCAGGTTGGTGCCCCCGGCGTTGGAATCAGACAGCGTGTAGTTGAGATCGACGCCAAAGCCGCTGAGCACGCCCGGCAGGAAATCGAACCCAAGCTTGGCCCCGGCTTCGATGCCCTGCAGATAGCCGCCGCGACCCTGCACCTGCGAGTTGATGAACACGGTGCTGCGCACCACGCCGTCAAGATCGGGCAGGTCCGTCCGCTTGACCGAGTCCGTCTTCACAAAGCTGGCGATATCAATGCGATAAAGGCCAAAGTTGATCAGGCTGGTACGGTTCAGGTAATATTCGAACGACACTTCATAGTTGGTCGACCGCCAGGGATCGAGCATCGGGTTGCCGTTGGAATTGCCGCCCGACACGCGGAAGATCGGTGGGTTGAACGTGGTATCGATCGCATAGTTGAGATCGAGGCCACCGCCCCACTGCGCCAGATCAAGCAGCGTCATGTTCTTTGAGAACGCGGCGCGCACGCGGAACTTTTCAGTCACGTCGAGCGAGGCGTTGAGCGCCGGCAGCCAGTCGGTGAACGAACGGTGGGTATAGATATCGCCCACGTCGGCAGCCGGAAGACCATAGGGCTGCCCCGGACCCGAGATGTTCTGGCGCACGTTGAAGGTGGTGTTGATCACGCGCAGGCCGGCGTTGGCACGCAGCGCCATGCCACCGATCTCGGTGTTCCAGTTGAGCTGGCCATAGGCCGACTTCTGGTGGAGCTTGATCGAATAGGACCGGCCCGGAATGACGAATTCCTTGTTGCCGGGATAGAAGCTGTTCTGGAACGAGGCGGCATCATCCATCGCGTGCGGATCGAGCACGTAGAACGCGCCGACGCCCCCGGCCGGCACGGTGTACTGCTTGAGGTACTTGGAGATCGTCGCGTCGTTGCCCAGGCGCGTCAGGCCGGCGGTATAGAAACCGTTGGCGTCGCCCGCCGAACAGCTGCTGCTGTTCATCTGAACGTCGAACGCCTTCCACTTCACGTAGCAACCGTTGGGATCGGATGCGCCCTGGCCGGCATAGAACGGCGCGGCACGATCGAAGTAATAGGCTTCTGCACCACGCTCGCCATAGCGCGCACCGAAATCGAACGACACATCGGGCGAAAATTCATAGCTGGCGTCAAAGCGCGCCACCTTGAGATCCGAATTCGACCGGTAGTTGTTTTCCGAAGACGTGGTCTTGAAGCCGTAGGCAGCCGGATTCCCCAGGTTGCTGGCCAGCGCGTTCGGCAGGGTGAAATTGGGCATTTCGCCGCGATAGTCGATCGAGGCGGGCAGGGTGTTGTAGGTGTAGCCCAGCGGGTTGAACGTGCGATCGCCGCCCAGCGCGGCCGGATAGTGGCCCACGCCGTTGAACCACTGCTTGCCGTTCGACAGGCTCAGCTGGAAATAGCTGTCGTCGAAGTTCTTGTGCGCCTTGCCATAAAGCCCGCGCAGCGTCGCCTTGAACGGCCCGCTGTTATAGCGCAGTTCCAGGTTGAGGTTGATCGAGTCAGACTTGGTTCGGCCGGTTTCGGAATAGCTGTCGAAGTTCTGCAGCGTGTAGTTGTACTGGTCAACGACGTTGAAGTTGTAGCCGTTGATCTTTACACCGGTATCGCGCGAGTGGCCCGGCACGAAATCGGCCGCCTGCCAGTTCACCGCCTGGAACTGGAAACCAGCGGTGCGATCATACTGCGTCTGCTTGGTGTAGAACCCGTCGGCAACCAGGTCGAGCTTGTCGTTGAGGTGCGCCTGGAACGAGCCGTTGAGGCCGAAGCGCTCACGTGTGGTGATGCGGTTCCAGCCGGTGTGGGCCTGGGGCGAGAAATAGGTATCGTTGGCATCGCCATCGCCGTTCACGTCCACGCCGGTGAGCAGGCCGTTGTTGTAGATCGAGGTGCCGCGATTGGGATCGTCAAAGCGGAAGCCGCCGTAGCCGGTGGCATCGCCAATCGATTCATTGGCGAGGCGGCCGCCGTAATCGCGCTGGATGCCCGAATACGAGTTCGACAGATCGACCTTGGCGTAGGACGCCGAAACCAGGAAGCCGACGTCATCGTTGCGCCAGGCGAGCAGGCCATTGACCTGCGGGTTCCACTTCTTGGCCTTGTCGCCATAGGAACCTTCGACGGCGGCTGCGCCCGAAAGGCCCGACTTGAAATCGAACGGACGGCGCGTGAGCAGGTCGATCGTGCCGCTGATGCCCGAAGCGAGCAGCGTGCCAGTGGGCGACTTGATGACGTTCGCGCCCGAAAACAGCTGCGACGGGATGTCGGTGAAGTTGGGCTGGACCGACGTGATCGAGTTCGCGCCGAGATAGGCTTCGCCGTTGAGCAGCGTCTGCACCTGGGGCAGGCCGCGCACGTTCACGCTGGCACCTTCGCCGGCGTCGCGGCGGATCTGCACGCCCGGAATGCGCTGAAGCGAGTCGGAAATCGTCACGTCGGGCAGCTTGCCGATATCCTGCGCGGAAATGGCATCGACCACGCTGGCGCTGTTGCGCTTCACGTCGATCGCGCGGGCGACCGAGGCGCGAATGCCAGTAACGATAATCGCCTGTTCGGGCGTTCCGGCAGCGCTGTCAGTGGTAGGATTTTCAGCGGTCTGGGCCGTGGCAAGGACCGGGGTTGCCAGTGCGATGGCCGATACCGCGTAACGCAGCACGCGGGAACGAGACGCAAACGATCGCATCGAAATGTCCTCTCCTGAAGATTGTAGGTCTTGCCTACGATTAAACAATTTTGTTTTATCAAATTGCCCGCGAATGCCCTTTGCGTCAAACGTTTTCTGAACGTTACCAAAACGCCTTTCGAAAAATCCAATTTCGCCAGTTGTTTGAAGGCACATGGTGATGGCTTCTCGACAACGCGGTTGCAGCAATACCGTGGCGACGAGCAGGGCGGCCGGGCCATGCCGCACACGAAAAACACCCCCGGAATCGCTTCCGGGGGTGATGGGCCTACGCCAGCGTCGCGGAATTCAGATCAGGGCGTCGATGATTCCAGCCAGGGCCAAGTCACGCGTCGAAATGCCGCCCGCGTCGTGCGTGGTCAGCCAAATGTCCACCCGGTTGTAGACATTGCTCCATTCCGGGTGATGGTCCATCCGCTCGGCGGCAAAGCCGACTTGCACCATGAATGCCATGGCCGCAGGAAAATCGGGCATGACGACCCGGCGGTACAGTGCGGCGCGCGCCCGGTCATGCTGCCAGTTCGGCAACAGCGCCAGGGCTTGTACCAGTTCGGCTTCTCCAAGGGCGGCGAGGGATATGGTTTCGTTCATGGCGTTCCTTCAGGCAGCGGGCATGCGCCGGGCATAGGCCTGCGTGCCGTGGTGCAATACCCGATCCTGCGGGATCACGGCGTCGGGGGCAAGCGTGGGCAGGTCAGCCACGGCGGCATAGAGCGGGGCGAAATCGGTATTGCGGGTCTGGTCAAGCAGGTCGGCAAAGCTGTCGATTACGAAATAGCTCTGCTGATAGGTATCGATGCGATAGTCCGTGCGCAGCAGCCGCGACAGGTCAAAACCCAGTCGGTTGGGCGAGGGATCATCCAGCGCGAACACGCTTTCCCCGTGCGAGGACACGATCCCCGCGCCATAGATGCGAAGCCCGTGCGGCGTGCGCAACAGCCCGAATTCCACGGTATACCAATAGAGCCGCGCCAGGTTGGCGAGGGCGTCCATGCCCTGCGCCCGCAGTCCGCCTTGGCCATAGGCCTGCATGTAATCGGCAAAGACCGGATTGGCGAGCAGCGGCACATGGCCAAAGACATCGTGGAATACGTCGGGTTCGGACAGGTAGTCCAGCTGATCGGGCCGGCGGATGAAGCGCCCTGCCACGAAGCGGCGGTTGGCGAGGTGATCGAAGAACACCGCATCGGGAACCAGCCCCGGCACGGCCACCACTTCCCAGCCCGTGGCCTGATAGAGCCGCTCTGACAGTTCGGCAAAATCGGGAATGCCGGGGCGTGACAGGCGCAGGATGTCCAGCCCGGCCAGGAATTCCGGCGCCGCGCGATCGTGCAGCATTTCCACCTGGCGGCGGAACAGGGTGTCCCACGTGGCATGGTCGGCCGGCGTGTAGCTGGCCCAGTCCTGCGGCACTGTCCAATCGGCGGCAGCACCAGGGGGCGGCGTGAGGGGAAGATCGCTGGCCATCCGCGCAGTGTGTCGCAGGCGATCTGGAAAGTCGTTTCAGAATGCGAGGTCGATCGCCCGAGAGTGAATGATCTGTATCGTTTTGCGCCATGATGCTGGTATGAATGCTTCACAATTTTTTTGGCAATGCACAAATTTCTTTTTGATTCGCTGCTTCCCTCTGTCGTTCGCAACTCCATAAGAGACGCCATGACCGCCCCGCTTGCCCTTGACGCTCTTGATCGCCGCCTGCTTCAGGCCGTGCAGCGCGAGGCCGATCTCAGCCACGCCGCCCTGGCCGAGGCGGTGGGAACCTCGCCCGCATCGTGCTGGCGCCGGCTCAAGGCGCTGGAAGAGGCCGGGGTGCTGGGGCCGGCGGTGCGCCTGCTCGATCCTGCTGCGCTGGGCCTGGCGCTCGATGCCGTCTGCCAGGTGCGGATGAAGGCCCACGATGCACAGGCCCGTGGCAGTTTCGAGCAATTCGTGCTAGATCGCGATGAAGTACTCGAATGCCTGTCGATGTCGGGCGAATGGGACTATCAGCTGCGCATCGTGGTGCGCGATATGGCGCAATACGAGCATTTCCTGATGCATGCCCTGCTGCGCCACCCGGCGGTGGCCACGTCCGCCTCGCACTTTGCGCTCAAGCGGATCAAGGCCACCACGCAATTGCCGGTTTAGCCGCCGTAGGTGCCGAGCACGGGTACGTGAGCACCGGAAGCGCGAAAAGCGGCCGTTCGCAGCCCGCCATGGGCTGAATCCCCACACATCCTAGCCGCCGTAGGTGCCGATCACGCCATAGAGTTCTGGCCGGCGATCGCGGAACAGGCCCCAGCCGGCACGCTGCGGGGCAATTTCGTCCAGGTCGAAGCTGGCGGTGATCACCGCCTCACCCTGGCGCGGGGCCTGGGCTACCACGGCGCCGAACTGGTCGGCGATGAAGGACGAGCCGTAAAAGGTGATGTCACCGTCCTGGTTCGTTTCAAAGCCAACCCGGTTTGACGCGATGACGGGCACCATGTTGGCGCCGGCATGCCCCTGCATCACGCGCTGCCAGTGTGGCTGGCTGTCATAGCCGGGAAAGGCCGGCTCGCTGCCGATCGCTGTTGGATAAAGGATCAGTTCGGCGCCCTGCAAGGCCAGGGCGCGCGCACACTCGGGAAACCACTGGTCCCAGCAGATGCCAGCGCCGATGCGGCCGAAGGCGGTGTCCCACACCTGGAACCCGGTATCCCCCGGGGCAAAGAAGTACTTTTCGCGATAGCCTGGCCCTTGGGGAATGTGGCTCTTGCGATAAAGCCCCAGCTGGGTGCCATCGGCATCGATCATCGCCAGGGTGTTGAAGTGCGCTGCGCCCACGCTTTCGAAAAAGCTGATCGGCAGCACCACGCCCAGTTCAGCCGCCAGATCGGCAAAGCGGGCGATCACCGGGTTGCCGGCCCAGGGGCGGGCCAGCGCGAAGTGATCGGGCCGTTCGTCGGCGCAGAAGTAGGGCGCTTCGAACAGTTCCTGCAGCAGGACGACCTGGGCGCCCTGCGCAGCCGCCTCGCGCACCAGCATTTCGGCGCGATCGAGATTGGCGGCAAGATCCCAGGTGCAGGCAAACTGGGTGGCGGCAACGGTCACTGGGCGCATGGCTGGGCTCCATCGGGCAGAAAATGCGGTGCAGGCTGGTGCTGGGTGATGCAGTGGATCGAGCCGCCGCCATAGGGCAGGGCCGGCAACACCAGCTGAACCACGGCGCGATCGGGAAACGCGGCGGCCACGGCAGCGCGCGCCGCGTCGTCTTGCGGCACGCCATGGCCGGGCATGATCACCGCGCCATTGGCAATGTAGAAGTTGACATAGGAAGGCTGGTGCCGGGCATCGCGCGGATCGATCGTGGGCGCGGCGGGAAGATCGATGATCGCAAAGGGCCGCCCGCGCGCATCGCGCTGCGCCAACAGAGCGGCGCGGTTGGCCGCCAGCGTCTCCGCGCGCGCACCGCTGGCCGTCGCCGGGTCTTCCATCATCACCACGCCGGGCCGCACGACGGCCGCCAGGCAATCGACATGGCCATCGGTTTCCACTTCGGCCGCGTCGCCCGGCAACCACACGATCTTTTCCGCACCCAGCGCGGCGAGCAGCTCCGCCTCGACCTGGGCACGGGTGAGCCCCAGGTTGCGGTTGGCGTGCAGCAGGCAGCTTTCGGTGGTGATGACCGTGCCTTCGCCGTCAGACAGGATCGCGCCCCCTTCGGCAGTCAGGGGACAGGTGACCAGCGGCAGGCCAAGTTGCTCGGCCATCCGGCGCTTGAGCGCGGCATCGGCGGCATAGGGGTGGTATTTGCGCCCCCAGGCGTTGAACGCCCAGTTGACCACGGCGAGGCCGCCCTTGCTGCCCCGCACGAACGTCGGCCCGGAATCGCGCATCCAGCTGTCATCGATCGGCGCGATGAATGGCGTTACGGCATCGCCGCACTGTTCGCGCACGGCCGTAACGTCCTGCTCGCGGCACACCATGTGCACCGGTTCGAAGCGGGCGATGGCACGCGCCACCGTGGCAAAATCTGCTTGGGCGGCGGCGAGGCGATCGCCCCACAACGCGGTCCGTACCGGCCAGGCCATCCAGCACGCGCTGTGCCGCTCGGTTTCCGCTGGCATGAGGAATTTTTGCGAAAGATAGGGCGACACGTCCAGCCGCATGGGATTTGCCTTTTGCCAATGATGCATGGCCCTGCCTTGATCGGGCGGGCGTGGCTGATCATGGCTTGTGGTTCCCGGCTTGCCAAACGCGACCTTTTCACGCTTTTGATGAAAAGCGTTCACCTGACCTCACGCGCCGAGCCATTCACGCAGCAAAGCGGGCGATCGCGGCCAGTTCGGCATCGTCCAGCCCGCGCTGGTGCAACTCGCCGATCAGCGTGCCATCGGGCAGCCGGCCGGCGC
The DNA here is from genome assembly GCF_003058045.1 of Novosphingobium sp. GV079. Classification (NCBI taxonomy): domain Bacteria; kingdom Pseudomonadati; phylum Pseudomonadota; class Alphaproteobacteria; order Sphingomonadales; family Sphingomonadaceae; genus Novosphingobium; species Novosphingobium sp. GV079. The sequence goes on along the minus strand of NZ_QBUE01000004.1, from coordinate 366,900 downwards.
GGGTGGCGCAGGCAAAGCGGCGCACGGCCTCCAGGCGTGGATCGGCCAGCGGCATCGGGGCATTGTCGCCGAACAGGCGGGTCATCCAGCGTTGCAGGCGGGTTTTGGCGTGATCGGGCATGGCCGGGGCGCGGCAACCGATCGTGTCGGCATCGTGCGCGCCAACGTGGGCGGCCAGCCAATCCTGGCGAGAAAGTGCGGGGGTGACGGCGGCGGGAACCATGGCAAGACCTCTTGCAAAACGGGGGATGGGGAAGGGCAGCCGCTCAGGCAGCCAGGACAGTGGCTACCGTGGCACCCTGCGTCAGCGTCTTGTGCACCGGGCAGCGGTTGGCGATGCCGAGCAACTCGTCACGAACCGCTGGTTCAAGCGAGGGGTCAAGCGTGATGGCGCGGGAAAACTGGTCGGGCGGGGTCTGCCCGGCAACGCGGGCATGGGTGACCACGGTGTGGACTGCGCCAATGTCCCAGCCCTTGCGCCCGGCATAAAAGCGCAGGGTCATCGTGGTGCAGGTGGCCAGCGCGGCGCACAGCAGATCATAGGGTGTCGGGCCAGTGCCCAATCCGCCCAGCGCCACCGGTTCATCGGCCAGGATATCGTCCTGCCCTTCGCGCCCGCCGATCGCCAGGCGAGACTGGAACGTGCCCGCGCCGGTGCTGGTGGCGCTGGCATGGGGCACATGGGCGGGGGTGGTGGCTTGGGTCATGGCCGTGAACCTTTCGATCGGCGCGCCTGGGAGGATGGGGGCGGCCGCCGCGCCTTGCGGCCGCCCCGTTGGTCAATTGCCGGCGTCAGGCCATCACAGCGTGTCGACCAGCACGATTTCGCTGTCTTCCAGCGCGGAGATGGTGATCGTGTCGACATCGGCAATGGCCAGGCCATCGCGCGCGTCGGCCGTCACGCCGTTCACCGTGATCTTGCCGGTGGCCGGCACCAGATAGCCCTTGCGCTCTGCGCCCAGGACATAGTCCACGCTCTGCCCGGCCAGCAGCGTTGCGGCGACCAGGCGCGCTTCGGTACGGATCGGCAGCGCGTCCTTGTCTTCGGCATAGCCGCTGGCGAGGACCACCAGCTCGCCTGAGCGTTCGGCCTTGGGAAACTGGCGCGCACCCCAACTCGGCTGCTCACCCTGGCGGGTGGGCATGATCCAGATCTGGAAAATGCGGGTGGTTTCGTCTTCCAGGTTGTATTCGGCATGGGTGATCCCGGTGCCTGCGCTCATCACCTGCACGTCGCCAGCGGCGGTGCGGCCCTGGTTGCCCAGGTTGTCGCGATGGGTGATCGCGCCTTCGCGCACATAGGTGATGATTTCCATGTCGCGGTGGGGATGGGGCGGAAAGCCGCTCTTGGCCGCGATGGTGTCGTCGTTCCACACGCGCAGGTTGCCCCACGCCATCCGCGTCGGTTCATAGTAGTCGGCGAAAGAGAAGTGGTGGGCAGCATCGAGCCAGCCGTGGTTGGCGCGGCCGATGCCGGAAAAGGGGCGCAGTTCGATCATGGCTTGTCTCCAGTGGCTGGCGGCGTTCGGTGCCGTTCAGCTGTTGGGGCCAATCTAGGCATTCTCACTTGCAAAGAAATGGCAATGATGGAAAAGCATCAGTGAAGGAAATTGCATAATGTCTTTGCCTGATCTCGAAGCCTGGGCGATCTTTGCCAAAGTGGTCGATACTGGTTCCTTCGCGGCAGCCGCCGATGCCCTGGGCTTGTCCAAGCCCACGGTGTCCAAGGCGGTGACCCGGCTGGAAGCGCGGCTGGGCGTGCCGCTGCTCCACCGCACCAGCCGCCGCCTGGCGCTGACCGAAAGCGGGCGCGGCGTGCTCGATCGGGCGCGGCGCATCCTGGCCGATGGCGAAGCGGCCGAGGCGCAAGCAGGTGCGGAAGGCGATGTGCCGCGCGGTCTGGTGCGCCTGGCCGTGCCCATGGGCTTTGGCCTGCGCCATGTCGCACCGATCCTGCCGCAATTCCTGGAGGCTTACCCGCACGTCGGCCTCGATCTCGATCTGTCGGACGCACGGGTCGATGTCGTGGGCGGCGGGCACGACGTGGTGCTGCGCATTGCCGGGCTGGATGATAGCTCGCTACGGGCGCGGCGGCTGTGTGCGGTGCGCCGGCCGCTGGTGGCGGCGCCCTCCTATCTTGCGGCGCATGGCACGCCCACCCATCCGCGCGATCTGTCGCGGCATGTCGGGCTGCTCTACACCAATCTCGATGCGCCGGAATCCTGGCGCTTCCACAACGCGGTGGAAGGGGATTATGTCGTGACGGTCAAGGGCCGGCTTGGCGCCAACAATGCCGATGCGCTGGCTCCGGCGCTGCTGGCAGGCCAAGGGCTGGCGCTGCAACCCGATTTCATGGTGTGGGAAGACATGGCCGCCGGCCGCCTGGTCGAGGTAATGCCCGAATGGCGCATCCCCGATATCGCGCTGCATCTCGTAACGCCGCCGGGCAGCCAGCGCCCGGCACGGGTGCGGGTGCTGATCGATTTTCTCGCCCGCCACCTGTCTCGCGCGCCATGGTCGGTCGATCAGGTAGCAACGGCGCCCGTGCCGCCCGCCCAGTGAAGAATCGCGGCGGTCAGCGCTTCTGCCGCCAGGTTGTGGCCACCGGGCGCGATTACGGCAAATTCGATTGCCGGTAGCTCGGGCAATGTGCCGGGCGGGCGCAGCGGCGCCAGCCCTTGCGGCACCAGGCGCAGCGAGTGCGGCATCACGCCAAGCCCGGCCCGCGCCGCCGCGGTCAGCCCGCTCAATGAGCCGCTGGTAAACGCCACGCGCCAGGGCGCGCGCACGCGATCCAGCTTATCGAGCGCCAGGGCGCGGGTCACGCTGGGCGGCGGATAGAGCAGCAGCGGCACGGCGTCGCCCGGATCGAGCCGGAAATCGGGCGAGGCGACCCAGCCGACCGTCTCGCGCCAGGCGGTCACCCCGCGCCGCTCGCCGGAGCGCTTCTTCACGAACATGATGTCCAGCCCGCCCGCGTCGAACTGGTCGTAAAGCGTTTCGCTCAGCGCCACGGTCAATGCCACGTCGACATCGGGATGGCGCCGCGAAAACTGCGCCAAGACATCGGGCAGGGCCGACAGCACGAAATCTTCGCACGCACCAAAGCGCAATTGGCCGCGAAGGCGCAGGCCGGACAGGTGGGCATCCATCCGGCCGTGGGCGTCGAGCACGCGGCGGGCATGGTCGAGAAACGCTTCCCCTTCGGCCGAGAGCGCCACGCGGTGGGTGTCGCGCGCCAAAAGACGCCGCCCGGCCAGTTCCTCCAGCCGACGGATCTGCTGGCTCACCGTGGATTGCCGCGTGCCCAGCGTCCGGGCTGCGGCGGTAAAGCTGCCGCATTCGGCGACGGTGACAAACGCGCGCAGCAGGTCAGGTCCGATCATCGGGCCATCATGCCACAGTATCGCCTGCTATCAAGATGGTGAATGACTGTTATCGCGATGATCATGATTGTGCATGGCCATGCAGAGCCCTAGGTGCAGGCTGACATTTTTGGCAAGGACACGCCGCCCATGGGCAAGCTGCGCACTCTGATCGATCCCTATCTGCTGCTGCTGATCAGCACGATCGCGATTGCGGCGGTGTTTCCCGCGCATGGCGCCGGGGTCGCCGTGGCCGACGTGGCGGTGACCGCTGCTGTTGCGCTGCTGTTCTTTCTCTATGGCGCGCGGCTGGCGCCCCAGGCGGTGTGGCAGGGCATGGCCCATTGGCGGCTGCAGGCGCTGGTGTTCGCCAGCACCTTCGTGCTGTTTCCGCTGATCGGGCTGGGCGTCGTCCACCTCATCGGCGGGCTGGTCGCGCCCGATATTGCCGTGGGCCTGCTGTTCCTGTGCGTGCTGCCGTCGACCGTGCAGTCCTCGATCGCCTTCACCTCCATCGCGCGGGGCAACGTGCCTGCGGCGCTGTGCAGTGCGTCGCTGTCCAACCTCGTCGGGGTGGCGCTCACCCCGGTGCTCACCGCGCTGCTGCTGCCCACCTCGGCCAGCGGTGGCTTTTCCGCCCATTCGCTGGAAACCATCGCCATGCAGATCCTGCTGCCCTTCGTGGCCGGGCAGGTGGCGCGGCCGTTCATCGGCGATTGGCTGGTCCGCCACAAGAAGATCGTCAGCTATGTCGATCGCGGGTCGATCCTGCTGGTGGTCTATGCCGCGTTCAGCGCGGGCATGGTGGCGGGTGTGTGGACCCGTCTGGCTCCGGCGGATCTGCTGATCGTGCTGGTGCTCGATCTGCTGATCCTGGCACTGGTCATTGTCGCCACCACGCTTGCCAGCCGCAAGCTGGGCTTCAACACCGAAGACGAGATTACCATCGTGTTCTGCGGATCGAAGAAGAGCATGGCGAGCGGCATCCCCATGGCGACGATCCTGTTCGCCGGCCACGCCGTCAGCCTCATCGTCCTGCCGCTGATGCTGTTCCACCAGGCGCAGCTGTTCGTCTGCGCCACCCTGGCGCGGCGCTATGCCGCCCGGCCGGAAAGCTGATCATTGGCAGTCTGATCCAGCGGATCGAGCACCAGCAACAGCCGCCGCTGCCCCGTGCCGGCGATCGGCGGAGAGCGGTGAAGCACGGCCGGCTCTGTCACCGCCAGCCGCCCCTTGAATAGGCCAACATGCCCCGGCTGCAACTGCTGCACCGGGGCGTGTGGCGGCGCATCGGCCATGACCCACTGCGTGCCTGGCCCGACCAGCGGCAGCAGCAGCCGCACGCTGACATAGTCCATGTGAAAGCGGCGGCAGGCATCGGTTTCCACCACATCGAGGCGCAGGCGCAGGCGCGGGCTGTGCGTGATCGCGGCAAAACCGCGCATCTGCCGCACGATGTCGGCGGTCAGCGCGGCAGTGGCCGGTTGCGCCGGAAATCCTGCGGCATGCAACTGCTTGCCCACCGCATCTGCCCGAAACGGCGCATCGATCCAGCAGTCGATATCGGCAATCGCCGCAAGGTCGATCCCGTCTAGCCAGGCCAGCGCCGCCGGGCGAGGCCGCTGCCACAGGGCGAGCTGCACCGCGGGCTGGTGAATCTGTGCCAGCACCGCTTCGCATGGGGCGCAGGCGATGGCGGGATGGCGGGGCAGGGGGACGGTCATGGCATCTCGTTACATGTAATGTGATACCATTACATTGACGCCAAAGCGTGCCACGGTCAAGCCAGGCGGTCTTTACGGAATCCTTATGCCCTGCACGCACCGCGCCGTGGAACCTTAACGGCCACAAGGCCCACATCGACGCCATCTCACAGCCAAGGAGCTGATCATGGACTATCGATCTGTGGGGCCGCGCGGACGCGATATGGGGTTGCGCCTCGCAGGGCTGGCCGCGTTGGCCGCCGTCCCCTTGCTTGCCCGGGGCCTGGCCCAGGTTGAACACGCGGAAAACGGCCATCCCGGCCCGCTGGCGCTGCTCGTCGCGCTGCTGATCGTGGCCGCGCTGTGGACCGGGCTTGGCCTGGGCATCGGTGGCTCTGGCCTATTCCGGTTGCAGCCGCGCCCGCCGCGTGCCTGGCTGCCCGTGTCGCGAAAGGATCGCGCATAATGACTGATCTTGTCTGGCTGGCCATTCTTGCCGGCCTGTTCGGTATCACGCTCGCCGCCGTTGCCCTGTGCGACAAGGCCTGAAGCTTTGGCTCCGACACCACGGGGCCTGAGGAACACTCCGATGACCATTCCCGAAATGCTCGCTGCGCTCGTCGCGGCTGGCCTGCTTGTCTATCTCGTGGCCGTGCTTCTGCGGCCCGAACGCTTCTGATGGGGGCCGTGCAATGACATCTGCCACCCTTGCGTCGGGCTTTGGCCTGATCCTGGTATTCACCGCGCTGGTCGCCCTGATGGCCAAGCCATTCGGCCTCTGGCTGTTTGCCGTCTATGAAGGCCGCACCACGCCGCTGCACCGCATGCTCGGCCCGGTCGAGCGCGCATTCTACCGTGTCGCCGGCATCAATCCGGACCAGGAGCAGGACTGGCGGCAATATGCCGTGCACCTGATGCTGTTCCAGGTCGTGACGGTGATCTTTACCTACGCCGTGCTGCGGCTGCAGGGCAGCTTGCCGATGAACCCGCGCGGCCTGGCCGGCCTGTCGCCCGACGGGGCGATGAACACCGCGATTGCCTTCGTCACCAACACCAACTGGCAGTGGTACGCCGGTGAAACGGCGCTGTCGAACCTGTCGCAGATGCTTGGCCTCACCATTCACAACTTCCTCTCGGCAGCCACCGGCATCGCCGTGGCCTTTGCCCTGTTCCGCGGCTTTGCCCGCGCCGAAACGCGCCACTTGGGTAACTTCTGGGCCGATCTCACCCGCGTGACGCTCTATGTCCTGCTGCCGGCGTGCATCGTCTATGCACTCTATCTGGTGGCCAGCGGCGTGCCGCAGACCTTTGCCAGCCTGATCGATGCCAGGACGCTGGAAGGCGCGCACCAGGCTATCGTGGTCGGCCCGGTCGCCTCGCAGGAAGCGATCAAGATGCTCGGCACCAACGGTGGCGGCTTCTACAATGCCAACTCGGCCCATCCCTTTGAAAACCCCACCGCGCTGGTCGATTTCGTCCAGATGCTGTCGATCTTCGCGCTGGGCGCCGGGCTGACCTACACGTTCGGCAAGGCCGTGGGCAACACGCGCCAGGGCTGGGCGATCCTGTGGGCCATGCTGCTGCTGTTCGTGGCCGGTGCCTCGTTCGCGTGGTGGCGTGAAGCTGCCGGCAACCCGATGCTGCATCACCTGGGCGTGATGGGCGCCAACATGGAAGGCAAGGAAGTGCGCTTTGGCGCGGCGGCCAGCGCCCTGTTCGCGGCGGTGACCACGGCGGCTTCGTGCGGGGCGGTCAACGCCATGCATGACAGTTTCACCGCGCTCGGTGGCCTGGTGCCGCTGTTCAACATGCAGCTGGGTGAAATCGTCATCGGTGGCGTGGGCTCGGGCATCTATGGCTTCCTGCTGTTTGCCGTGCTGGCAGTGTTCCTGGCTGGTCTCATGGTGGGCCGCACCCCGGAATACGTGGGCAAGAAGGTGGAAGCGCGCGAGGTGAAGCTGGCGGTGCTCGCCATTGTCATCCTACCGCTGTGCATCCTGGGGCTTACCGCCGTGGCCGTGGTGCTGCCGGCGGGCCTTGCCGGGCCGCTGGCCAAGGGGCCGCATGGCTTTTCCGAAATCCTCTATGCCTTCACTTCGGCCACGGCCAACAACGGTTCGGCCTTTGCCGGGCTGACTGCCGGCACCCCGTTCTACAACGGCCTGCTGGGCGTGGCGATGTGGCTTGGCCGCTTCCTGGTCGTGATCCCGGTGCTGGCGATTGCCGGCAGCCTCGCCAGCCGCAAGCACACGCCGGCCGGGCCGGGCTCGTTCCCGACCACGGGTGGCCTGTGGATCGGCCTGCTGGTCGCCACGATCCTGATCGTCGGTGGCCTTACCTTCCTGCCTTCGCTCGCGCTTGGCCCGGTGGCCGATCATCTCACCGGCGCTGCCGGCCTGCTTTACTGAGGATACCTGCCGTGTCGCAACCTACCTCGATGTTTTCGGCCGAACTGGTCGTACCGGCGCTGGGTGGCGCGCTGCGCAAGCTGCATCCCGCCCAGCTGGTGCGCAACCCGGTGCTGTTTACCACTGCCGTCGTCGCGCTGCTGCTTACCGTGCTGCTGTTCGTGGGCCACACCGGCCTGTCGCTGGGCTTTCAGATCCAGCTGATCGTCTGGCTGTGGCTGACAGTGCTGTTCGGCACCTTTGCCGAAAGCCTGGCCGAAGGGCGCGGCCGCGCCCAGGCCGCCTCGCTGCGTGCCACGCGGTCTGACCTGGTGGCCCGCCTGCCCGATGGCAGCAAGGTTTCGGCCGCCACCCTCCAAAAAGGCGCGGTCGTCATGGTCGCCGCTGGCGAACTGATCCCCGCCGATGGCGAAGTGATCGCCGGCGTCGCCTCGGTCAACGAAGCGGCCATCACCGGCGAAAGCGCGCCGGTGATCCGCGAAGCTGGGGGCGACCGTTCGGCCGTCACCGCCGGCACCCGCGTGCTCTCTGACGAGATCACTGTGCGGGTGACGCAGGAAGCCGGGCAGGGCTTTCTCGATCGCATGATCGCCCTGGTCGAAGGCGCCCAGCGCCAGAAGACCCCGAACGAGATCGCGCTCACCATCCTGCTGGTCGGCCTCACGATCATCTTCCTGATCGCGGTCGCCACCATTCCGGCATTTGCCCGCTATGCCGGGGGCCAGATCCCCGTGGCGGTGCTGGCCGCGCTGCTGATCACGCTGATCCCGACGACGATCGCGGCGCTGCTTTCGGCCATCGGCATCGCCGGGATGGACCGCCTCGTGCAGTTCAACGTGCTCGCCAAGTCGGGCCGCGCGGTGGAAGCGGCCGGCGATATCGACGTCCTGCTGCTCGACAAGACCGGCACGATTACCGTTGGCGATCGCCAGGCCAGCAACTTCCTGCCCCTGACGGGCACGGCTCCGGCCACCTTGGCGCGCGCCGCGCTCATGGCCAGCCTGGCCGATGAAACGCCCGAAGGCCGCTCGATCCTGCGTCTGGCGCAGGAAGCGCACAGCCTGGACGTGCCAGACGTGCCTGCCGGTGCCGAAGTCATTCCGTTCACCGCGCAGACCCGCATCTCCGGCCTTGATAACAACGGCCACGTGGTGACCAAGGGCGCGGTCGATGCGATCCTGCGCAGTGTGCCCGATGCGGCACGCGGCACGGCGGCGGCCGAACTGCGCCGCATTGCCGAAGACGTCGCGCGCCAGGGGCAGACCCCGCTGGCGGTTGCTGAAAACGGCACGCTACTGGGGATCGTCGCGCTCAAGGACGTGATCAAGGCCGGCATCCGCGAACGCTTTGCCGAACTGCGCAAGATGGGCATCCGCACCGTGATGATCACGGGCGACAATCCGCTCACCGCCGCTGCCATTGCCGCTGAATCCGGCGTCGACGATTTCCTGGCGGAGGCCACGCCCGAAGACAAACTCGCGCTGATCCGGCGCGAGCAGCAGGGCGGCCGCCTGGTGGCGATGTGCGGCGATGGCACCAACGATGCGCCCGCCCTGGCCCAGGCCGACGTGGGCGTGGCGATGAACACCGGCACCCAGGCTGCGCGCGAAGCGGGCAACATGGTCGATCTCGACAGCGATCCGACCAAGCTGATCGAGATCGTCGGGCTGGGCAAGCAGTTGCTGATGACGCGGGGCGCACTCACCACGTTCTCGGTGGCGAACGACGTGGCCAAGTACTTTGCCATTATCCCGGCGATGTTCCTGGTGCTCTATCCGCAGCTCTCGGTGCTCAACGTGATGCACCTGGCCACCCCGCAAAGCGCGATCCTGTCGGCGATCATGTTCAACGCCCTGATCATTCCCGCGCTGGTGCCGCTGGCGCTCAAGGGTGTGCGCTATCGTCCGGTGGGGGCTGGCGCACTGCTTGCTCGCAACCTGGCGGTCTTTGGCGTCGGCGGGCTCATCGCGCCGTTCGTCGGGATCAAGGCGATCGATATGCTCGTCGCCGCTCTGCATCTTGCCTAAGGGATTTCGCTCATGTCGTCTGTAATCAATCGGGAACTCGTCGCTGCGGTGCGTCCCTCGCTGATGATGACCGGGCTGTTTGCCGGCCTGCTTGGCCTGGCATACCCCGCCGCCATCACCGCCGTGGCCCAGGCTGCCTTTCCCTGGGCCGCCAATGGCAGCCTGATCACCGACCACGGCCAGGTCATCGGCTCTGACCTGATCGGCCAGGCCTTTACCAGCGCCCGCTACTTCCACGGTCGGCCCTCGGCGGCGGGCAGCAATGGCTACGATGCCTCGGCATCTGCCGGGTCCAACCTCGCGCCGTTCTCGCAAACCTTGCACGATCGCGTGGCCGGCGCGGTCAAGGACTTTGCCACCTCTTCACCAGGCTCTCCCGTTCCGCCTGACCTGGTGACCACCTCTGCCTCGGGGCTTGACCCCCATATCAGCCCCGAGGCAGCCTTTTCCCAGGTAAACCGCGTGGCCGCTGCCCGCAGCCTGGCCCCGGAAAAAGTGCATGAACTGGTAGAGACGCAGGTGGAGCAGCCGCTGCTGGGCCTGCTAGGCGAACCGCGGGTCAATGTCCTGGCGCTCAACAGGGCACTGGACGAAGCCACGTCGGCGCGCGCACAAGGGCATTGATGACGCCGGCACGCCCCGATCGCGAAGCCCTGCTGCGCCTTGCCGAGCAGGAAACCTCAGGCCGCCTCAAGGTTTTCCTTGGGGCGGCTCCTGGCGTTGGCAAGACCTGCGAAATGCTCGACGACGCGCTGGGCCAAGCCCGCGCCGGGGTGGACGTGGTGGTGGGCGTGGTCGAAACCCATGGTCGGGTGGAGACCGAGGCACGGCTGCGCCCGCTCTCGGTGCTGCCGCGCAGAGAGGTGGCCCATCGCGGCCATACCCTGCTAGAAATGGACCTCGACGCCATTCTCGAGCGTAAGCCCGCGCTCGTGCTGGTGGACGAACTCGCCCACGCCAACGCGCCGGGCAGCCGGCACGACAAGCGCTGGCAGGATGTGGAGGAAATCCTCGCCGCCGGGATCGACGTGTGGTCCACGCTCAACATCCAGCATCTGGAAAGCCTCAACGATGTCGTCGCTTCGTTCACCCATGTTCGCGTGCGCGAAACCGTGCCCGATCGCCTGCTCGACCGGGCCGAGATCGAGGTGGTCGATACCCCGCCCGATGAACTGATCGAGCGGTTGCGCGCGGGCAAGGTCTATGTCCCGCACGAAGCGGCGCGCGCGCTGCATCACTTCTTTTCCCGCTCCAATCTTTCGGCCCTGCGCGAACTCGTGCTGCGCCGCGCGGCCCAGGCGGTCGATGCACAGATGCTCGATGACGTCCGCGCCCAGGCGCTCGCCGGCACCTGGGCCACCGCCGATCGCGTGCTGGTGGCCGTGGGCAGCCATGATGCGGCCAGCGACGTGGTGCGCGCCGGGCGCCGCCTGGCTGATGCCCTGCGCGCGCCATGGACAGCGGTGCACATCGAAACACCGGGCGAACGCAGCGCGCAGGCCAATACGCGCTTGGCCGAAGCCATGCACTTGGCCACCCAGCTTGGCGGCCAGGTTCTGGCGTTGCCCGCCGCAGGGGTGGTCGATGGCCTGCAACAGGCCGCTGCCGATACCCGCGCCACCCTGCTGGTGGTTGGCGCGCCGCGCCCGCGCCGCTTTGCCTGGCAACGCCGGCTTACGGTCGATACCTTGGCGCGGCGCTTGCCCGATCTTGCCCTGCAGCAGGTGCCCGTGGCCCATGGCGCGCAGGCGCGTATCGCACTGGACCGCGCGCCGATCGCGGCTTGGGGCTGGGGGCCGTTGCTGCGTGGCCTGGTGCCGGCCATGGGCGCCACGGCGCTGGTTACCGCACTGGGCCGCCTGCTGTTTGCCGCCGCGCCGATCACCAACGTCGCGCTGCTCTATTTCCTGCCGGTGATGCTGGCGGCCACGCGCTATGGCCTCGCCACCGGGGTGATCACCGGCCTGGTCGCCTCGCTCGCCTACAACTTCTTCTTCATCCCGCCGACCGGCACGTTCACGATCGCCGATCCGCAGAACATCATCACCGTGCTGGTGCTGGTGGCAGTGGCGGCGGTCAGCAGCCAGTTGGCCGCGCGACTGCGGCAGCAGGCGCTGCTCGCGGGCGCCAGTGCCCGCACCAGTGCGGCCCTGGCCGGGTTTGCCCGGCTGCTCACCGGGGTGACCACGGCCGAGGAACTGGGCCGCGTGCTCTGTGCCGAAGCATCCCGCCTGCTCGATGCCCATGCCCTGATGCTGTTGCCCGAAGACGGCAAGCTGGCCGTGGCCGCCGCCTTTCCGCCCGAGCACCGGCTGGAAGTGCTCGATTTCGCCGCGGCGCAGTGGGCGTTCGATCGCGCGCAGCCTGCCGGGCGCGGGTCGGGCACGCTCACCGCGTCGGAATGGCTGTTTACCCCGCTTTCGGCCGGCGGGGCGCCGCTGGCGGTGCTCGGCCTGGCACGCGGCGATGCCAGCGCCCCGGTGCGCAGCGATCGCCTCCCGCTGCTGGGCAGCCTGGCGGACCAGGCCGGCCTCGCGCTCGAACGCATCCGGCTTGAGCATGACATGGCCGGCGTGCGCCAGCTGGAAGAACGCGACCGGCTGCGCGCCGCGCTGTTGTCTTCGATCAGCCACGATCTGCGCACCCCGCTCACCGCCGTGGTCGGCACCCTGCGCGAGCTCACGCCCGCCAATCCCGAGCAAGTGCCGATCCTCGCTACCGCCCGGGCCGAGGCGGAACGGTTGCAACGCTTCATCGCCAACCTGCTCGACATGGTGCGGATCGAGGCAGGCGCCATCGCCCTTCGGCCCGAGGCTGTGGACCTGGCCGAGGCGGTGGCCAGCGCCGTGCACGATCTGCGCCGCACGCTTGGCACCCGCGCCGTGACGATGGATATCGCCCCCGATCTGCCGCTGGTGATGGTCGATCCGCGCCTGTTCCACCATTGCCTGATCAACCTGATCGAAAACGCGGTGCGCCATGGCGGGGAAGAAGGGGCAATCGTTTTATCCGCCCAGCGCCGTACCGATGGGCTCGACCTGCTGGTGCTGGATGAAGGGCCCGGACTACCGCCCGGCATGTCGCTTCGCATATTTGAAGTTTTCACAAGAGTGGAAGGCTCCGATCGCAAGGGCGGCACCGGCCTGGGCCTGGCCATCGTCAGGGGTTTTGCCCGCGCGATGGGCATCGATGTCAGCGCCGCCAACCGCAGCGATCGCCCCGGCGCCCGCTTCACCCTGCATTTCTCGGAAAGCCAGTTGCGAAAGATCAGCGCCGAATGAGCAGCCTTGCCACCCGCGTCCTGGTGGTGGACGATGAACCCGCCATCCGCCGCCTGCTGCGCGGCAGCCTGGCCCGCGCCGGGCACGAGGTGATCGAGGCCGCCGATGCCCGCGCTGCCCTGGCGGCACTGGCGATCGACAAGCCCGATCTGGTGCTGCTCGATCTGGGCCTGCCTGACCGCGACGGGCTGGAACTTATCCCGCTGGTCAAGGCCACGGGCGCAGCACTGCTGATCGTTTCGGCGCGCGACGCCACGGATGAAAAGGTCGCCGCGCTCGATCTGGGCGCTGATGACTATGTCACCAAGCCGTTCGATACCGAGGAAGTGCACGCCCGCATCCGCGTGGCCCTGCGCACGCGGCTCAACCGCGTGGCGGAAGAGCCGGTGGTCCAGGTTGGCCGCGTGACGGTGGATCTGGCGGCCCGCCGCGTGTTGCGCGATGGGGTGGAAGTGCACCTGACGCCCAAGGAATACGGCTTTCTGGCGCAACTGTGCCGCCATCCGGGTCGCGTCGTGTCGCATGCCGCACTGCTGCGTGCGGTGTGGGGGGCGGGGCACGAACACGATGTCGAATACCTGCGCGTCGCCGTGCGCGGGGTGCGCCGCAAGCTGGAGGACGGCGACGTTGAAGCGAGCATGATCCGCAACGAGCCCGGCGTGGGCTATCGCCTGATTACCGCTTAATCTGCACACTGGTTGCGCAGCGCTGCGTTATCCTGCATTTGCGTGGCAGGAGGTCTTTCGTATGCTCAATTCGCGTGATCTGGCTATACTCGACGTTCTGCAGCGTGACAGCGATACGCCGCTGGCCGATGTCGGCGCCAAGGTGCACCTTTCGCCCTCGGCCTGCTCGCGGCGTATCGCCCACTTGCGCGAGGCAGGCTATATTCGCCGCAACGTGGCGGTGATCGATCGCGCCAAGGTGGGCCTGCCGACCACGGTGTTCGTTACCGTCAGCGTGCGCACGCACAGCGCGGCGTGGACCGAGCAGTTCCGCCAGGCCGTGGCCGGCATTCCCGAAATCATGGAAGTCTATCGCCTGACCGGCAACATCGATTACCTGCTGCGCATCGTGCTGCCCAGCGTTGATGACTATGACCGCGTGTATAAGGCATTGGTTTCGCGGATAGAGATGAACGTGGTCTGCGCCTCGATCGTGATGGAGACGGTCAAGTCTGCCGAAAGCCTGCCGTTGCATCATTCCGCCGCATCCTGAACGCGGCGGTTGACCCCGCCTTCGCGGCACTGCACCATCGCGCCTCCCTTGCGTTTTTGCCAAAGGATGCCCGCGCCATGACGGACTTTTCCGCTGCCCTGCCGCTCGATCGTCGGCGCATGTTCCAGATCGCCGCTGCCCTTGGCACCAGCGCCGCGCTGGGGGAGCGGGCCTTGGCCGCGCCGGCTGGCCAGGCCGGTCCGCAGCCCAGCGCGGCTTCGGCTGCCAACGACCTGAAAGTGGCGTCCGGCACGATCCGCCTCAATGGCAACGAATATTGGGAAGGGCCGGTCGACGATGGAACCGATGCCGCCCGCGCTGCCGTTGCTCGCAGCAACTATTATGATCCCGCCGGAGAGCGTGACGCCCTGATCGAAACCGTCGCGACGATGGAGCAGGTGGGCGCCGATCACGTCGTGCCCTGGGCGGGATCGGGCAGCCCGCTCGCCCGCGCCGTCGTCGGCTTTTGCAGCCCAGAGCGGGGGCTGGTCACCGCCGATCCCACCTTCGAAGTGGCCTGGATGGTGGCCGGCTATATCGGCGCGCCGGTGGCCAAGGTGCCGCTGCGCGCCAGCGACCAGGCCCACGATGTGCGTGCCATGCTGGCGGCCAATCCGCGCGCCGGGCTCTATCACATCTGCAACCCCAACAATCCCACCGGATCGCTGACTCCGATGGCCGACATCGTGTGGCTGGCCAATGCCATGCCCAAGGATGCCGTACTGCTGCTGGATGAAGCCTATCTGCACTTTTCCGGCGCCGCATCGGGCATGGATCTGGTGCGCCAGGGCCAGAACGTGGTGATCCTGCGTACCTTCTCCAAGATTTTCGGCATGGCCGGCATGCGCATGGGCCTCTCGATCGCCCGGCCTGACCTTCAGGCCAAGCTGATGCAGTACGATGGCGTGATACAGACGCTGCAACTGCCGGTGCCGGCGCTCGCCTGCGCCAGCGCCAGCCTGCGCCGAATGGACCAGATGACCGCCCGGCGCGAACAGAACACGCAGACCCGCGAAAAGACCGCCGCTTTCCTCACGCAGCGCGGTTTCCCGGTGCTGCCCAGCGCCGCCAACATGCTGATGGTCGATTGGGGCCGACCCGCCGCGCCGATCAAGGCCGCGTTCGAGGCCAAGGGCATTGCCATCGGTCGCTCCTGGCCGATCTGGCCGACGCGATCGCGCATCACCATCGGCTCGCCCCAGGAAATGGAACGCTTTTGCAATACGGTGGAGCGGGTGCTGGCGTAGGGCCGAAGTTCCGTAGCTACCTGGTTTTTCCGCTGCTTCCGGTCAGGCCACAGCCCCCAATTTGCGCCTAAGCCGGGCGCAGCAACCCGGACGCCACCAGTTCTGCCAGTTCCGCGGGTAGCGGCACCCCCACTGCCATCTCCGGCGCGGGTTCGGGCGTACCGAGAGTGGTCAGCATGGGCAGGACGCCAGCCCAGACTGGTACGTCCGCCTCATCCGCGTCGCCGGGTGGGCCGACGCGGTCTTTCACGCTCGCTTCGGCGATATCCATCCACATCACCGTCGTGGCCTTGGCCTCCTGCGCGGTCATCGGGCGCAGTGTCTCCCACCGGCCAGGGAACAGGCTGTCGACCATCTGGCGAAGCGCCGTAGCGCTTTCCTGCGCATCGGTGATCTTGTTGGCGCGCCCAAACACCATGGCGCTGCGATAGTTGACCGAATGGTTGTAGGCCGATCGCGCCAGGACATAGCCATCCATCAGGCTTACTGTCAGGCATACCGCTTGCCCTTCGGCCTGGCGCAGAAACCGGCTGGCCGAAGACCCGTGCCAGAACACGCGGTTGCCCTGCCGCCAGTGGAGCGTTGGCGTCACATAAGGCGCGCCGTCGATCACATAGCCAACGTGGCACATGGGCGCGGCATCCAGCACCGCATGAACATCGGCCCAGGCATGGCTGGCGCGATCGTGCATGCGCCGCACGCGACTGCGGTCTGTGACGGGAAACTGGTTTGTCATCGCTTAGGCCTCTTGCTGTGGCAAGCTGGTTTTGCCGACAAAGTGGTTTGTTGATGAGGTCCACTTGTCAAAATATGAGCAGTCCGCTTAAAGCGCCCCCATGCATGCCGAACCGCTGACCTGGCTGGTGTTGAACCGCGCTGCGGGCGATCTGGAAGGGCAGGTCTATCGCGCGTTTCGCGAACGTATCCTGGCAGGCACGCTGCCGGCCGGGGCGCCTTTGCCGTCGACGCGCGCGCTGGCTGTGGCGCTGGGCATCGCGCGCAGCACGGTGGTGGCCGGCTATGACCGGCTCGCCGCCGAAGGCTTTGTCCATGCCACCCCCGGCTCTGCCACCCGCGTCGCGCCTTTGCCGCCGCCGCCGTTGAGCGGAGGGGGCCGGCCAAAGCGGGCAGAACCTGCAGGCCTGGCTACCGCGGCCCAGGAAGATCCCAGCCGCTTCCTGCCGCTGCGCCCGGGCCTGCCTGATCTGGCGTCGTTTCCCCATGCGGCCTGGGCGCGCTGCCTCGGCGCCCGCGCCCGGGCCTTGCGCGTCCATGACCTGGGCTATGCCGATGCCCAGGGCCTGCCGATCCTGCGTGCCGCCGTGCTCGATCACGTGCGCCGGCGCCGCGCCGTGGTGGCCGATCCGGCGCAAGTGGTGATCGTGCCGTCAACCGCGGCGGCGCTGGCGTTGCTGGCGGGGCTGGTCGTGACGCCGGGCGATACCGCCTGGGTGGAAGACCCCGGCTATGCCACGGCCCAGGCGCTGTTGCGCCGGGCGGGTGCCACGCTGGTGCCGGTGCCGGTGGATGACGAGGGGCTCGATCCGGCGCGCGCGCCGCAGGCATCGCCGCCGCGACTGATCCACGTCACCCCGTCGCATCAGTATCCATCCGGCGCGGCGATGAGCCTGTCGCGGCGGCTGGCGCTGCTCGATCGCGCGTCCAGTCACGGCGCCCTGATCGTGGAGGACGATTACGACAGCGAGTTCCACTATGCCGGACGCCCGCTGGCCAGCCTTCAGGGATTGGATGATGCCGGCTGCGTTGCCTATCTGGGCACGTTTTCCAAGGTTCTCGCGCCGGGCTTGCGCGTCGCCTATGCGATCGTGCCACCGCGCCTGGTGGCCCCTATGCAGGCGGCGGTGCGCCTGTCGGGTGGCATGGTGCCGATGCACGTGCAGGCGGCGATGGCCGATTTCCTGGCAGAGGGGCATCTCAACGCCCATGTACGCCGCATGCGCAAGGTCTATCACCAGCGCATGCTGGACCTGGCCGGGCGATTGGCTGGGATGGCGCGGGGCCGCTGGCAGATCGGGCCGGTCGATGGCGGCCTGCAACTCGCGCTGTGGCTCGATCCCTTGGCCGGGCAGGACGATGCTGCGCTGGCGCAGGCGTTGCATGAGCATGGGTTGGGCGTGATGCCATTGTCGCAGCTATTTCTCGGCCCGCCGCGTGCCGGCCTGCTGCTTGGTGTGGCCACGGCTACGCCACAGGCGATCGACCGCCTCGCCACCGCGCTTGACCGGCTGGTGCCGCTGCCCGCCTGACGGGGTTACGGGCGCCAGTCGCGATGGCCCATGTGGCGCAGGCGGCGGCCACAATGGCGGCACGGGCAATATTCCACGCCAGCCTCGTAAAAGCGTTTTCCACGGTTGGGCTGGTGGCGGCCAATGCTGCATAGCAGCACTGCCCAGATCTTGGGTGAAAGCTCCATGGTCGCGCTCCCCAATGCAAAAAGATGCGACGGTGCCGTGGTTTAGGCGAATCCAAAATCAACGTGCAATTCGTTGATTATTGCACTGCACACAGATTTTGGCGAGCGATTTTACAATTGCCCGGCATTTTCGCCAGGATGGTTAGGCGCGGTTGGCCATGTGCCAGGCCAGCCCTTCCACCCGTTCCACGATCGTGCTGGAAAGCGGCGAAGGCGGCACGTGTTCGGCCCAGGCCTGGTGGAAGCACAGCAGCCAGCCCTTTATCTCTTCCTCACCGATCGAGGCACCCATGTGGCGCATGCGCAGGCGGGGATGGCCATATTGGCTGGTATAGAGCGGCGGTCCGCCGAGCCACCCGGTCAGATATTCATACAGCCGCTGTTCGGCGCGTTCGAGGGAGGGCGGGTGCACCGCGCGGCAGGTTGCAGCGCCGGGCAGGCTGTCCATCAGGTGATAGAACCGGGCGCAGAAGGCCCGCACCATGGCTTCCCCGCCCAGCAGGTCGTACGGGGTGGGCGCAGTGCTGTCGCCAGAGGCATCCGGGGCTTGGGTCATGCCGCGCCCATAGCCCTGGCCGTGCGTGCTGGCCAGCGCCCGCGTTCGCGGCTAAAGCACCCTGCCATGGCACGCATTCTGGTTATCGAGGACGATCCCGACACGGCCGGCGAAATCGTGGCCGAACTGCGCGGCCACGGACACGAGGTGCGCGCGGCGAACGACGGCGACAGCGGGGTGGAACTGGCCCTGCGCGAACCGTTCGACGCAATCACGCTCGATCGCATGCTGCCCGGGCTCGATGGGCTGTCCGTTGTCGCCCGCCTGCGCGCGGCCGGGCTGACATTGCCGGTGCTGATGATCAGCGCGCTGGGCGATGTGGACGAGCGGATTGCCGGACTGCGCGCGGGCGGCGACGATTACCTGATCAAGCCGTTTGCGCCCGACGAGATGGCGATGCGCGTGGAAGTGCTCCTGCGCCGCCAGGGCCAGATGGCCGCATCCACCGCGCTGCTGACGGCAGGGCCGGTGGAAATGGACCTGATCCGTCGCGAGGTGCGCGTGGCTGGCGAGCCGGTGCGCCTGTTGCACATGGAATTTCGCCTGCTCGAATTCCTCATGCGCAATGCCGGTGAAACGGTGGCGCGGCAGATCATCTTTGAACGGGTGTGGGGGTATTATTTCGATCCCGGCGCCAACCTGATCGCCGTGCATATCGCCCGCCTGCGCAAGAAGATCGATCTGCCGGGGCAGCCGTCGCTGATCGAAACGGTCAAGGGCGAAGGGTATCGCTTCGATGCCGGCTGAATGGCCCTGGGCCACCTGGCCGCGCTTTTCGGCCATTCGCAAGACCAGCACGTTTCGCTTGGCGGTGATGTTTGGTGCGGCATCGGTGCTGGCCGTGCTGCTGGTGCTGGCGATGGTCTATAGCCTCACGGCCGGAAACCTCGACACGCGCGTCGATCTGATCCTGCGCGCGGAAATGGCCCGCCTGGTAGCGGTGCCGCCGGCCGATCTGCCCGCCGCCATCGATGCCTCTTCCCGCGCCGGGGCCAATCCGCTGGGGCATTTTGGCCTGATCTCGCCCGGCGGGCGCTGGGTGGCGGGCGATCTCGGTGCCAGCCCGCCGCTCCGGCTGGGGCACACCTATGCGCGTGAAGATGGGCCGGACGTGCGCGGGCCGTTGCATATCCTGGCTGAGCGAACCGCCGGCGGCTTCATCATCATGGTTGGCCGCGATTCCACCGTGATCACCGAACTGCGCGATCACGTGCTTGCGATCCTGCTCGCCAGCGGCCTGGTGGTCGTGCCGATGCTGCTGGGCGCCGGCCTGGCGCTGAGCCTGGGGCCGTTGCGGCGGGTGGACCGCCTGCAACGCGTGGCCAGCACGATCGCCGGCGGGCGCCTGGATGCGCGCATGCCGATCGAGGGGCGCGGTGACGAACTCGATCTGCTGGCCGACACGGTCAACCACATGGTCGGCGAGGTCGAGCGATCGATGGCACAGGTCAAATCGGTGACCGATGCCATTGCCCACGATTTGCGCACCCCGCTCACCCGCGTGCGCAACCAGCTGTATCGCGCCGCCCGCGCGCCGAACTTGCCCGAGGCGGAAGGGCAGCGCATCAATGCCGCGATCGAGGATCTCGACACCGTGCTCGCGCGCTTTGCCGCGCTGCTGCGCATTTCCGAGATCGAGGCTGGCCACCGCCGCCAGGGCTTTGCCGCCACCCGCATCGATGAACTCGTGGCGGTGGTGATCGATCTCTATGCGCCCCTGGCCGAGGAGCGCGAGGTGGCGCTGCTGGCAGGCAGCCTCGCGCCGGTCACGCTGGTGTGTGATGCGCAACTGATGGTCGAGGCGCTGAGCAACCTGGTGGACAACGCCATCAAGTTCAGCCCGCCTGGCGGCACCGTCATGGTCACTGTCACGCGCGAGGGCGGTCAGGCCGTGATCGCCGTGGTGGACGAAGGCGAGGGGATTCCGGCCGAACAGGTCGACGCGGTGGTGCGCCGGTTCGATCGCGGCGCGGCATCGCCTGCCGTGCCAGGTTCGGGCCTGGGCCTCAGCGTGGTCGCGGCGGTTGCCCACCTTCACCAGTTTGCGCTCGAACTGGCGCCGGCGCGGGCCGATCGCACGCGTCCGGGGCTGGCCGCACGCATCCGCGCCGGGCACGTTCCGGCAATGTGAAATTCATTTCATTGGCAACGCGCTGCCGCTCGGTTCAATGGAGCCGGCGGTTGGCGCCGCACCATTGGCGGCGTCCCACGTTTCTGGCGCCTGCCTGCGCCTGCCTTCGCGCGTGCGAAGGCGGTGCGGGCGGGCCAAACCCATTGGGAACGCCATGCTGCAATTGGTCAAGCTTGCGCTCAGCAAGCCATATACCTTCGTCGTCCTGGCCATCCTGATCGTGCTTTCGGGTTCGATCGCCTGGCTACGCACCCCCACCGACATCTTTCCCGATATCCGCATCCCGGTGATTGCCGCAGTGTGGCAATATCGCGGGTTGCCGCCCGAGGACATGGCCGGCCGGGTGGTCTATTATTACGAACGCTCGCTCACCTCGACGGTCAACGATATCGATCATATCGAAAGCCAGTCGATGAACGGCGTGGGTGTGGTCAAGATTTTCTTCCGCCCCGGCGTCGATATCCGCACGGCGACCGCGCAGGTCACCTCGGTGTCGCAAACCGTGCTCAAGCAGATGCCGCCAGGCATGACGCCGCCGCTGATCCTCAACTACAGCGCGGCCACGGTGCCGATCCTGCAGATGGCGCTGTCGTCGGGCAAGCTTTCCGAACAGGCGATCTACGACCTGGGGCAGAACGGCATTCGTCCGCAACTTGCCACCGTGCAGGGTGCGGCCGTGCCATCGCCCTATGGCGGGCGTGAACGCCAGATCCAGATCGATCTCGATCCCGCCGCGCTGTTGCAGCATAATCTCTCTGCCGCAGACGTCGGCGCCGCGCTCGCCGCGCAGAACCAGATCGTGCCCGCCGGCACCACCAAGATCGGCGAGTTCGAATATTCCATCCGCCTCAACAACAGCCCGCAGGTAATCGACCAACTCAACGCGCTGCCGATCCGCACGGTCGATGGCACGACAGTGACGATCGGTGACGTTGCGCATGTGCACGATGGTTCGCCGCCGCAGGTGAACGAAGTGCGAGTCGACGGCGGGCGCGCGGTCTTGATGACGATCCTCAAGTCGGGCTCTGCCTCGACCGTTGATATCGTCAACGACGTCAAGGCGCTGCTGCCCAAGCTCAAGGAAACGCTGCCCGACAGCCTCAAGATTCAGCTGCTGTCGGACCAGTCGCTGTTCGTGAA
Source organism: Novosphingobium sp. GV079 (assembly GCF_003058045.1). Taxonomy (NCBI): domain Bacteria; kingdom Pseudomonadati; phylum Pseudomonadota; class Alphaproteobacteria; order Sphingomonadales; family Sphingomonadaceae; genus Novosphingobium; species Novosphingobium sp. GV079. Next base: position 345,390 of record NZ_QBUE01000004.1, on the reverse strand, counting down.
GGCGGCCGTTTCGGGCGTGGTGCGCGAAGGCGTGCTGGCGGCGGCCCTGACCAGCCTGATGATCCTGCTGTTCCTGGGCTCGTGGCGGTCAACCGTGATCATCGCCACCTCGATCCCGCTGGCGATCCTGGCCGCCGTGGCGGGCCTGGCGGTGACCGGTGAAACGCTCAACATCATGACGCTGGGTGGCCTGGCGCTGGCCGTTGGCATCCTCGTGGACGATGCCACCGTCACCATCGAAAACATCAATTGGCACCTCGAACAGGGCAAGGGCGTGGCCGAGGCGATCATGGACGGGGCCGAGCAGATCGTGCGCCCGGCCTTCGTCTCGCTGCTGTGCATCTGCATCGCCTTCTTGCCGATGTTCTTCCTGCCCGGCGTGGCCGGCTTCCTGTTTGCCCCGATGGCCAAGTCGGTGGTCTTTGCGATGATCGCCAGCTTCGTGCTCTCGCGCACGCTGGTGCCGACCATGAGCAACTTCCTGCTGCGCGCGCATGGTTCTGAGCATGCCGTGGATATCATGGTCAGCCATGATGCCATGACCGGGCAGAAGCCGGGCATGCACCCGCTGCGCCGGTTCCAGCATGGCTTTGAAACGCGATTCGAGGCGATCCGCGCCTGGTACGTTGACGTGCTGCGCGCCGCGCTCGAAAGCCGCCGGCGGTTTGTGCCCGGGTTCATGATCGTGGTGCTGGCCTCGTTGGTTCTGGTGCCGTTCCTGGGGCGCAACTTCTTCCCCAGCGTCGATTCCGGTCAGATCAGCCTGCACGTGCGCGCGCCGGTCGGCACGCGCCTGGAAGAGACCGCCGCCCTGTTCGACAAGGTGGAGGACCAGATCCGCGCCACGGTGCCTCGCGATGAGCTGGTGTCGATCGTCGACAACATCGGCATGTCGTCTTCGGGCATCAACACCGCCTATGCCAACAGCGGCGGCATCGGTGCGCAGGATGGTGACATCCTGGTGACCCTGGCCGAAGATCATCACCCGACCGACGGCTATGTCCGCGCCTTGCGTGAGCATCTGCCGCATTTGTTCCCCGGCACCACGTTCTCGTTCCTGCCGGCCGACATCATTAGCCAGATCCTCAACTTCGGTGCGCCCGCTCCGATCGACGTCATGGTGACCGGGCCCGATACCAAGGCCAACGCCGATTATGCGCGGATGCTGGCCGGCCGCATCAACCATGTTGCCGGGATCGCCGACGTGCGCATGCAGCAGGCGACCAACGCCCCGGAACTGCGCTTTGACATCGATCGTGCCCAAGCCGATCGGCTTGGCGTGACCGAAAACGACGTGACCAAGAGCCTTTCGGTCAATCTTGCCGGCAGTGCGCAGGTGGCGCCCACGTTCTGGCTCAATCCCAAAAACGGCGTGTCCTATCCGATCGTGGTGCAGACCCCGCAATACCGCACCGACAGCATCGGCGCGCTCGACAACATCCCGGTCAGTTCGGCCCGGCCCGGTTCGGTCCAGCTGCTGGGTGCCCTGGGCACCATGACGCGGGAGCCAACGGCGGCGCTGATTTCGCACTATGCGGTGCAGCCGGCGTTCGACGTCTATGCCACCACCCAAGGGCGCGATCTGGGCGCCGTGGCGGGCGACGTGCAGAAGATCCTGAACGATACGGCCGCCAGCCTGCCCAAGGGTTCGACCGTAAAGATCCGGGGCCAGGTGGAAACCATGAACGCGGCCTTCACCGGGCTGGTCCTGGGTCTGGTTGGCGCGATCGTGCTGATCTACCTGCTGATCGTGGTCAACTTCCAGAGCTGGATCGATCCGGCGGTGATCGTTTCGGCCCTGCCGGCTGCGCTTGCCGGGATTGCCTGGACGCTGTTTGCCACGCACACGCCGCTATCGGTGCCGGCCTTGACCGGGGCGATCATGTGCATGGGCGTGGCCACGGCCAACTCGGTGCTGGTGGTCAGCTTTGCCCGCGAACGCCTGGCCGTGCTGGGCAATGCCACCCTGGCCGCGATCGAAGCCGGTTCCACCCGCTTCCGCCCGGTGCTGATGACGGCGCTGGCCATGATCATCGGCATGGCGCCGATGGCGCTCGGCCTGGGCGAGGGGGGCGAACAGAACGCCCCGCTCGGCCGCGCCGTGATCGGCGGCCTGATCTGCGCCACCATTGCCACGCTGGTGTTCGTGCCCGTGGTCTTCTCCATCGTCCATCGCAAGGAACGCCGGGGCGGCGCCACGTCGCAGCCCACCCCGCCGCCGTCCGATGATCCCACTTTCATCAAGGGAGACCTTGTCCATGCAGAATGAAACCAGCCTGGTCGTGGGCCAGGAAGACGCCCCAGCGCGCGCGCCGCGCGGGCTCAAGACCGCCGGCATCGTTGCTGGCGTGGTGGCCGCCGTCATCGTGGGCGTGGGCATCTACAGCCGCCATGGCGAGGCACTAGACACTCGCAACTGGAGCGAGGCGCAGGCCATTCCCACCGTTCACCTGGTGGACGTGACGCCGGCCGCAGCCAGCGGCGCGCTCAGCCTGCCTGGCACCATGGCGGCGTGGAACACCGCGCATATCTTTGCCCGCGTGCCTGGCTACATGCAGGCCTGGACGCGCGACATCGGCGCCACCGTGGGCCAGGGCACACCCCTGGCGCAGATCGAGACGCCCGAGCTTGACCAGCAGATCGCGGCCGCCCGCGCCGCGCTGGCCAAGGCCAAGGCCAGCGCGGGCCTAGCCCGCAGCACCGCGGCGCGCTGGAACGACCTGTTGACCGACCATTCGGTTTCGCAGCAGGAAGCCGACGAGCGCAACGGCAACCTGGCGGTTCAGGTTGCCACCGTGCGCGGGGCAGAGGCAGACCTTGCCCGGCTTCTGGCGATGAAGGGCTATGCCACGGTGCGCGCGCCCTTTGCCGGCGTGGTGACCCAGCGCACTGCCGACATCGGCGATCTGGTGGGGCCTGGTGCCACCAACCAGCAGCCGATGTTTACCGTGGCCGACGTCAGCCGCATCCGCATCTACGTGGGCGTGCCGCAGACCTATGCCGCCGCGATGAAACCGGGCGTGGAAGCGACCCTGACCGTGCCCGATCTGCCGGGCCAGACGTTTGCCGCCAAGGTTGTCGGCACGTCGGATGCGATCAATCCGCAGAACGGCGCCTTGCAAGTGCAGTTGCTGGCCGACAATACCGCCCACGCGCTGCGCGCAGGCGGCTTTGCCCAGGTGGCGTTCAAGGTGCCGGGCAGCGCAGGGGCGGTCATGATCCCGTCTAGCGCGCTGCTGTTCCGCTCTGCCGGCACCCAGGTGGCCACGGTGGGCAGCGATGGCCGGGTGCGGCTGCTGTCGATCACGCTCGGCCGCGATCTGGGCAAGACGGTGGAAGTGGTCAGTGGCCTGTCCGCCGGGACCAAGATCATCGACAACCCGCCGGATTCGATCGCCAACGGCGAAGCGGTGCATGTCGCCCATGCCGGTGCAAACGGTGGGGGCGGCCAGCATGCCTGAGCGTCTTGCCAAGCTGCGGCTGGGGCTGGGCGCTGCCCTGGCCATGGCCCTGGCCGGGTGCGCCAGCGCCCCGGCCTATAAACCGCCGCAGGTCAGCCTGCCCGCCGCCTTTTCCGGCACCGGGCCGTGGGTGCCGGCCAGCGGCGATGCGGCCACGCCACCCGCCGCCTGGTGGACCGTGTTCGGCGATCCCGTGCTCAACGGGTTGGAAGACCAGCTCAACGCCGGCAATCCCTCGCTTGCCGCTGCCGTTGCCCGGCACGACAAGGCCGCGGCACTACTGCGCCAGGCGCGGGCCGATCTCTATCCCCAGCTGGGCGCCGGGGCGACGGTCACGCAGAACCGGCAATCGGCTGATCGCCCGCTGCGCGGCAGCACCCAGCCCGATTATTATGGCGCGCAAACCCTGGGCCTGACCGGCAGCTATGAAGCCGATCTGTGGGGTCGTGTGCGGGCCAATGTCGCCGCTGGGCGGGCCGATGCCGAGGCTGCTGCCGATGACGTGGCCGACACCCGCCTGCAACTTCAGGCGGAACTGGCTGAAGGCTATGCCGTGCTGCGCGGGCAGGATCGCATCATCGCGCTGCTCGACGACACCGTGGCCGCCTATGCCCGGGCCGACCACATGACGCAGCGGCGCTTTTCCGGTGGTATCGCCAATGCCATGGAAACCGGCCAATCCGCGACGCAGCTGGCAGAGGCGCAGGCCGCGCTGGCCGATGCCCGCAATGCCCGTGCCCTGGCCGAACATGCGCTGGCGACGCTGGCGGGCGTGCCGGCCACCGGCTTTGCCATCGCGCCATCCGATCGCAGCCTGGCGCTGCCCGCGGTGCCGGTGGGCGTGCCTTCCACGCTCTTGCAGCGCCGGCCCGACATCGCTGCCGCCGAACGGCGGATGTATGCCGCCAATCGGCGCATTGGCGTTGCCCGCGCGGCCTTCTTCCCCTCGCTGTTGCTGGGCGGGCAGGTTGGCCTGCAGGATACCACGCTGGCCAATATCATCGCCGCGCCCAACACGTTCTGGTCGATTGGCCCGGCGGCGGTGATGACGTTGTTCGATGGTGGGCGTCGCCACGCCCGCGTGATGCAGGCCCGCGCCGATTGGGATGCTGCCACCGCAGACTATCGGGGCCACGTGCTGAGCGCGGTGCAGGATGTGGAAGACGGCCTGTCCCGGCTCCATCACCTGGGCGACGAAGCCAGCGCCGAGGCGCGCGCGGCCGAGCAGGCTGGCACGGTCGAGGCGCTGGCCACCCGCCGCTATGAACGCGGCGCGGTCAGCTATCTCGACGTCGTCACCGCCCAGACCACGGCGCTGCGCACACGGCAAAAGGCGATCGAGGTGGATACCCAGCGCCTGCAGGCAGCAGTGCGCCTGTTGCGCGCCGTGGGCGGCGGCTGGCAGGGCGATACCAGCATGGCTGCGGCGCCGTCATCGGCAAAGGCTGGCTGATCAGGCCCGACGTCGTGCCGATCGTTGCGGGGGCTTGGCTTTTCCGCCAGCCCCCGCGATGATGGCGGCATGGTTCACTCTGTTGCCGCGCCCGCTGCTGGCCATGACGCGGCCGATACCCGCCTGGCCTGGCGCGCACGCGTGGCGGCATTGCTGTTTGCCCTGCTGGTGGCGGCGCTCGCCGGGCTGGTCGTGGCCTTTGCCATCAGCGCGCGCGGCGCCAACCGCCAGTTCACGCAGGCCAGCCTGTCGGAGCGGCAGGCGGCCGTTGTCGCGCGGATCGTCGCGCTCGCCCCAGCGGGGCAGGGCCCCGCGCTCGAACGGGCCTTGGCCGATTATCGTGCGCTGGTAGCCGAAGAAGTAGGTCTGGCGCGCGGCCCGACGCTAACGCGAGAGCAGATCCGTGCCGATGCCTTGGTGCAGCTTGCCCGCACGCCCGGCGCGCAGATGCGGTTGGAAGCGCTGGCCCGCACGATCGATGGCCAGGAAAATGGCGAGCTTCAGGCCGGGCGCAGGGCGCTGGCCCGCGCCGGGCAGCGCAGTATGGTCCTGGCCGGCTTGCTCGCCGCCGTCGCCCTGGCCTGCGCGGCCTGCGGGGCTTGGCTGCTGTGGCGCAGCAACCGCGCGCTGGCGGCCATGGTCAAGGCTCGCACCGCCCGCATCGCCGCCGTCGATGCCTCGCGCCGCCTGTTCTTTGCCAAGGTCAGCCACGAATTGCGCACCCCGGTGGCCGCAGTGCGCAGCGCCGCCGAAGTGGCGCTGGACCAGCCCGATGCCGATCCACACCTCTTGCGCGAAACGCTGGGGCACATCGTGGCGCAGGCCGGTTTCCTTACCCACCGCATCGACGAACTGCTTGGCCTTGCTGCCGCAGACGATGGGCGCTTGGCCCTGGCGAGCGCGCCGTTCGATCTCGGGCAGGTGGTGGCCGAGGCCGTGGCGGCGGCGCGGCCCTATGCGGCAAGCGTCGATGTGGCAATGGCGCTGGCCGCCCCGGCTCGCCTCCTGCCGATGATGGGCGATGCCCGCTGGCTGCGCCAGGCGCTGTTGGCGGTGATCGAAAACGGTATCAAGTTTTCACCAATGGATTCGGCCCTTGGCGTCACGCTGATGCCCGCTGATGGCGTGGCTGAGGTGGTGATCCACGATCGCGGGCCGGGGGTGATGGAGGCCGAACTGCCGCGCATTTTCGATGCCTATTACCAGACCCACGAAGGCCGGCAGCGCGGTGGCAGCGGGCTGGGCCTGGCCCTGGCCCGCTGGGTGGCAGAGCGCCATGGTGGCAGCGTGCAGGCAGCAAACCAGCCCGATGGCGGCTGCGCGATCCGTTTTCACCTGCCCTTGCAGGATGGCGCGGTATGAGCCTGGTCCTGCTGGTGGAAGACGATGCCGGCATTGGCCGGGCGATCGTCCAGGGCCTGGGCGGCCGCGGCCTTTGCGTGCGGTGGCTGCGCCAGGGGGCGGGCGTGCTCGACGCCCTGGTGCGCGAGCAGATGGCCACGGTCATTCTCGATATCGGCCTGCCCGATGCCGATGGCCTGGCGCTGTGCCGCCAGATTCGCGACGCCGGGCATGCCATGCCGATCCTCATGCTTACGGCGCGCACAGCGCTCGATGATCGCCTGGAAGGGTTTGATGCAGGCGCCGATGATTACCTGGCCAAGCCCTTTGCCTTTGCCGAACTGGCCGCCCGGGTGGGCGTGCTGGTGCGCCGCGCCGGGCAATTGCTGCCGCCGCCGATCACCTGGCAGGGCCTTTCCATCGATCGCGCCGCCGGCACAGCCGCATGGCACGGCACCCCGCTGGCGCTGGAGCCGCGCAGCCTGGCGCTGCTGGCCGAACTGGCGCTAGCACGGGGTGAGGTGGTGGAGCGGACCGCGCTGATCGATCGGGTGTGGGGCGCCGATGCCGTGATCACCGACAACGCCGTCGATGTGGCGGTAAGTGCGCTGCGCAAGCGGCTTGGCCCCTGCGGCCTGGCGATCGCCGCGGTTCGCGGCCGGGGTTTTCGCCTGGCCTTGCCGGAATAGGCGCCAGCACCGTCTCATACCTTGGGTCAGTCTGAGCGTTCGCTCAGGTTATTGGCGTTTCATCCTGTTACGGCCTTTATGTTGAAAAACAGGGAGAGCGTGATGCGGGACATGAGGGGCTGGTTCTGCGCGGGTGCATCGTGCCTGTGCCTCGCGATGCCGGCACAAGCGCAGGATATGACCGCAACGGGGCCTGACATTATCGTGCGCGCCACGCCGCTGGCGGGTGAAGCGCCGGAAGTGGGCAATGCCAGGGCACTACAGGCCACCCAAGCGGTAAGCGTGGCAGAGCATCTGGCCCGCACGGCACCCGGCGTCACTATCAACGACGTGCAGGGCAATCCGCTGCAGCCCGATGTGAACTATCGCGGCCTCACCGCCTCGCCGCTGCTCGGCACGGCGCAGGGGCTTTCGGTCTATCTCGATGGGGTGCGCGTCAACCAGCCGTTCGGTGACGTGGTCAGCTGGGATCTGATTCCCACCGTGGCGGTGGCCGATATCGACCTGGTATCGGGTGCAGCCCCGCAATTTGGCCGCAATGCCCTGGGCGGCGCGCTGGTCCTGCGCACCAAGAGCGGCAAGAGCGATCCTGGCGTCACGCTGGAGGCCAGCGGCGGTGCATTCGGCCGCGTGACCGGCAGCGCCCAGGCCGGCGGCGTTCTGCCCGGTGGGCTGGACTGGTACGTCGCCGCCGACCATTTCCGCGAGGATGGGTGGCGCGATCTCTCGCGCTCGCGCGCCAGCCGGGCCCTGGCCAAATTGGGGTGGAGCGATGCGGCATCGTCGGTATCGCTGGCGGGCCACTTTGCCGATACCAACCTCAACGGCAATGGCCTTCAGGAAATGCGCCTGCTCGCCGCCGATCGGCGCAGTGTCTATACCGCGCCTGACAATACCCGCAATCGCATGGGCATGGTCGTGCTCAATGGCGAAACCCGCCTGGACAGCGGGCTGCATCTGCGCGGCAACGCTTTCTGGCGCCATCTGCGCACCCAGACGTACAATGGCGACGTCAACGATGATGCCTTGGGCGAAAACCTCTATCAGCCCAATGCTGCCGAACAGGCCGCGCTTACCAGCGCCGGCTATACCGGCTTTCCCGTAGCGGGCGAAACCCAGGCCAATACACCGTTTCCCCAATGGCGCTGCATTGCCAACGTGCTGCTCAACACCGAGCCAAACGAGAAATGCGATGGCCTGATCAACCGTTCGCAAACCCGGCAAAGCGAATGGGGCGCAACGCTGGAGGCATCGGGCCGCTTCATCACCGGGCCGGTTGCCCACGACCTGACACTGGGCGCATCCTATATCGGCAGTACCGCGCATTTCACGCAAAGTAGCCAGTTCGGCTATATCCTGCCCGATCGCACGGTCATGCCGGTAAGCGGGCCGGGCGCCTTTGCCGATGGCACGCAGGATTCCGAAAACGCCTTTGATGCCAGGGTCGATCTGCGCAGCCGCACCACGGCGCTGTCGGCCTATGCGCTTGACCGTGTCGGGCTCGGCCAGCGGCTTACCCTCGACCTGGCCGCGCGCTATGATCGGGTGGCGGTGCGCAACCGCGATGCAATCACGCCGGGCGGCGGCACCGGCTCGCTCGACAGCAGCCCGGTCTATCATCGCCTCAACCCGGCGGTTACGCTCACCGGCAAGGCGGCTGACGGCACGACGCTGGCGCTATCGTGGAGCCAGGCCAGCCGCGCCCCTTCGGCCATCGAACTGGGCTGTTCCGACCCGGCCAGCCCTTGCCGACTGCCCAACGCTCTTGCCGGCGATCCTCCGCTGCGCCAGGTGATTGCCCGCACGATGGAAATCCGCCTCGATCGCGGCAATGGCTGGGGCCACGTTCACGCTGCGCTGTTTCGAACCGACAGCAGCGACGATATCCTGTTCGTGGCCAACGATGCCTCGGGGTATGGCTACTTCCGCAATTTCGGCAAGACGCGGCGGCAGGGCCTGGAACTGTCGGCAGATGCCCGGCTGCGCGGCTTCACCTTTTCGGCAAGCTATACGCTGCTCGACGCCACCTATCGGTCGAGCGAGGTGGTCAACGGTTCGGGCAACAGCAGCAACGATGGTGCCGGGCCGGGCTTTGACGGTACGATCGCGATCCAGCCGGGCAATCGCATTCCCCTGTTGCCACGCCACACGGTGAAAGCGGCGGTGGGATGGGAGGCCACGCCGTGGCTCTCGCTCAATCTCGACATGGTGGCCGTGTCCAGTGCCTTTGCCCGCGGCAATGAAAACAATGCCCACCAGGCGGATGGCACCTATTATCTTGGCCCCGGGGGAACGGCCCCGTATGCGCTGTTCAATCTGGGGGGAGAAGTTCGTCCCCGCGCTGGGCTGACGATCTTTGCCATGGTCCGCAACCTGTTCGACAAGGATTATGCCAGCGCCGCACAACTCGGCGCCACCGCCTTCGATGCGCAGGGCAGGGTGGTGTCACGGCCCTTTGCCGGCCCAGTGATCGATGGCGAACGCCCCTTGCTGCAATCGACGTTCTTCGCGCCCGGCGCGCCCCGCTCTCTCCAGGTGGGTGCCCGCCTGCATTTCTAGGCTTTCCCGGCCCCCCCGGCAACCGGCCACCCCCCAAACCGGGCCGGTTGCCACCCCGCCGGCCCGGCGCGCTCCCCGCGTCGGGCCGGTTTTCAATCCGGTAATCATTTACATAGGTATTTGTGGTAAATGCCGCCGTATGAGTGGTTTGGACGCAGTGATGGATGGGGGGCGGCGCATGCTGGGACGTGCTGTGCGGCTGATCTTGTCTTGCCTGGCTCTGGCGGTGGCACAGCCGGCCCTGGCTGGCGCGCCTGACCAATGGATTACCTTGGAAAATGCCTGCCATGCCACGGGCGCCACGCCGGCACCGGGCCACGATTCCACTCTACCCACGCGCTTTTCCTGCCATGGCGAGCTGCGCGATTACCAACGCGCCAGCCTCTGGCTCAAGGTTAACGCGCAAACTCTGGCGCAGGCGGGGCCAACGCCGGTGCTGATGGTCCATTCCTCGCGGTTCGATGCGCTGCACGTGGGCTTTTTCTATCGCGATGGTACCGCCGATTGGCAGGAGGTGGCGCGCGGTGCCTATGGCGCGAACTGGCGCCTGGGTGGCCAGATCGCGTTCGTTCCGCCGCAGCGCGATGCCGCGCTGGTTGGCGTGGTCTTGCGATTCGACCGGGTGGCATCGGCACCGATGCTGCGCATGCGCCTGATCGATGGCGGCCAGGCGCAGATCCAGGCCACGGCCATGGCCAGCATGATCGGCGCGATGCTGATGCTGCTGGCGTTGGGCGCGGTCTACAATTTCGGGCTCGCCTTCGCGGTGCGACGGCAATTCCCGGCCTGGCAGGGCGCCTGGGCCACCTGCATGGTCGCCTGGGGGGCGATGTGGTCGCAATTTCACCTGTTCTTCTTTCCGGGGCTGGCCGGGGTCGTTTCGGCGCAGATCTGCACGGCGCTGTCGTGCCTGGCTACCCTCTTGGCCACCTACAGCCTGCTTACCGCGATCGATCCTGGGCACGTGCCGCGCTGGCTGGGCCGCACCACCCGTGTGGTCGCGCTCGCCACGGCACTGCTTGGCGTGCCGCTCAGCCTGATGCGCAGCGGGCCGCTGGAGTTCTGGGCCAATGCATTGGGCTTCCTGGTCTTGCTGCTGCTGGTTCTGGCCGGATCGTGCCTGATTACCGCATGGCGGCGGGGCAGCAGCGCCGCGCGTGCGTTTGTCGGCGCATGGGCTGTGCCGATGCTGGCGCTCGGCCTGTCGTCGGTCGTGGATTTCAGCCACGCCGTATGGGGCGGGGGGTCGCAGATGCTGGTCCTGGCCGCATCGGCCTGGCAGACGGTGTGGCTGTCGGTTGCGGCCACCCGGCGCTTCATGGGCATGCGGATCGAGCGTGACCGCGCCCTCGTTGCTGAAGCAGCAGCGCAGGAGCAGGCCCGGCGCGATCCGCTGACCGGCCTGCGCAATCGCCGTGGTTTCACCGACGCGATCACCCCGCTGCTCGACCGCGTAACCCAAGCCCCAGACGCGGTGTTGGACGACAGCCACGGCGTTGCCCTCCTGCTGCTCGATGTCGACCGCTTCAAGGCGATCAACGACGCCCATGGCCACGACGCCGGCGATGTCGTGCTGGTAACGCTGGCGCGGCGGCTCGCGCGTTGGGATGGGGCAATGTGCGTGACAGCGCGCCTGGGCGGTGAGGAGTTTGCCTTGCTCGCCACCGGCATGGGCCGCTTTGCCGCCCTGCAACTGGCCGAAAGCGTGCGCACGGGGCTGAGTGATTGCGACCATTCCCCGTTTTTCGGGCGTGGCCAGGTAACGGTGAGCGTGGGCGTGGCCATGGCGCGGGCCGGAGACGATTTCGCCGCGCTCTATCGCACCGCCGATGCTGCGCTCTATGCGGCCAAGCACCAGGGCCGTAACCGCGTGGTGATCGCGCCCGACGTGATCTATCCCGAAGGCGATGACGCCGCGATGCCGATCCGCATCGGCATCGGCGACTGACGCTGTTTTTGGGTGAGGGCCTTGCCTAGCCGGCTTGGCTCCGCTTAATCCTCGGTTCTTGGCGACGTGAACCGCGCCAGACGTGGACCACGAGGGGATAACGAGTTTGGCCCGATTGAAGCGCAGCGAAAGCCAGGCGCGTACGCGCGAACGGCTGCTGCAGGCGGCAACCGATCTGTTTCGGCGCGATGGCTATGCGATCACCTCGCTCGAACGCATTGCCGATGCGGCCGGCTTCACCAAGGGCGCGGTCTATTCCAATTTCGACAGCAAGGAAGCGATCTATCTCGAAGTGTTGAGCGCCGAAGCGCTTCGCAGCCTTGGCGATTTGCTGGCCGACCTTGACGGCGCCACCGATGCCGCCGGGGTGGTGGACGTGGTGGCCGCCTGGGCGCAGGAGCGTTCGCGCCATGGCGGATGGTCCCTGTCGGTGCTGGAACTGGCCCGCACCTCGCCGCCCGGATCGCCCTGCCTTGAGCGGCTTGAGGAAATCGTGCGACGGGGCTGGCGCGAACTTGGCGGCTATCTGCGGCAACGCTTCCCCGATGGTCCGGCGCAGCCGGAAACCCTCGGCGCGCTCTTGTTCGAGATCGCCTATGCCCCGGCACTCACGTTTCTGGCCAGCCCCGATGCAGCCGACCTGGTGCGCCTGGTCTTGCCCGCACAACTGGCGCCGTCACCGGCCTGATGGCCCGATAATCAGCCCTTTGCGATACTGCATGATAACCGGCACGCTGATCGGCCGGTTGGTGATAGCCACGGCCGTGGCGGCAAACGCGGGCTTCAACTTGAACACCGAGAGATGCGGATTGCGGGTAAAACCTCCACCATCGTTCCAATCGGATTTGCCGTTGGCGTTGGCATCGTGGCGCACCGCCACGGCATAGTCGCCCGGTTGGCTGATCGGAAAGCAAAAGCGGATCGGACCACCACCATGGCGGCGCTGCTCGATCCGCATTGCCCATTGCCCCTTGTCGAGAAAGCGCGCGCCACCCGGCCCGTAAAGCTGGGCGCGCACCGTCCCCTTGTCGTTGATAAAGCCGCTGACCTCCACGGTGAGTGAGGGTTGTCCGGGAAGGCATTCCCGGTCGGGTGTGCGGCTTTGCGCTGCTGGCATGGCCGGTGGCGTGGCGGGTATCTGCGCAAGTGCGCTCAGCGGCAAAAACGCGAGGAACACTGTGGCGCCCGCCCATACCCATGGCGTTGTTGGCACGTTCGCTTCTCCTGTCTGATGGGGGCGGTGGGAATGCTCTTGCCCGGCGGGAAAGAGTTGCAATTCGCCCGGAATTGGGTGACCGCCAGCCCATGGCGGACGACATTCTGTTTCTGTTCAACCACGATGCCCCGCACCAGGTGGCGCATATTGCCGGCATCGCGCGCGCGATGGTGAAGACGGGTGCCGATGGCCGTACCGTCACCTGCGCGGTAGCCACGCCGGCCATCCGCGCGCGCGTGGAAAGCATCCTCGGCCCGGCAGCGGGGCAGGTGGCGTGGTATGACATGGCGTTGCCGGGGTGGCTGGAAGCCGCGCTGGCACTGCCCAACAAGGTGGCGCCGGTACGGCGGCTGATGCGGCTGCGCCATCATGCCGGGCGGATCAACGCGGCGCGTGTGGTGGTCAGTGCAGAACGCACGTGCCTCTCCATCCGCGAAGGGCGGGGCAAGGCGCTGTTTGCCTATGTGCCCCACGGTGCGGGCGATCGCATGGTGTCCTATCATCCGGAAAAGGGCGGGTTCGACCTGATCCTGGTGAGTGGTCACAAGACCGCGCGCGAGATAGTGGCGCGCGGCGTCGCCCCGGCCGAGCGACTGCGTGTGATTGGCTACCCCAAGTTTGACACGATCGATCTTGCCCAGTCCAAGCGCCTGTTCCCCAACGGCAATCCCGTATTGGTCTATAACCCGCACTTCGATCCGCTGCTGTCGAGCTGGTATGATCATGGCCCGGCGCTGCTGGACTGGTTCGCCAGCCCGGCGGGGCAAGCGTACAATCTGATTTTTGCCCCACATATCATGCTGTTTGCCAAGAAACTTCATGTATCGCTGGAATACCGCACCGCGCGCCTGCGCCCGGATATCGCCCCGCATTGGCAGAGCGCAGCCAATATCCTGATCGATACCGGCAGCGCCGCGCTGGTCGACATGACCTATACGCTGGCCGCGCACGCCTACATCGGCGACGTATCGAGCCAGGTTTATGAATTCCTGGTCCGATCCCGGCCGCTGCTGTTCCTCGATGCGTTCTCGCACGATCCACGATCGCGCGAGGGGGCCTATCCGGCCTGGCAGGCTGGCGACGTGGCGCGCGATGCGGCGGGCCTGGCAGCGCTGATCCCTGGCGCATGGCAGCGCCATGATGCCTTTCGCGCCACACAAGAGGCGATCTTTGCCGACACGGTCTCGCATCAGGCAGGCCATCCGGCCGTGCAACGCGCGGCGCAGGCCTTGCGCGACCTGGCCGCCGGGCGCGGCGCGATCGGACCCCAGGCGTGACGGCGCGATCGCGGCTGCGCGCGGTGCTGGCCAATCTGGGCTGGCTCCTGGCCAGCAACGCGCTGATGGCCGTGCTCTCGCTCGTCTATATCGGCATGGCGACGCGCACGCTGGGGCTGGCTGATTTCGGCCGCTTTGCCCTGATCACGGGCACCGCCCAGACGCTGGCCATGCTGGTCAGCTTCGAAACGTGGAAAGTGGTCGTGCAATATGGCCTCGATCACGAGGCGGCCGGCGACAACGCCGCCACCTGGCGCCTGGAACAGGCCGCCGCGCTGATCGAAGTCTGCAGCGCCGGCCTGGGCATCGCCTTGGTGATTGTACTGTTTTCCCTCTGGCCGGCGCCGTTCGGCATGGATGCCGCTGTGGTGCCCTATGCCATCGGTTATGCTGTGGTGCAGCTGATCACCTTGCGCTCCACCCCCACGGGCATTCTGCGCATGCGTGATCGGTTCCGCCTGGCGGCCCTTGCCGATAGCGTGCAACCAATCGGCCGCCTGGTCGGGGCGACGCTGGCACAATGGCTTTGGCCGGAATTGGCCGGCTTCCTGCTGGCCTGGGCCATCGCCGAGCTGTTGACCTTGGCCGCAACCTGGGCCTTGGCGGCGCAAACCGGTGACGTGCGCGGATTGCTGCGGGTGCGCCATGGCTGGCGCCAGGCGCGCGCGGAAAATCCGGGGATCGGTCGCGTGCTGATCAGCACCAACGGACAATCGACCCTGGGCCTTGCCGCCCGGCAGGCGCCGCTGCTGTTGGTCGGCGGCTTTGTCGGAGCCGAGGCGGCAGGGGCCTTTCGCCTTGCGGCGCAACTGGCCAATGCCCTGTCCAAGATTTCCATCCTGCTCACGCGGGCCGCCTTTCCCGAAATCGTCCGGTCGATCCGTACCGCGTCGCGCGCGCACTTTCGCGCCGGGGTGCTGCGCGTCGGCCTGGCTGGCTTGCTGGCGGCCGGCGCCGTGATGGCGCTGGTGGCGCTGGCGGGCCGCAATCTGTTGATGGCCGTGGGCGGGCACGCGTTCGGTGCAGGATATGTCTATCTCTTGTGGCTGGCCGGGGCCGGCGCGATCGAACTGGCCGCCGCCGCGTTCGAGCCGATCCTGCTCTCGGTGCATCGCGCGCTGTCGGCCACTGTGGCGCGGGCTGCGGCGGTGGCGCTGCAACTTGGCTTGATGCTGGTGCTGCTGCCCCAAATCGGAGCCCTGGGCGCCAGCATCAGCGTGTTCGCCGGATCGGTGGCGGCAAGCGTGTTGTTGGGCGCGGTCTTGTGGCATTATGCCATGCATCACGGGTTGGACGAAGCAGCCGCCTAGGTGGGGCCAAGTCGGCCGGCGATCCGCCGCGCCAGCACCAGATCGGCCGGCTTGTCGACATCGACAGCCGCCAGCCCGTGGGGACTGGCGACCGCTTCCACCCTCAGGCCAGCCCGCCCGCCCAAAGTGGCCATCGCCTCGGTGAGCGACAGCCGCCCCAGCGCATAGCGCAGCAAAAGCAGGGGGCCGAGGCGCCAGACGATCCGCCACGGCCGCTTGCGGTCGCGCTCCACCGCCTGCCATAGCGCAAACGCGGCCGCGGCGCGGGGCGTGGCAAAGTGAAACAGATTGCAGCCCGACCATTGTCCGTCGGCAAAGCGAAGCCAGGTACGCTGCGTTTCGGGGACGGCCGCCTCCACCACGTCGCGCCGCGCCAAAAGTACCGAGACATCGGCATCGCGCGATACCGCCGCGCGAAAATCGGCAACCCATGCTGGTTGCAACAGCGCATGATCGGCCGTGGTCAACAGCATCGGCGCACCCAGCAAGGCAAAGCCGCGCGCGGCGCTTTCACTGGGGCCCTGGGCTGCCGGCACCAGTTCGCAGCCCAGTTCCTGCGCCAGGGCCGCGACGGCCGGATCAGACGCAGCGACTGCCACGCGCCCGGCACCTGCGGCGCGGACCGCCGCGATCACGCGCGCGAGCATTGGCACACCGGCCACCGGAACCAGCGCTTTGGCCGGCAGGCCCTCGCTGGCGGCAACGGGGTCGTCCGGCCCGCGCCCGCCCGCCAGGATCAGGACGGAAAATGCTGTCATGCGCGCCGCGCCTGCCATAGCCGCAACAACACGCCCGGTGCGGCCAGAATCGGGTGGCGTTCGCGCCATGGTGTCAGCGCCAGACGCAGGCCGGAATGCCGTTCAATCTTCCACAAGGCATAGCGGGCGGCACCTTCGAACGTGAAGGCAGCCTTGACCAGGCGCAGGGCGTTGAGCGGCTTGCCCAGCGCGCGGCGCAACCGCCAGGCGCGCTGCCAGCGGCGGCGCTGTCCTTGCGGTACTTCCGGTTGCCAGGCCGCGCCGCTGCCAGACAGCAGGATGCCCTGGCTGGCCCAGGCAAGCGGCAGTATCGTGGCAAAGTGGGCTGGATCGGCCGAGAGGATGGCGTCGCTGCGAGATGGCGGTTCCACCCGCAGTTCGGCGCGATAGGTCTGGCGGAACAGCGCCCGCCACCACGCCTGCGCCGGGCCTTGGCCTGGGCCAAGCGCCAGGGCAAAGCGAGCGGCCGTGGCAATAGCATCGGCCACCGCCTGGGTGACCGCAGCAGCCATGGCACGATCGCTGGCCACCAGCAGCCGGGCAGGCTGGCAGAACCGCGCCCATACCGTCGTATCGATGCTTTCGCCGCGCGCCGCCCGGCGAAATTGCGCCAGGGACATGACCGCGACCTTGGCCCGCACGGTGACGGCGCCAAGACCGATTTCATGATAGCCAACGTCGGGCCAGATCAGCGCCGCCAAGCCGCGCGCCGGGCGGCGATGGAGGACATAGAAATCAACCAGCCCCTCCAGATCGTCACGCCGCAGGTTCGATCCATAAAACAGCACGGCATCGCCACCGAGCCGGGCGCAGACCTGCCGGGCCGCCGCCACGATCTCTGGCTTTACCGGTTGCGCGAGGCTGGCCGCCACCGCCTGGTTCAGGCTCATGCCGGAACCACGAACTGGATCGGCCGGCCCCGGCTGATGATCAGATTGCCGCCCGGAAACTGCTCGCCATCAAGGATGAAGCCCCGGTCGAGCGAGAGATAGACCTTGTCCGCATCGCGGCGGATATAGCCATCTGCTTCCAATGCCGGCGATTCCCGTCCCTTGATCACCGCCAGGAAATTGCGGTGCAGGGCACGGGGCGGAGCCTTGACGGTAAGGAACTTGAGCCCGTCGCGGATGCGACCGAACGGGCGCAGGCCCACCGGCATCTGCCGCAAGGTCGAGGCCAGCATGAGATAGACGCGTTCGGCAAAGATCTCCACGCCATCGCGCGACACCCGCGCCATGTCGCCACGGCGCCAGCTGTTGCGCGGCCCGCCGAACAGGCTCTTCAGCAGGGCCATCAGCACGGTCAGTGCCACCGCGATGGCGTTGAACATGCCCTTGCGATGCACGCGCTGCGCCAGCAATGTTGCGCGGCTGAACACGCCCAGGCCAAAGATAAAGCCGAGCTGGTCGGGCAGGGCATTGTTGTTCCAATGAATATGCACCGGCGCGCGGTCGGCGACGCGGTTTTCCATGTGCGCCCGGATCGCGTCGCCCAGGCTCCAGTGCGCGGGCAAGGCCAGATCGAACGCCAGCGCGTTGGTCTTGCCCGAGGGGATCACCGCCACGCGCGGCAATGCCCCGCGATACACCATGTGCGCCACGCTCAAGACATCACGTACGGTGCCGTCGCCGCCATCGATTACAATGAGTTCGACGCCTTCGTTGGCAAACTGGGTGATGATGCTGACCAGTTCGTTGCGCGATGAGGGTTCGCGCTTGAACACGATGGCCTCGGGCAGTTCGGTCGGGCGTGAGCCGCCGTTGTTGCGGTGGCTGCGCGGATTGCTCACCACGCCTACGCGGGGCACCGGGCGGCTGACTTCGGTGGGGGCAAAATCCTTGGCGCGGATGATCGCCACCCCGCCGTGTTGATTGAATTCCTGTCTCATTTCCGCTCGATAAAATGCGCACCGCGCCAGTGGCGCAGCGCTTTGACGTGACGGTCCGTAAAAACTCCAATGGTGTCGCCAACGCGCAAAGCCAAGATCAGTTTCCAAAAAAAACTGTTATTCGGTGCAAAATAGGCGGGGGCGTAAGGCAGGCTTGGGTACGGTTCGTAAAAAGCAGCCGCCGCTCAATCGCCCAGTGGCATGATCCGATCGGGGTGAAGCGCCTGGACCAGCGTGTCCACCTCCTTCCAGCCTTGCGCCAGCCAGCGCGCCTGTTGCGGCGCCGTTAGCAGCAGGGGGACGGAGGCGGGGGGATTGGCTGGGCCCGATAGCGCGTCGACACCAACGGTCAGGATGGCAAAGCTGGGCACTTCGGAATCGCGCCAGATGCCGGCAAAGGCCATGATCGGCGCATCGGGCGATCGCCACCACCGCCGTGCGCCGCCTGCGCGAAAATGCGTGGCCGGCACCAGACAGCGCATCTCGGGATGACGCAAAGTGCCAATCCAGAACGGGCTTTCCACATTGCGCACCGTCGTCACCACATGCTGCCCGCGGGGCGGTGGTGGCACGCCCCATTGGCGCGGCACCAGGCGCCGCCGGCCATCGCGGCCGCGCACCACCACCGGAGCATAGCCTCCCGGGTTCACCGCGCCACCGGTCCAGACATCGCCGTTGGCATCGGCCGCCAGCGCCTGGGCAATGGCATGGGCCGGGGCATCGAGAACATAGGCGAGTGACATGGCTGGCAATCCTTGTGAAACAACATGGCCATGCCGCCAAGCATTTCACGCAGAGAAATGGCTTGCTGGCCCCTCTGGCCTTTTCGGTGCGCGCAGGGCATTGTGACGCTTGCAACTCTATTTCACCCTGCTGCCGGCGGGCAAGGCTTGCTGCTTTTGCCCGCCGGCTTTTTCAGGTCTGCGCTCGTGGGGCGGTGGCTGCTCTTGCTCTGTCGCGCAAAGCGGGCAAGAGGGGAGACCCACCCCTGCTGACCAAGGACCAGGCATGAGCGTTGCGTTCCGCCGCGAAAGTGATGACGAGCATCTCGAACCCAAGTTCGAGCGGCCGATTCCGCCTGGGCCCAATCTGGTAACGGCGCGTGGCCTGGCGCAATTGAGCGCCAGAGTGGCAGAGGTGGAGGCATTGATCGCCACGCTGCAGGACGAAGAGGCGCTCAAGGCCGCGCGCCGCGATCTGCGCTATTGGAGTACGCGCCTGGCCACCGCCCAGGTAATGCCTGCGCCGGCCGGTGACGTGGTGGAGTTCGGCTCCACCGTCACGCTGGTGCATAGCGGCCGAGAGCGGACGATCACGCTCGTCGGCGACGACGAGGCCGACCCAGCGGCAGGCCTGCTGGCGTTTTCCGCGCCGCTGGCGCGCGCGATCATGGGCGCCGAAGCGGGCGAATATGTGGACTTTGGTGGCAAGGCCGAAGCGGTGGAGATCGTCACGATCACGTGAAGCTGATCGGCGTCGCTGGGAAAGCCTGCGCGGCGCGATCGGCGCTCAACCGGGGTCGGTGGGGGCCTGCGCCTGGAGCTGGTCCAGCATATCCATAAAGTTGCGCGCAGCGTCCCGCTCGGCAGGATCGGGAAAGGCCACGTCGAGATCGGGCGCATTGCCCAGGATGTGCATCAACGCCCACATCGCAAAGCGCCGGCCGGGATCACGCTCCAGGCCAAAATCCACGGAAAGGCGTTCCATGCCCGTGGCCAGTGCCGCTGGCGCTACCGATGCAGGATCGGCAGCGCCGAAGTAGCGGCGCATCTGGTCGTCGAAATCCACGAAACGCCTTTCCGAGGGGAAAAAGCCAGCAGCGGCGATTAGCCGTTCAGCTTGTCCTTGAGAGCCTTGGCCGGCGCGAAGCTGAGCTTGCGCGACGCAGCGATCTGGATCGGTTCGCCGGTCGAGGGATTGCGGCCTTCGCGGGCCGGCACGTCCTTGACCTTGAACTTGCCGAACGCGTTCAGCGAGATTTCCTCACCCTTGGCAGCGGCTTCGGCGATGGCGGCGAAAACGGCGTCGACCGTCTTGCGGACCTCGGCCTTGGCAATGCCCTGGCTGGCGGCAACGGCATCGACAAGTTCAGTAGTGTTCATGGTAGCGTTTCTCCAAAATGCTGCGTGGGGCCTAACGCCTGATTTGCGCGCTGTAAATCGGCGGAGAGACGAAGAACCATGGGTTTGCGTCCATTCGCCGGCGCGTTTTCCACCGCTACGGCACGCTGGCGCCGACATTGTCTGGTGCCAGGGCCAGATCATGACGCGTTGCAGCACGCAGGAGGCCGGTTTTCCGGCAGCAATCCCTGCGCTGACATTAACGATCTTTGGGCGCCTGCATGTCCGCGCGCTTGCGTAAGGTTCACAGGCCTGGCGATAGCCAGCGATGTTGCCGAATATCCCGACGTGACAACGGAAATTGCCGCAAACAGGGTTGGCTTGCGCATGTGTAGGTTGCGCTGCAGGTCCCATCGTCAGGCTCCGCTCGATCAGCGGATTGGGGCACGCGATAACAACTGTCACGGTTCTGCGTATCGCCTTCATGATGGCGCGATTGCGCATATGCGGTATGAGGCAAGCGCAGGCTCAGCGACACATCTGGGATTAGCCACGCGAACACATGAATTTTCCATATCGGACCGAAAAATGCGGCCATCACGCTGGTCCGACGACAGAATCGCGCGCCGGTATGCATTCGAACAACGTCCCGATTCTTGCGCAGTGCCTTGATCGGGTGTGAGTTCAATCCATAACCATTGCCATACAGATAAAATCCCTGTTGTTCTCGGTTCTCGGGCAGCGTAGTGCTTGGGCGTAAAGGAGAGCCATGGCCTTCGTTGATCAGATTGGTGCGCTTCGGGAAAACGAAGCCGGCCCACGCTACATGCGGCTGCAAAAGCTTATTCGTCACGCGGTAGACAGCCGTCGCCTTGCCGCCGGCGCCGCTCTGCCCAGCGAGCGCGACCTTTGCGAGGAATACGGGCTGTCGCGCGTCACGATCCGCAAGGCGATCGATGGCCTGGTGGAAGAAGGCTTGCTGGAAAGGCGCCAGGGCGCGGGCACCTTTGTCTCGGAAAACCTTCAGAAAGCCAGCAGCGGCCGCGTGGAAAAGAGCTTTTCGGCGCTGTCATCGTTTTCGGAAGACATGATGGCGCGCGGGCGCAAGCCCGGCAACAAGTGGATCGATCGTTCCGAAGGCCTCGTTACGCCCGAGGAATCGCTATCGCTGGGCCTGTCGCCGGGCTCGAAAGTCTATCGCTTCCAGCGCATCCGTTACGCCGATGGCGTGACCATGGCGCTTGAAGGCGCCACCGTGCCGGGTTGGGGCCTGCCTTCGGTCGCGACGGTCGAGAACTCGCTCTACACGGCCTTGCAACAGGCTGGGCACAGGCCGGTGCGGGCGCTGCAGCGCGTGCGCGCGATCGGCTTTCCGGCGGAGATGGCCGATCTACTGGGCATCGCTGCCGGCGATCCGTGCCTGTTCATCGAACGCCGGGCGTTTCTGCCCGATGGCCGGGTGATCGAAATCACCCACAGCTATTATCGTGGCGATGCCTATGACCTGGTCGCCGAATTGAGCGAGATCTGACGCAGCCTCAGGCGACGCGGCGGCGATTGGCGCCGCGCTCGCGCTTGGCCTGGTACAGGCGCGCGTCCGCCTCCTGCAGCAGCGCATCGAGCTGATCGGCGCGATTGTCGCTCACCACGCTGCCCACGCAGGTGGAGATCAGGATGACATGGTCATCCACCTCGAACGGTTCGGCGATCGTGGTGCGCAGGCGCTGCGCCAGAAGACCGGCCTCTTCGCTGCGTGACAGGCCAAATTGCACGACGGCAAATTCATCGCCGCCCAGGCGCGCAACGATATCGCCATTGCGGATCGCGCCGCGCAGCCGATTGGCCACTTGTTCCAGCAGGCGATCGCCAGTGCCGTGGCCATAGGCATCGTTGACTGGCTTGAAGCCATCGAGATCGAGATAATGTACGGCGACGAGGCCGTGCGGAGACATGACGGCAGCATTGGCCTCGAAATGCTCGCGCAGGGCGAGGCGATTGGGCAGGGCGGTCAGGTTGTCGCGCCGGGCCAGCGAGAGCGAGACCAGCCGATGGCCGATCTCAGCCTTGACCATGTCATGGCGCATGCGCAGCGACTGTCGCCCGCCGATCACGAAAGCCGTGGCGATAAACGCCAGCCCGATCGTCAAAGGGCGGGCCTCGGCCAGCGCGAGCAGCAGGGTTGGTGTCATCGCCAGGGCCATGAACAGCGAGGCAAGACGCGGCCGGGCGCCAACGCCGGTCGCCACGCCTGCACAAAACCCGACAAGCACGCAGATCGTCAGGGCGCGCGCATCGCCACGATCCAGGTGGATCACCCGCGCCCCGATCAGGCCGAGCAACCCTGCAAAGCTGCCATAGGGCACGGCGAACAGCAGTTCCAGCCGGCGCGCGGCGGGCCGGTCGAGCAGGGCGGTCAGGGCGCGGTGACGCAAGCGCACCGCCAGGATGATCCGCGTGGTCCATGCACAGGCCGCCAGGCCACCCAGTACCATGATTACGCGATCACCGGTGTCGTGGATCATCAGGGCGAGATAGGCGGCAAAGATCACCGCCATGTAGATCGCTTGCAATGGCGTGGCATAGAGCCCGCGCACGAGTTCGGCATAGATGCGGTCGGCCAGTGCTGGCCCGCCGGCAGCGGCATCCGCGCCGGCACCGGCCGGAAACGTCGTTCGGGGCACCGGCGCTCTCTCCACATGGCACCGCCTGCGGCGCAGGCGGGCTCAATGATTACGTGCAGATTGCGATTGCGGGGTTAACAAATGTTGATCACGTCGCACGATGCTGGCCGCAGCCGGGGTTTGCGCCGGGCAGGGGCTTGGCAAACGCCTGCAACAGGCTAAGCAGCGCGGGTGCGCCATCGGCCATGGCCGTGCGAACCTGGTCGGCCAGATAGACCGATGCCCCGGCATAGGCGAGTGCCCAGCCATCGAAGCGGCGATGGGGCAGCGTGCCTTCGGCCAGCGTCATGATGTGGGTGTGGCGCACATCATCACAGATCGTGCTTCGCATCTGCGCCAGTGCGGTGGCGGGGCCTTCCAGTGCTTGGATGAAATGCTGCCCGGTAAACAGCAGGGCGCCGCTGAGGCCGCATTCGGCATTGCGCAGCGCCGCGTGGGCAACCAGGGCCTCTACGGTCGGACCGGCCCAGGCGGGCGCAACGGCACAGTTGCTGGCATAGAGCCAATGCTGCACGGTGGCCCCACCCTCAGGCTGCATCAAGCCCTTGATCCAGAACGCCGGTGAACACGGCGAAACGGATCAGGGCAGCCAGATTGTCCATTTGCAGCTTTTGCATGATGTTGCCCCGGTGCATTTCCACTGTGCGTACCCCGATCCGCAGCCGTTCGGCAATTGCGCGGTTGGTCAGCCCGGCAACCACGCCCCGCAGCACTTCCTGCTCGCGCGGGGTCAGTTGCGTGGTCAAGGCCGTAGCCTGGCCCACGCGCTGCTGCTTGGCGACGCGAGCGGGCAGGATCGAAAAGCCGTGTTCGAGGACCGGGCGCAAGGCATCGGCCTGAACCGGCATTTCCAGGAAATCCACGGCGCCGGCGCGCAGGGCCTGGACCACCTGCGGGATCGTAGGGGAAACGGCCATGACGATGACTGCCATCTCTGGCCGTTGCGAAAGGACCGCGCGCACGATCGGGCCTGGGCCTTCCTCTTCGCCAGCGATGGGCGTGGCTTGGGCAGGGGGCTGAGGCGTGCGCCAGGCCAGCAGGACGCAGCCGGCAGGAAGATAGCCCAGCGCGTCTGCCAGATCGGCAGACGCGGCAAAAGGATGACAGTCCAGCCCTTGCTGACGTATCAATTGTGCCAGATCCCGACGATGCAGGGCATCGCTATCCACGATGTGAACGGTGCGTTGCGCCACGTTGATCTCGCCCATCCCGGTTCGGCAGACCGAACCTGTTCAGTTATAACCGAAATCAGCCTTAGATTGCAGGCTCGGCAACCAATACCGTAGCGATACGGGGTACGGTGATCTACGCCGAGTAATTGCAACAAACTGACATGAGTTAGGGGAAAACGACAGCTGCAATCGGTATTGCTGTACAAATTAACTCGCAGGGAACCGGTTTCGTCAACGCGCAATAGCGGGCACGCACGCGCATCGACGAAACCGGGGCCAGGCCCGGCCGGGCTGCTTTACGAAAAAGCCTGTTGCCCGGCCGCCCTTTGCCGACGCGCGGGGGACGCGTCGAATAAAGAAAGCCCGCGAGGGACCATGGGGATGGGGGGATGCCGGCCAATGGGGGGAGAAGCCGGCTGGCCCCGCGACTTTCAATACCAATTGGTATAGAAACCCGCAGATGCCGCGTCAACAAGTTTATATACCGCTCGGTATCGCAAACGCTGGGCGTTGCTCAACGCCCCGGCCAGAGTGCCAAGGCGGTTTCGACGATCGTATGAAGGCGCGCAAAATCAGCACCTGAACCGGCTTGGACGCTCATTCCGCTCAACAGGCACAGGCAATAAGCGCACAGCGCCTGCGCGGTGTATCCGGGAAAATCGCCCTCCGCCTCGGCCCGCTCGAACCGTGCAAGCAGCGCCTGCTCATAGGCGGCGCGGCGGGTAATCACCTCTTGCCGCATCGATTCGTCGTAGGTGGAGGAAGCGACTGCGTGCATCACGCCAAAGCACGCCCGCCCGCCCTCGCTGGTGGTCAACATTGCCAGGGCATCGCGTAGCATGGCCGCCGCCACGCCGCGCGCGGTCGGCGCCAAAAGCGCT
The DNA here is from genome assembly GCF_003058045.1 of Novosphingobium sp. GV079. NCBI lineage: Bacteria > Pseudomonadati > Pseudomonadota > Alphaproteobacteria > Sphingomonadales > Sphingomonadaceae > Novosphingobium > Novosphingobium sp. GV079. Next base: position 320,696 of record NZ_QBUE01000004.1, on the reverse strand, counting down.
TGGGTCATGAACGCCAGCTTGTCCCGCTCGTAAAGGTCCAAGGCCTTGCGAAACAAGGATTCTTTATTACCAAAACAGGCATAGAGGCTGGGCCGGGTGATCCCCATCGCCTCCGTCAGGTCAGACAACGAAGCGCCATCGTAGCCGCGTGTCCAGAACACGTGCAGAGCGGCCAGCAAGGCTGCATCGGGATCGAACTGACGCGGTCTGCCGCGAGAAGGGCCACAGGCTGTGACAGGCGTTGGCGGGATCGCGACTTGGCTCATATGCCGCAGACTATAGGCAGGCAGGCGCGCAGGTCCAGCACGGGTGCTGCCTGCGTCGCATTCGCCGCCGCCGCAGATCAGAACAGCGCGTCGTCGAACAAGGCGTCGTCATCGTCGTCTTGGGCGTCACCGGGGCCAAAGCCGGACGTGGGCTGGCTGTTGGCGAGTGGAGCCATCCCGTGCAGGAGAAAGCGATCGTGCACCACGCGTTCGCTCGCCATGGTATAGATCTGTCCCAGCGCGTTCATTAGCGCGGCGATCGCAGCATGGGCGGCGGGATCATCGCTGTTACCACTGCCGGCAAGGTCGGCGGTGCGCACCGCGATCGCCTCGATCGTCTTGGCCAGGTCCAGGCTCACTTCCAGTTCGTCCCGCGTCTTGCGCAGCATGGTGGCGATGGTGTCGCTCTGCTGGCTGGCCACGGCGATGGCCTGTTCCGTGCGCTGCGCGCCTTGGCGGATCATCGCCAACGAAAGCGCCAGTTCGTCGCCAGTGCCGACCTCGCCGGAACGGTCTGTGCCGCGCATCGCGGCCGAGCATCCGTCGAGATCGCTGGCGGCAGCGTTGATATGCGTGACCGCACCGTCCAGCGTTTCGGCGTGGCTGCGGATTTCGTTGGCGATGACCGTCATCGGCCGTCCGATCGCTTCAACCCGCCGGCAGGACAGGCCGATATTGATCGCCATCAGTTGCACGTCGACGCGCAAGTGACGGATTGCGGCGGCACGGGCTATGAGGTCAGCCACGGTGGCGATGATCAGGCCCAGCGTCTGTTCGGCCTGGGCATCTGCCTCTTGCAGTTGCGCGATCATGGCGGTGGCTTCGGCAATTCCGCTCTCCAGCTCGCGCAGGAACGCTGCTTCGCCGGCATGCTGCTGCGCGGGATCGTGATCGGCCGGCGCGGCGGGGGCCTGCAACGCCAGCAGGCGGTTGGCCTCAGGCTCAAGATCGTGCAGAGATCCAACAAGCACCAGCGTCTCGCGGCGGAAATCGATGGCGGTTTCTTCAAGCTGGGCGTGCAGCAGGGCCAGCACATGGTGGCAGGCCGCCTCTTCGGCGGGGGAGCCGGGCGGGCGCCCGCCCAGGTGCGCGTCGAGCATCTCGCATCCGGCCAGCACATGTTCCAACCGCTGGCGGGCAATATCGCCGATCTGGATGGCGCCCAGCACGGTCGCGACCTTGGCCTGGATCGTCGCGGCGATCTCTCCGGTTGTGCGCGCCATCGCGGCCAGGCCATCCTGGTGACTGGCCAGCGCGCCGGCATCGCGGATCAGGCGGTCTGGCACCTGTGGCACCACGCGCGCGCATTCGTTGACCAGCCGCGAATCCGATCGCAGCATGCTGGCAAGGCCGGCTTCCAGCTCGGCCAGACGCCCGTCGAAGCCGGCGGCGTCGGCTTTGCCCATGTCCAGTTTCTGCGCCATGAGATCGGCGAAATCGACAAAGTCGCGCGCGCCACCCGCAGCAATCTTGACGTTCATGCCATAGATCTTGAGCGCATCGAGCGTGCGTTGCAGATCATGAATCTGCGCGGTGAGGCGGGCCGATACGGCGCGGATGTGGCCCACCTGGTCGGCCCGACGGGCGGCCTGATCGGCCACGCTGTAAAGCCGCTTGGCCGCGCGGGTGAGGTTTCCCACCGCGCCCGAACCATCGCCATCGCCCAGGGCGGCGCTGATCTGGCCGAGGGTGCCAACCACGGCCGAAATAGCCTCTACCGTCCGCTCCAGCGTGGTGCCGATGCGGGTGAAATGATCGTCGAGACCATGCAGGATATCCGCGAGGCGCAGGCGCAATGGCGCGGTGAGCGCGGCATCGGCCGGCGGCGGCGGGGTATCTGCCATGGGCGGCATCAGCGGTTCGGGTTGCATCGCGGCGTTCCTTAGCGGGCCGTAGCCTGCAACAGTTCCTGGGCGATCGCGCCAAGCGGCACGATGCGATCGGCGGCGCCGCGCGCGATCGCTTCCTTGGGCATGCCGAACACGATGGAGGTGGCTTCGTCCTGGGCGATAGTGCGCGCGCCGGCCTCCTTCATTTCTAGCAGCCCCCGCGCGCCATCGTCGCCCATGCCGGTCATGATGATCCCCACTGCATTCGATCCCGCGCAGCGCGCGGCGGAGCGGAACAGCACATCGACCGAGGGACGATGCCGGCTGACCAGTGGCCCGTCGCGCACCGAGACAAGGTAGCGCGCGCCCTGGCGTTCGAGCAGCGTATGCTTGCCGCCCGGCGCGATCAGCACATGGCCGCGCATCACGGTGTCGCCGTCTTCGGCCTCCTTCACCGATACCTCGCACAGGCCATCGAGCCGGCGGGCAAAGGCGCGGGTGAAATGTTCGGGCATGTGCTGGACGATGACGATGCCGGGCGAATTGGCGGGCAGCGCTTCCAGCACTTCGCGCAAGGCTTCGGTGCCGCCGGTGGAAGCGCCGATGCACACCACCATTTCGGTGGTGCGGCTCATCGCCTTGCTGCCCACGGCGCGCACCGGTGGTGGCGGCAACACGGCATCGGCGGTCAGCTTGGGCTGGGGATGGAGCGAGGGCGGCGCGCTGGCTGCGGCAGAGCGGCGGCCGCCACGCACCTTGGCCCGCGCGGCTGCCTTGACCGTGTCGCGGATCATCAGCCGGCTTTCGGAAAGGTGATCGGCCACGCCCACGCGCGGTTTCAGGATCACGTCGACTGCGCCCGCATGCATGGCTTCGAGCAGCGTATCCGAGCCTTCCTCGGTCAGCGACGAGCACATCACCACCGGCACGGGGCATTGCTGCATCAGCTTGCGCAGAAAGGTGATGCCATCCATGCGCGGCATTTCCACGTCGAGCGTGATCACGTCGGGCACCTGTTCGTGGATGTGGCGGGCGGCAGCAAAGGGATCGGCTGCCGTCGCCACCACTTCCAGTTCGGGATCTTCTTCCAGGATGGCTTTCATGGTCTGGCGCACGCTGGCGCTGTCGTCGATGACCAGGACGCGGATCTTGGGGGCCGGCATCGGTCTATCTCCTCTGGAATATGGTATTGCCGACAGAATCGAGCGGCAGATCGAAGCCGGCGATCGATTCCGAATGGCCCACGAACAGGTATCCGCCCGGCGCCAGGCATTCGACCAGGCGCGACACCACCTTTTTCTGGGTCGGCTTGTCGAAATAGATCAGCACGTTGCGGCAAAAGATCAGGTCAACCTGATGGCCGATGGCATAGGCTGGCTCCATCAGGTTGAGCTGGGCAAAGCCGACCTTGGCGCGCAACCCAGGGTGGATGCGTGCCTCGTTCGCTCTGGCCCCCTGGCCCATCCCGACATAGCGTTGGCGCAGCAGGGCCGGCACCGGCTCCATCATCTCGCGCGGATAGATGCCCTTCTGGGCGGTGGCGAGCACGTTGGTATCAAGATCAGTGGCGAGGATCGCGTAATCGGGCCCGCCGTTGGCTTGCGCAAAATCGTCCATGACCATGGCCAGGGTGTAGGGTTCGGCCCCGGTGGAGCAGGCCGCACTCCAGGCGCGCACCAGTTGGCGGCGCTTGGCCGCAAAACCGGGCAGGATGTTCTGCGTCAGGCGTTCGAAATGGCGCGGTTCGCGAAAGAAATCGGTCTTGTTGGTGGTGACGGCATTGATCAGATGCACCACCTCGTCGCTGCCGGCGCCTTCACCCAAGACGAAGCGGCAATATTCTTCCAGCTTTTCGAAGTGGAGCGCACGGGCGCGGCGGCGTAGCCGGCCTTCCACCATGGTCTGCTTGGCGGCCGGCATGCGGATGCCGCACTGATCATAGATGAAGGCGGACAAATGCTTGAACGTGCGCGGCGTGATGCCGTCGCCCACGATCGCGGCGTTTTGCGGGATTTGGGCAGGGGCAGGTGTGGCCACAGGTTCAAACCTCCGCCGGCAGCAGCACGGTGTCTTCGCTGCCAAAGATGCGCGCTACATCCAGGATCACCACGAACCCTTCGGCCTCGCGCACCACGCCATCGACAAATTCACCGCGCCAGGCCGTGCCGATATCAGGCGCAGGCTCGATGCGCGCGCCAGACAGGGTGCTCACCGCCAGGACACGGTCGATCACCACGCCCAGCGGCAGGGTGCGATCTGGCAGCGGCACGTCGAGAATGATGATGCGCGTGGCCAGTGTCGGCTCGACTGCCGGCAGGCCAAGGCGGCGGCGAAAGTCTACCGTGGGCACGCCCTGGCCGCGCACGTCCGTCAGGCCCAGGAAATGCGCCGGCCCGCCGGGCACGTGGCTGGGCACCTGGTAGTCCAGGATTTCGCGCACGAGCACGACCGGCACGGCGAACACTTCCCGCCCCAGGCCGAACGTCACGACCTGAAGATCATCGCGGGTGGGCGCATCGGCCAAGGGGCGGGGGGCGGTCATGCGGCGGCCTGACCGAAATCGGCGTCATCGTCGTCCGCTGCGCCGGCTGACATGTCGATGGCAAAACCCTTGAGGCGAGCCTGCTGATCGCCGATCGAGCCAGGACGTGCGGCCTTGCGGGCGGGCTTGCCCGGCTTTGTCGCCGATTTGGCAGCCTTGGCCGGCTTGGCCGCGACCGGCTTGGGCCGGGCGGCAGGGGCAGTGCCCTGGCCCCCGGCGCGGGCATGGGCATCGACGCGGAAGTACGAGATGCTGGCTTGCAGCTCTTCGGCCTGGGCGGCGAGTTCTTCCGAGGTAGCGGAAATCTCTTCCGAGGCTCCGGCGTTCTGCTGGGTCACCTGGTCAAGCTGCTGGATCGCCTCGTTGATCTGCGCGGCGCCGATATCCTGTTCGCGGCAGGCGGCGCTGATCTCGCTGATCAGCTCGGCGGTGCGGCGGATATCGGGCACCAGGCGCGTGAGCATTTCACCCGCCTCCGTCGCGGCCTTGACCGTGTCGGACGACACCGCGCCGATTTCCGACGCCGCCGTCTGGCTGCGTTCAGCCAGCTTGCGCACTTCGCTGGCCACTACGGCAAAGCCCTTGCCATGCTCGCCGGCCCGCGCCGCTTCGACTGCGGCGTTGAGCGCGAGCAGATCGGTCTGCCGGGCGATTTCCTGGACGATGCCGATCTTTTCCGCGATCGTGCGCATGGCATCGACCGCACGGTTGACGACCACGCCCGATTGTTCGGCGTCCTTGGACGATTGGCGCGCGATCTTCTCGGTCTGGGCAGCGTTGTCGGCGTTCTGCTTGATGTTGGCAGCCATCTCTTCCATCGAGGCAGAGGCCTGCTCGGCGGCGGCGGCCTGTTCGGTCGCCCCTTGCGAGACCTGCTCCGAGCTGGCGGCAAGCTGCTGGCTGCCGGCAGAGACGTTTTCCGACGCGGCGCTGGCATCGGACACCACATCGCGCAGACGGTCGACCATGGCGATCAGTGCCAGGCCCAACTTGTCGCGCTCGGACAGCGCGACATGGTTCACCGTCAGATCGCCATTGGCGATCGTGTCGGCAAGGTCAGCGGTCTTGCGCAGATTGGCGGTCATCTGGTTGACCAGCGCGATCAGGTCGGCAATCTCGTCGTCGCTGTCGGCCGTGATGCTGACGTCAAGATCGCCCACTGCCACGGCATCGACCACGCCGGTGATCTTGGCCAGCCCGCGCGACACCACGCGCCCGATCCAATAGGCGCCCAGCAAGGCGATGATCAATGCTACAGCGCCAGAAACCAGCAGTAGGGAGCGCGCTGTTGCGTAAAGCTCGTTAGTATCGTTATCGGCCTTTTTCATCTGCGTTTGCTGGATTTCCACCAGCTGTTCCAGCGTGCCTTCCATGGTGGTCGCGGCCGAACGGGAATCCGTGATCGAGATCCGGCCAGCCTCTTCGTTGCGGTTTTCCATCGCGGCGGCGCGCATGCGGCGGTTGGCTTCCTTGAGCACTTGCCACTGCTGCGTGAGCTTGGCCCAATAGGGCTTGCCTTCTTCGCTTGCCTGCTGGCTGCCCCTGACCAGGATGTCCTCGATCTTGGTCACGTTGGCATCGGATTCGGTGTTGAACTTGGCGGTCAGATCAAGATCGCTGGTCAGCGCCATGTTCTTTTCACGGCGCAACAGGCGGTTTACCTCGATCACCAGTTCCTGTGCGGTGTTGAGGCGCACGACCGGGCCGGCAATCACATCGGAAATAGCGGAATTGAGGGTGCTGAGGCGGCTGATCGAAAGCCCGATCACGCCGGCCATGACGATGATGAGGACGGCAAACGTGGCCGCCAGCTTCAATTTGATGGTGGGACGCATGGGGATTCCCCTTCGTGCGGTGGGGCAGAATTGATGGGCGAGTGGGGCGGTTCAGGCAGCGGTGGACATGGCCAGCCTCCCGCCTGCAGCGTTTTCGACGGTAGCGGTGCCTGCGGCGTGCACGGGATCGTCGCCAGCAAAGATGCGCGGCAGGTCAAGGATCACGATGAACCCATCCGCCTCGCGCACCACGCCCTGGACGAAGCCCGCGTTCCACGCGGTGCCAATATCGGGCGCCGCTTCGATACGATCGACCGGCACCGTCACCACCGCCAGCACACGATCGATCACCACGCCCAGTGCCAGGGTGCGATCGGGCAGCGGCACATCCAGAATGATGATGCGCGTGGCCAGCGTAGGTTCTACTGATGGCAGCCCCAGGCGGCGGCGAAAGTCTAGTGTGGGCACGCCCTGGCCGCGCACGTCGGTAAGACCCAGGAAATGCACCGGTCCGCCCGGCATATGGCTGGGCACCTGATAATCCAGGATTTCGCGCACCAGCACCACCGGCACGGCGAAGACTTCCCGCCCCAGGCCGAACGTCACGACCTGAAGATCATCGCGGGCGGGCGCTTCGGCCAAGGAACGGGGGGCGGTCATGCGGCGGCCTGGCCGAAATCGGCATCGTCGGCATCGGCCGTTCCAGCCGAGAGATCGATGGCAAAGCCCTTGAGCCGCGCCTGCTGATCGCCGATCGAGCCGGGGCGCGCCGCCTTGCGGGCAGGCTTGGCGGCAGTCTTGCCAGGTTTTGTGGCGATCGCCTTGGCCCGGCCTGCGGGCGCGGCGCTGCGCGATGCGGTGCGTGCATTGGGATCGACGCGGAAGTACGAGATGCTCGCCTGCAGCTCTTCGGCCTGGGCGGCGAGTTCTTCCGACGTGGCCGAAATCTCTTCCGAGGCACCGGCATTCTGCTGGGTCACCTGGTCAAGCTGCTGGATCGCTTCGTTTATCTGGGTGGCGCCGATATCCTGTTCGCGGCAGGCTGCGCTGATCTCGCTGATCAGTTCGGCCGTGCGGCGGATGTCGGGCACCAGCTTGCTCAGCATGTCGCCGGCCTCGGCCGCAGCCTTTACCGTGTCGGACGATACGGCGACGATTTCCGAGGCCGCGCTCTGGCTGCGTTCGGCCAGCTTGCGCACTTCGCTTGCTACCACGGCAAAGCCCTTGCCATGCTCGCCGGCGCGGGCCGCTTCGACGGCGGCATTGAGTGCGAGCAGATCGGTCTGCCGGGCGATTTCCTGAACGATGCCGATCTTTTCGGCGATCGTGCGCATCGCATCGACCGCGCGGTTGACCACCACGCCTGATTGCTCGGCATCCTTGGCCGATTGACGCGCGATCTTTTCGGTCTGGGCCGCGTTGTCGGCGTTCTGCTTGATGTTGGCGGCCATCTGCTCCATCGAAGCCGAAGCCTGTTCCGCCGCCGCAGCCTGTTCGGTCGCGCCCTGCGAGAGCTGTTCCGAACTGGCGGCGAGTTCCTGGCTGCCGGACGAGACGTTTTCCGATGCACCGGTCGCTTCGCTGACCACGTTGCGCAGGCGGTCAATCATTGCCACCAGGGCCAGGCCCAACTGGTCGCGGTCGGATAGGGCAGCGTGGTTTACCGTCAGATCACCATCGGCCAGGCTGTTGGCCACTGTGGCGGCCGCCCGCATGTTGGCAATCATCGCCATCAGTGCCTTGCCCAGCCGATCGCGGTCAGACAGCAGTTCCACGTCGTTGGACAGGTCACCCAGGGCGATATTGTCGGCAAACAGGGCGGTCTTGCGCAGATTGCCGATCATGGTGTTGAGCGAGCGGACGACATCGGCGATCTCGTCATCGCCCTTCATGTCGATCATGTTGTCGAGATCGCCCTCGGCTACGGTGCCCACTGCGGTGTTGATCTGGCGCAGGCCGCGCGCCACCATCCGGCCGATCCACACGGCACCGGCCACCGCCACGATCAGTGCGAGCAGCGTGGTGACGATCAGCGTGCTGCGCACCGAACCGTAGAGATTGGCGGTTTCCGTGCCGGCGGCCTTCATCTCCTTGCCCTGGTCATCGACGATCTGGTTGAGCGTCTTTTCCAGCTCCACTGCCGCACGGCGGCCATCGGTGATCGAGATCTGACCGGCGGCATCGTTCTGGTTGCGCATGGCCAGCGCACGCATGCGGGCATTCGCGTCCTTTAGCGTAGCCCATTGTTCATCGGCGCGGTTCCACATCGGCCGCGTTTGGTCGGTGGCGGTTTGGCGGCCCTGATCGAGCATTTCGCTGACCTTGCGCACCGTGTTGTCCGACTGCGTGTTCCACTCGCGCGTCAGATCCATGTCGCTGGTCAACGCCATGTTCTTTTCGAAACGGACCAGCTGGCTCATCGTCATGGCGGTTTGCTGGGCCAGTGACAGGCGGGCTGCCGGGCCGGAAATGAGGTCGGCGATGCTGGTGTTGAGCGAACCCAGCGCATTGATGGACAGGCCGGCGATGGCCATCATCAGGATGATGAGGGCGACGAAGGTAGCTCCCAGTTTCAACTTGATCGTGGCACGCATGGTGGGAAAATCCTTGTTTCTGGCGCGTCGCTGGCGGCCAGAAAGGGGGGCCGCATCAGGCTTGGTCATCGGGTTGCGATCGTTGGCAAAGACATCGCCAGGGGCCATCAAGCCGCCAGGCTACCCCCGCCGAGCTGGCGTGGTGCCGCTTCGAAAATGGCCGAAAGGGCCGGCAGCACGATCACCCCGTCGGCCTGACGCACGAACTCGCGCACGAATTCGCGGCGCCAGCGCAGGCCAACCTGCGGCGGATCGGAACTGTCGCTGCGCGACAGCATCGCCACCTCATGAACTTTGTCGGTGCGCAGGCCGATATGCGTCATCTCGCCATCGATCTGGGTTTCGATCACCACGATGCGGCTGTCGGGCGTTGGCGGGGTGATCGCCATGCCGAAAGCCACGCGCAGATCGGCAATCGGAATGATCTTGCCACGATAGTTGACGATGCTGGCGACCAGCGGCGCGGCGCCGGGCACGCGCGTTTCGGGCAAAAGGTCAACGATTTCGCGAATGTCGGTCGCCTCGATCGCCAGGCATTCGCTGCCAACGTCGAACGTCAGCACTTCCAGGTTGCCGTGTTCGTCCCAGCGGGTCTTTTGGGTGTCGGTCATGGTGTCAGCCCACGGCGCGCAGCCGTGCCTCCCGTTGCTGGCCGGTGGCCACGAGTTGCATGATGTCGAGAATGAGAGCGACGCTGCCGTCTCCCAGGATCGTGGCGCCCGAAAAGCTGTTGACCGCGCGGTGCACGCCAGACATCGACTTGATCACCGTCTGGTGACTGCCAATGATCTGGTCGACCACCAGGCCCACACGTTCCCCTGCGGCGGAAATGACCACGATCTTCTGGTGCTGATCGGGCTGGGCGCCGGTCTCGAACAGGTCATGCAGGCGCAGGAACGGCACCAGCGCATCACGCAGGCGGATCATGCTGCGGCCGCGCGTGCGCAGGTCTTCCTCGGCAGACAGCTCGATACATTCCTCGACCGCCGCCAATGGAATGACATAGCAGCCACTGGCCACGCGCACGAGCAGCCCCTCGATGATCGCCAGCGTCAGCGGGATGCGCAGGGTAAAGGTGGAGCCCTGGCCTTCCTGGCTGGCGATATCGATTGTGCCGCGCAGCCCTTCGATCGTGCGCTTGACCACGTCCATCCCAACACCGCGCCCAGACAGGTTGGTGACCTGGGCGGCCGTGGAAAAGCCGGGGTGGAAGATCATCTGCAACAATTCGTGATCGGTCACGCTCTGGCCGGGCTGGATCAGGCCGTTCGCCTCCGCCTTGGCGCGCACCCGCTCGCGGTTGATGCCCCGGCCATCGTCGGTGATGGTGATCAGCACCTCACCGCCGGCATGGGCGGCGGTCAGCATGACGCGGCCAGTGGCCGGCTTTCCGGCGGCCAGGCGCTCCTCGGGTGTTTCCAGGCCATGATCGCAGGCATTGCGGATGAGGTGGACGATCGGATCGGCCAATTGCTCGGTCACGGTCTTGTCCACCTCGGTGGATTCGCCGTCGGTCAGCAGTTCGATCGCCTTGCCGGTGTCGCGCGCCAGATCGTGGATCAGGCGGCGGAAGCGGCCGAACAGGTTGGCCACTGGCACCATGCGCAAGACCATCATGGTGTCGCGCATTTCGCTGACCAGGCGCTCGATCTCTTCCGAGATGGAGCGCAGCGCCACTTCGCCCGACGCACCGATCAGCCCGCTGTTCGCCAATTGCGACAGGCGGCTTTGCACGATCACCAGCTCGCCCACGCGGTCCATCAGCACGTCGAGCCGTTCGGCCGGGACGCGCACACTTTCCCCGGCGCGCGGCGCCTGGCGGGCGGCGGCATCGGCCTGGGCCGGCACCTGGACAGCGACGCTCGCTGGCGTTCCCGTGGCAGCGGCAGCAACGGCGCCCGGCGCGGCTGCGGTCGTGGCCCCGTCCGTCTCCGCCGCCGTTGCTGCCAGCGGGGTCAGCTCCATATCCATGTCGTCCATCACGAAGATGAACACGTCCTCGATCGCGTCGCGGCTGATCTCGCCCAGCAGTGTCACGTCCCAGCCGATCAGGCATTCGGTTGGCACCAGATCGGGCAGGGCGGGCAAGGCATCGCACAGCGCCACCACCCGGCATTCGCCCAATGCTCGCAGTTCGTCGAGCAGGCTCAGCGGATTGGTGCCGTTGGCCATGGCCGAGGCGGGCAGGCGAAAACGCAGATGCCATCCACCAGTCGTCGATGTGGCTGCCGCTGGTGTTGGCGGGGCTGTTTCGCCCGCTGCCGTGGTAGGCATTGCGCCGCTTTCCGGCAGGGCGGCATGCAGCCGCGCCAGGATCGCATCGCCTGTCGCCTCGAGCCCCGCACCATCGCCATCGACCAGCGCGCGCATATGATCCATCGCCGACAGGATCACGTGAACGAGTTCGGCCGTGGCGGGAAACAAGCCCTTGCGCACCCGATCGAATGCGGTTTCGCAATGGTGGGTGAACGTGGCCAGCGCATCAAAGCCGAACATCGCGCCCGAGCCTTTGAGCGTGTGCAGCCCGCGGAACACCGCATCGATCAGCCCGCGATCGTCCAACTGGTTCGACAGATCGAGCAGTGCCTGTTCGATCTGGTCGAGGAGGTCACCAGCTTCCACGCGGAACGCGGCAATGGGATCTGTTTCGCTCACCGGCCCAGCACCTTCTTGGTAATGCGCAGCAGCTGATCGGGCTGGAACGGCTTGACCAGCCAGCCCGTGGCGCCAGCGGCGCGGGCTTCCTGCTTGATGGCATCATCTGACTCGGTGGTGAGGAAGATGATCGGGGTGCCCATCTGCACGGGCAGCTTGCGGATCTCGCGGATCATGCTCAGCCCATCCATGTTGGGCATGTTGAGATCGGTGATGATCATGTCGAACTTCTGGCCCTGCGCCTTGCCCAGGCCTTCCAGCCCGTCGCAGGCCTCGGTCACGCTATAGCCTGCGCCAGTCAGCGCGATCCGCGTGGCAAGGCGCAGACTGCTGGAATCGTCTACGGTGAGGATCGAGGCCGTCATTGCGGGAGTTCTCCGTGAAACCAGAAATCGAGGGTTTCGGTGCTGGGATCGGTCAGGAACCCGGCGCGGCGCAGCAGTGCCGTCACGGCCGGATTGGCCGGCGCCGACAGACGCAGCGCGCGGCTGTCACGCAGGGCATGCTGGCGCGCCGCTTCCACCAGCTGCACCAGGGAAAGATCGACATCGACCAGATCCGACAGGTCGAGCACCATCGCGGCATGCGCTTCCAGGGACTCGGTCATGTTCGACCAGGCCGTGGTGATGGTTTGCATGTTGGCCACCGGGCCAAGGCTGAGGGTAAAACTCATGGCACACTCCGCAGAACGCACCATGGATTACGGGGGCGGGGCTGAAATCGGCGTAAGGCGCCCCTGCGGCATTTCCCCTAGAGCGGGCGAAACGCGCAACGTTCCAATGGCTGGGTTCCAATGGCTGGCTCCCGGCACGATTATCGACTAAGGCGCGCGGGAATTTCTCCCGACACCATTTCAGCCCGGACCTTTTGTTTGTGAACGATCGCAAGCCTGTCGATGCCGCTGCCGTTGCCATCATGATCGTGCTCTGCGCGATCTGGGGTTCGCAGCAGGTTGCCATCAAGCTGGTGGCGGGCGCGATGAGCCCGCTGTTGCAGATGGGCCTGCGTTCGGGCCTGGCGGGCCTTGCCACGCTGGCCATTGTGCTGTGGCGTGGGGAAGGGCGGGTGATCAACCGCCAGACCCTGGCACCGGGCCTGGCCATCGGGCTGCTGTTTGGCACCGAATTCCTGCTGGCGGGCGAAGCGCTGCGCTTCACCAGCGCCTCCCACGTCACCATCTATCTCTATACCGCGCCAATTGGCGCTGCCCTGGCGCTGGGTCTGCTGCGCCCTGACGAGCGCCTGCGCGCTGGCCAGTGGGTGGGCATCGCGCTGTCGTTTGCAGGCGTGGTGCTGGCGTTCAGCGGCGGCAAGGAAGGGGCGGGCTATCCCGATGGTCGGCTGGGCGATGCCCTGGCGCTGGGCGGCGCCTGCGGTTGGGCCTGCACCACGCTGGTGCTGCGCAATTCTTCGCTGGCCAATGCACCGGCCTCCGTCACGCTGTTCTATCAGCTGATGGGCGCTTTCGTGCTGTGCACGCTGGCCGCGCCGGTGCTGGGTGAAACGGCCGTGAGCCTGACCGCCCCGCTCCTGGCCAGCATGGCGTTCCAGGTCGTGGTCGTGGCGTTCCTCAGCTATCTCACCTGGTATGCCCTGCTGCGGCGCTACAGCGCGGCGCGGCTGGGGGTGTTGAGTTTCATGACGCCGATGTTTGGTGTGGCCGCCGGCGTGATCGTGCTGGGTGACAAGCTGGACGCCGCGTTCATCGGCGGCGCCTTGATGATCCTGGCGGGCATCATCATCGTCAGCACGGCCGATGCGCTGCCCGCGCGCCTGTTCAAGCGGCGTTTTCGTCCCGCGGTGAACTCGTAAGCTCGCCGATCTTGTCGATCGCCTCGGCCTCCATGGCCTGAAGCTCGGTCATGGTCTTGAGCAAGGCGCTGTGCTGGCTTTCCAGCTTGCGCAACCGGCTGCGGATATGCGCCACCAGATGCTGCAATTGCTCCAGCCGGGTGGGATCGACATCGTAGAGATCGAGGAATTCCTTGATCTCGCGGATGCTGAAACCCAGCCGCTTGCCGCGCAGGATCAACTGCATGCGTGCCACTTCGCGGTGCGAATAGATGCGCGTGTTGCCCACCCGCGCCGGCTCGATCAGGCCCTTGTCCTCGTAAAAGCGCAAGGTGCGGTGCGTCACGCCCAGGCGGCGCGCCACATCCTGGATGCCTTGCAGGCCATCCTCGGGCGCGGCGGGCGTTGGTTCCGCCGTGGGTTCGGGCGGATCGGGCAAAGTATCGATCATGGTGGCCAATTTTCCCCCCAGAATGGCGCTACCTATTGCGCCGCAAAATGTGGATTGCAACTGCCCCCAATCGCGCCTTGCACTTAAACCGCGGGCGTGGCGGCCTCGGCCTTGGCACGCTCTTCGGCGACCAGTTCCTTTTTCGAAAGCTTGCCCACCATGGTCTTGGGCAGGCTTTGGCGAATTTCGACAGCGCGCGGCACCTCGATCTTGTTGAGGTGCTCGGTCAGGAAATCGAGAAGCTCCTGCGGCGAGACGTTCTGGCCGTCGTGCAGCTTGACGAACAGCTTGGCGCTTTGCCCGCGATAGCGATCGGGAATGCCGATCGCGATGGCTTCCTCGATTGCCGGATGGAGATAGGCCGCTTCCTCGATGACGCGCGGATAGACGTTGTATCCGCCGCTCAGGATCACGTCCTTGAGGCGGTCCACCAGGTAGAGATAGCCATCTTCGTCGAGGTGGCCCACGTCGCCCGTGCGCAGCGCGCCATCGACAAAGACCTTGGCGGTGTCGTCGGGGCGCTGCCAATAGCCGGCCATCACCTGCGGCCCGCGCACGCAGACCTCGCCATTGGCGCCCAGCGGCAGGATCGTCTCGGGGTTTTCGGGGTCGCGGATCTCGATCTGGGTGCCCGGGAAGGCCTGGCCGCAGCTGTTGGCGCGGATATCGCCATCAACCGGGTTGCAAGTGACGATGGGCGAGGCTTCGGTCAGGCCATAGCCTTCGCAGATACGCCCGCCAGTGCGCTGTTCGAACGTCTGGCGCACTTCCAGCGGCAGCGGCGCACCGCCGGAAATGCAGGCGCGCAGTGCCGACAGTTTGGGAATCTTGGCATCGTCGAGCGCGTTCATCGCGATGAACAGCGTCGGCACGCCGAAAAACAGCGTGGGCGGCTTGCGCTTGATGGTGGCCAGCATCGCGTCCATTTCGAAGCGCGGCATCAGCACCAGTTCCGACCCCACCAGGATCGAGAAATCGAGCACGGCGGTCAGCGCAAAGACGTGGAAGAACGGCAGCACTGCCAGCGTGCGCTGCGGGGCAGGCAGATCGCCATGGATATGCGCCTGTTGCTGCAGGGCATTGGCCGTGAGATTGCGATGGGTCAGCATCGCGCCCTTGGGCGTGCCGGTGGTGCCGCCGGTATATTGCAGCACGGCCAGGTCATCGGGCACCAGCGCCACGGGTCGGGGCGGATCGCCGCGTGCGATCAGGTCGCAAAAGCGCATGTGCAGCGCATCATGGGCATAGCGGGCATGGTCGCGCCGCTTGAACAGGCGCCAGCCCCATGCCTTTACCCGGGGCAGGATGCCGGCCATCGGGCAGACCAGGATGGTGGCCAACTGACATTCGTCGGCAATGGCGCGTACCTTGCCGTGGATTTCGCGCAGGTCTGGCACGGCAACAACGCGGGCGCCGCTGTCGGTCAACAGATGGCGCATCTCGCTTTGGGTGTAGAGCGGGTTGAGATTGACCACCACCGCGCCGATCTTGAGCGCGGCAAAGTAGAGCACGATGTAATAGGGCGTGTTGGGCAGGCACAGTGCCACCCGATCGCCCTTGCCCAGGCCCAGGTCCTGAAAGCCGCGCGCCGCCCGTTCGACCATCCGCCCCAGCGCCCGATAGGTCCAAGTGCGGCCCATGAAGTCCACCGCCGGGCGGTCGCCATGATCGCGCACGGCGTTGTCCATGAAGTCACCCAGCAGCATGGCCGGCGGTGACCAGTCTGGCGGCAGGCTGTCGGGTGCGCGTGAAGGGGCGATGGGTGTGGCCTCGATCGGGGGGGCAGCGACCATGTCAGGTTCCGGCAAGAGGGAGGGAAATGGCGCCGAGGCCAAGATGGCCCCGGCGCCTTCGGGCGATCAGAAAGCGACCCGTCCGCCCAGCGACAGCACCACGACATGGGCCTTTTGCAGCATGCCGTTGACCAGGATCGGGGTCTGCGCCGGCGTGCCGGCATAGGCGGCGGTCAGGCGGTTGACCGGCGCATCGGCGAGGGTGAGGTAGTTGGCGGCAACGTCGATCTTGAACGCGCGGCTGAACGCATGGGTGGCGCCCAAGGCAAAGTTCCAGCGGTTGCTATCGGGCACGCGGGCATCGCGTTCGTTCGGGCGAACGGGCGAAACGTCACGCTGCACGCCGCCGCGAACGGTCCACTTGGGGCTGAGGTCAGCGTCAAAGCCGACGGCAACCGCCCAGGTGTTGCGATAGTCTTCGGGGATCGCGGTGTTGAGCGGGCTGCCCAGCTGGATCGCGTTGAACTTGGACCAGCCAAAGCGGGTTGCCTGGGCGTTGAGCGTAAAGCCCGGCGTTACCGTCCAGCGGCCACCGAACGTCAGCTGCCAGGGCGTGGTAAAGTCTGCCTCGGTAGAGATGTTGGCGTTGTTCGCCGCCAGCGGGCCGAGCAGGCCGGCAATCGTCACGTCACCCTTGAGCTTGTGCTTGATGGCCGACTTGTAGCTCAGGCCCACGGTCACGGTCTTGCCGCGGAACTGCGTACCGGCCGACCAGCCCACATCCCAGCCCTTGCCGCTAAGCGTCTGGCTGCCATCGGGCAGCACGGCCAGCAGGTTGGGCAGGGCATTGCCCAGCGTGGCATCGGCATGCTCAACGTTCACTGCGCCGCCGATGGAAATCACCGGGGTCAGTTGCACGGCCAGCGAGGGCTGGATGTCGATCGTGCGCAGGCGCGTGGTCAGCGCGGTATAGCGTGCCCAGCTGCTGTTCGAATATTCGGTGGTGAAGTTGTACGGCGCAGTCACCGCCAAGCCCACGGCGACACGGTTGCCCAGCGAATGCGCGATCGCGCCCGAGGGCACGACGCCCTTGTGGATCGGGTTGTGGGCCACGCTGTCGCCGCCCACGGCCGTGGCAGGCTGGCCAGGGCGCTTGATCAGGGTGCCGTTGTTGACCACGTCGCCAGAGGGCAGGATGCCGGTGGCGCTCAGCATGGCTTCGCCGCCGGTCATGCCGCCGATGCTGGCAGGGTTCCACCACAGGCTTTCCGCGCCCGTGTCGGCCACTTCGCCCGAATAGGCGCGGCCGGTGGCCTTGGCGGACTGGTCCTGAAGATAAAAGCCGCCTGCCAGGGCAGGGCTGGCAAGTCCGGCGGTGCCGGCCAGAAGCACGGCGCAGGCCAGCGTGCGGCGGTGGTTCAGGTTCATCTCTCTCTCACTCCCATGCGAATTTTTGTGGTGTCTGTGGTTTCAACGGAGCCGGTGGTGTTTGGTCTGGCCGGCTCCGGCTGCATCAGCGCAGGCGCTTCCACGTCTGGGTCTTGCACAAGGGCCACACGATGCAGCCCTTGAGCTTGAGCGTGTCAGCATCGGCGATCGTGATCGTCGCCTTGTAGGTGCCGCCGTCTTCGGGATTGTAGATCGAGCCACCCTCCCAACCGTCGGTGCTGCGCGTAAAACCTTGCAGAATGGTCAGCCCCTTGAGCGGACGACTGCGCAGGGCCGGATTCTTGTTTTTGCCATCGGCGAAGGCCGGATTGGCGCGGATGCTGTCGGATTCAACCAGACGCCCGCAGATCGACGCGCCGCACGGGGCAATTTCAACGATGCCATGCTTGGTGGGCGTGGCCCAGCGGCCGATGGCCTGTTCGGATGCGGATTGTCCGGCAGCGTAGGAGGCCGGAGCATAGGTGGCCGCCGCTGCCCCCATCAGGGACATTACGGTGATGGCCAATAACGGCTTACCTCTCATCGTTCTTCATCCTCGACCCAAGAACCCAAAGCGCGCTTCGTGCGTTTCGGTATCCGGTTATCACCCGGCGTTTCTTGCCTTTGCCGGTGTGCGACTCACTCTATGCCCCAAATTTTGGTTGACGTATAGGGAAAGTTGAGCACCATTACGGACGAAAGCAGCGCCAAGGGTGATTCCGTGGTATCGGAGGCACAGGCGGCAGCTGCCCCACCTGACGAGGATGCCAGAAATCATGCCGAATGCGGTCATTGCCGGATATGCCCGGTCACCGTTCCACCTTGCCGGCAAGGGCGCGCTTGCCCGTACCCGGCCCGACGATCTTGCCGCGGCCGTGGTCAAGGCGCTGGTCCAGCGCACCGGCATTGACGCCGCCGCGATCGAGGATCTGATCGTCGGCTGCGCTTTTCCCGAAGGCGAACAGGGCTTTAACGTTGCTCGCCTGATCGGCATGATTGCCGGCCTGCCGCGTTCGGTCGGCGGCATGACGGTCAACCGCTTCTGCGGTTCGTCGATGAGCGCGATCCACTATGCCGTGGGCCAGATCGCAGCCGGCGCGGGTGAGCTGTTCATCGCCGCCGGGGTCGAATCGATGAGCCGGGTGCCGATGATGGGCTTCAACCCGCTGCCCAATCCGGCCTTGGCCAAGGCCAGCCAGGCCTATATCGGCATGGGTGACACCGCCGAAAACCTCGCCAGCCAGTATGGCCTGTCGCGCCAGGCACAGGAAGCCTTTGCCGTCGCCAGCCAGGACAAGGCTGCTGCCGCCATCGCCGCTGGTAAGCTCAAGGACGAGATCGTCGGCATCGAAACCAAGGCTGGCCTGGTCGATACCGATGGCTGCCCGCGCCCCGGCACCACCGCCGAAACGCTCGCCGGGCTCAAGCCCGCTTTCAGCGCCACCGGTACGGTCACGGCCGGCACATCCTCGCCGCTGACCGATGGCGCGAGCGCGGTGATCGTGGCGAGCGAAGACTATGCCCGCGCCCATGGCCTGCCCATTCTGGCGCGGATCAAGGCCATGGCCATTTCCGGCTGCGCGCCGGAAATCATGGGCATCGGCCCGGTCGAATCCAGCCGCAAGGCGCTGGAGCGTGCCGGCATTTCCGTGTCCGATCTCGATGTGATCGAGCTGAACGAAGCCTTTGCCAGCCAGGCGCTGGCCTGCATTGCCGATCTTGGCCTCGATCAGGCGAAGATCAACCTGGATGGCGGCGCGATCGCGCTGGGCCACCCGCTGGGCGCCACTGGCGCGCGCATCGTCGGCAAGGCGGCCAGCCTGTTGCAGCGCACGGGCGGCAAGTATGCGCTCGCCACGCAGTGCATCGGCGGCGGCCAGGGCATCGCCACGGTTCTGGAGGCGATCTGATGCCAGAGGCAACCCACAGCGAGTCCATCAGGAAGGTCTGCGTCATCGGCGCGGGCACCATGGGCGCCGGCATCGCCGCCCAGGTGGCCAACGCCGGCGTGCCGGTGCTGCTGCTCGACATCGTGCGCGATCCGGCCGACCGCAATGCGGTGGCCCAGGGCGCGCTCGATCGCCTGGCCAAGGCAGAGCCGGCGGCGTTCATGAGCAAGCGCGCCGCCAAGCTGGTCGAGGTTGGCAATATCGAAGACGATCTGCCCCGCGTTGCCGAGTGCGACTGGGTGATCGAAGCGATTGTCGAACGGCTCGATCTCAAGCACGCGCTCTACGAAAAGCTGGAAGGCGTGCGCCGCCCCGGCACGGCGGTTTCGTCCAACACGTCGACGATCCCGCTCGAACAACTGATCGCCGGGCGCGGCGAAGGCTTTGCCCGTGATTTCCTGATCACGCACTTCTTCAACCCGCCGCGCTACATGCGCCTGCTTGAAGTCGTCGCTGGCCCGGCCAGCGATGCGGCGCTGGTCGCCAAGGTCAGCGATTTTGCCGATCGCGCGCTGGGCAAGACCGTGGTACGCGCCAAGGATACCCCGGGTTTCCTGGCCAACCGCGTCGGCACGTTCTGGATCCAGCAGGCGATCAACGCCGCGATCGATCTGGGGCTGAGCGTGGAAGAAGCCGATGCCGTGGTGGGCAAGCCGATGGGCGTGCCCAAGACCGGCGTGTTCGGCCTGGTTGACCTGGTCGGCATCGATCTGATGCCGCACTTGAAGGCGAGCCTTACCGCCACGCTGCCGGAAGATGATGCCTATCGCGCCATCGCGATCGATCATCCGCTGATCATGAAGATGATCGCCGATGGCTATACCGGGCGCAAGGGCAAGGGCGGTTTCTATCGCCTCAACCGCGAGGCGGGCAAGCGCAAGGAAGCGATCGATCTGGCCACCGGCGAATACCGCGCTGCCGCCAAGCCGCCATCGCTGCCCGGCGCCGTGTTCAAGGATCTCAAGGCGCTGGTTGGCCTGCCCGGCAAGCTGGGTGCCTATGCCTGGGCCGTGCTGGCGCCGACGCTGTCCTATGCCGCGTCGCTCGTGCCTAGCGCGTCTGACGATATCGTTGCCATCGATGTGGCGATGAAGCTGGGCTACAACTGGAAGTCCGGCCCGTTCGAACTGATCGACAAGCTCGGCACGGCCGCCTTTGCCGAACGCCTCAAGGCCGAAGGCAAGCCCGTGCCGGCGATCGTGGAACTGGCCGCCGGTCGGCCGTTCTATCGGGTCGAAGCGGGCAAGCGCCAGGCGCTGGGCCTTGATGGGGAATACCACGATGTGGCGCGTGCCGCGGGTGTGGTGCTGCTCGAAGACATCAAGCTGGCCGCCAAGCCCCTGCTCAAGACCGCCTCTGCCGCGCTCTGGGACGTTGGCGATGGCGTTGCCGCGCTGGAATTCACCGGCAAGATGAACGCGCTCGATGCCGAGGTGATGAAGCTGATCGGCCAGGCCATTCCGTTGGTGGCGGAAAAGTTCAAGGGCCTGGTGATCTACAACGAAGGCAGCCACTTCTCGGCGGGTGCCAACCTGGGTTTGGCGCTGTTCGCCATGAACATCGCCGCCTGGGGCGAGATCGAAAAGCTCGTTGCCGGTGGCCAGCAGGCGATGAAGGCGCTCAAGTATGCGCCGTTCCCGGTGGTCGGCGCGCCATCGGGGATGGCGCTGGGCGGCGGCTGCGAAGTCCTGCTGCATTGCGACGCCATCCAGGCGCACGCCGAAAGCTATATCGGCCTGGTCGAATGCGGTGTCGGCCTCGTGCCGGGCTGGGGCGGCAATGGCGAACTGCTCGATCGCTGGCGGCACAATCCGGCGCTGCCCAAGGGGCCGATGCCGGCCGTGGCCAAGGTGTTCGAAACGGTGTCGACCGCCACGGTGTCCAAGTCGGCCGCCCAGGCGATCGAACTCGGCTTCCTGCGCCCGACCGACCAGGTGACGATGAACCGTGATCGTCTTCTGGCCGATGCCAAGGCCCGCGTTCTGGCCCTGGCTGAAGGCTATCAGCCGCCCGAACCGCCGGTGTTCCGCCTGCCGGGTGCCGGTGGCAAGGCCGCGCTCGACATGGCGGTGCAGGGCTTCCGCGCCCGCGGCATGGCCACCTCGCATGACGAGGTGGTATCGGGTGCCCTTGCGCGCATCTTGACCGGCGGCGATGCTGACCTGATCGATACCGTGACCGAGGATGAACTGCTGGCTGCCGAACGCCGGGAATTCACCAGCCTCGTCCGTAACCCCGCGACACAGGCCCGGATTGAGCATATGCTCAAGACCGGCAAGCCGCTTCGCAACTGATTGAGGAGATTTGCCATGCAGATCTATACCGCTCCCCTGCGCGACATGCGCTTCGTGCTCAACGAATTGCACACCGACGACGGCTTTGGTGACATTCCCGCGCTTGCTGATTTCACGCCTGACCTGACTGAGGCCGTGCTGTCTGAAGCCGCCAAGCTGTGCCAGGACGTGCTGCTGCCTTTGAACCGCAGCGGCGATGAGGAAGGCTGCACCCTGGAAAACGGCGTGGTCCGCACGCCCAAGGGTTTTATCGAGGCCTACAAGGCCTTTACCGAGGGCGGTTGGAACGCTCTTGTCCTGCCGCCGGAATGGGGCGGGCAGGGCGCGCCCGAGGCCGTGGGCAAGCTGGTGGAAGAGATGATCTGCGCCACCAACGTGTCGTTCAGCCTCTATCCCGGCCTCACCAACGGCGCCATCGCCGCGCTCACCGTCTATGCCAACGACACGCTCAAGCAGGAATACCTGCCCAAGATGGTCAGCGGCGAATGGTCGGGCACCATGTGCCTGACCGAGCCGCACTGCGGCACCGACCTGGGCCTGCTGCGCACCCGCGCCGAACCGGGCGAAGATGGCAGCTACAAGCTGTCGGGCGCCAAGATCTTCATCTCGGCCGGCGAGCATGACCTGACGACCAACATCGTCCACCTCGTGCTGGCGCGCCTGCCCGATGCGCCCAAGGGCGTGAAGGGCATCAGCCTGTTCCTGGTGCCCAAGTACCTGCCCGATGCTGACGGAAACCCGTCGGTGCGCAACGGTGCGCGCTGCACCGCGATCGAGCACAAGATGGGTCTCAAGGCTTCGGCCACGTGCCAGATGCTGTTCGAAGATGCCAAGGGCTGGCTGGTGGGCGAACCGCATCGCGGCCTCGAAGCCATGTTCACGATGATGAATGCCGAGCGCGTGGGCGTGGGCATCCAGGGCCTGGGCATTGGCGAGGCTGCCTATCAGTCGGCCGTGTGGTACGCCAAGGATCGCCTCCAGGGCCGCTCGCTGTCGGGCACCAAGCATCCCGACAAGCCGGCCGATCCGATCATCGTGCATCCCGATGTGCGGCGCATGCTGCTGACCATGCGCGCGTGGAACGAAGGCTGCCGTGGCGTTTCCGCGTGGGTCGCCCGCGCGCTCGATGCCGAAAAGCATGGGGCAGAGCCGGAACAGCGCCAGCGCGCGTCGGACTTCGTTGCGCTGATGACCCCGGTGGTCAAGGCGATGTTCACCGACCTGGGCCTCGAAAGCGCGAGCCTTGCCGTGCAGTGTTATGGCGGTCATGGCTTCATTCGCGAAAGCGGGGTGGAGCAGTATATGCGCGATGCGCGCATCGCCATGCTCTATGAAGGCACCAACGGCATCCAGGCGCTTGACCTGGTGGGCCGCAAGCTGCCCGCCGAAATGGGCCGCTATCTGCGCAGCTTCTTCCATCCGGTCAGCGATTTCATCGACGCCAACCTGGAAGATCCGGCGATCGGCAAGATGGTTGCCGGCCTCAAGCGCGCCTTCGAAGCGCTGCAGGGTGCAACCGCAATCATCGCCGAACGTGGCATGAAAGACCCTGAGGAAGGCGGCGCGGCGGCAACCGACTATCTGCGCCTGATGGGCCTGGTCGCCATGGCCTATTGCTTTGCCAAGGCCACCAAGCTTGCCTCGCGCGAGCTGATGTCGGGCACTGGCGAAGCGGCGTTCTACAAGGCCAAGATCGACACCGCGCGCTTCTTCTATGAAAAGCTGCTGCCGCAGTCGGCCTCGCTGTACCTGGCGATCAAGGCCGGCAAGGGCTCGGTCATGGACTTTGCCGAGGAAGCTTTCTGAGGCTTGGGTAAGGCTTCGCACCACCCCCCCGACCCCCTCCTCTGAAGAGGAGGGGGAGGTAAGGCATTGATCTGAAAGCCCCATCCTCTTTAGAAGAGGGGGGTGGGGGTGGTGGAAGCCTTAAGCCAACGTCTCAAGCCAAGGCCCGAAATCGGCCTTGGCGCGGGTGGTGTAGGCTTCCTTGCGCACTTTCTTCTTCACCGATGGATCGACCGGCGGAAACAGCCCGAAGTTCACGTTCATCGGCTGATAGGTGTCGGCTTCGGCATCCCCGGTGATGTGGCCAAGCAGGGCGCCCAGCGCCGTGGTTACCGGCGGCGGCGTCCACGGCCGGCCGGCCAGTTCCGCCGCTGCCATCAGGCCAGCCAGCATCCCCACCGACGCGCTTTCGACATAGCCTTCGCAGCCAGTGATCTGCCCGGCAAAGCGGATGCGCGGCGCAGATTTCAGGCGCAGCTGCCGATCGAGCAGCGTAGGCGAGTGAATAAACGTATTGCGGTGCAAGCCGCCCAGCCGCGCGAATTCGGCGTTTTCCAGGCCCGGAATGGTGCGGAACAGACGTACCTGTTCGGCATGCTTGAGCTTGGTCTGGAAGCCCACCATGTTCCACAGCGTGCCCAGCTTGTTGTCCTGGCGCAGCTGCACCACGGCATAGGGCCAGCGGCCGGTGCGCGGATCGTCCAGGCCAACCGGCTTCATCGGGCCAAAGCGGAGCGTGTCCTCGCCGCGTTCGGCCATCACCTCGATCGGCATGCAGCCGTCGAAATAGGGGGTGTTGGCCTCCCATTCCTTGAACACGGTCTTGTCACCATCGAGCAGGCCCTGGCGAAATGCCTGGTACTGCTCCTTGTTCATCGGGCAGTTGATATAGTCCTTGCCGGTGCTTTCCGGGCCAGATGCCTTGTCCCAGCGGCTCGCCATCCAGCACACGTCCATGTCGATCGAATCGTGATAGACGATGGGGGCAATGGCATCGAAGAACGCCAGGCTTTCCGCGCCCGTGGCGGTGCCGATGCTGCTGGCGAGCGACGCAGCGGTCAGCGGCCCGGTGGCCACGATGGTCATGCCCTCGGCAGGCAGGGCATCGACGCGTTCGCGCACCACTTCCAGGTTGGGCAGTTCGCGCAGCGCCGCTTCGACGGAGGCCGAGAATACGTCGCGGTCCACCGCCAGGGCAGAGCCGGCGGGCACGCGCGCCTTGTCGGCGGCGGCCATGATCAGGCTGTCACAGCGGCGCATCTCGTGATGCAGCAGGCCGACCGCGTTCTTTTCGTCATCGTCCGAGCGGAACGAGTTGGAGCAGACCAATTCGGCCAGGCCATCGCCCTGGTGCGCGGCGGTGGTTTCGCCGCTGCCGCGCATTTCTGAAAGCCGCACGCGAAAGCCACGCCGGGCGAGTTGCCAGGCAGCCTCGCTGCCGGCCATTCCGCCGCCGATGATGTGAATCTGGTGCGTCATCGTTCAGCGCGCCCGGGGCAGCGCCACACTGCCATCGCTTTGCCGCGAAAGCGGCTCCATCGCCACCACCGCGGCCAGCGGCAACGGGGCATAGAGATGGGGAAACAGCGCCCCGCCGCGTGACACTTCCCATTTCAGGGTTTCGCCAAAGCCCGACAGGTCGATGGCGGCCACATGCAGGTCGTCCTGCCCGGCAAAGTGCTTATCCACGGTAACGGTCAGCTGATCGTCTGTGGACATATGGATATAGCCGTCGGCCAGATCGACCGGCGCGCCGCCGAACGAACCCTGTTCCAGTTCGGCGCGCTGCGGCGCGGTCAGCACCTTGTAGGCGATCACGGGATGCCCGCTCATTCGTCCGCACCCCCTTCTGCGCCATCGCTTTCGGCAGCGTCGCCGGCGATTGCTTCGTCGGCGATCGCTTCACCTTCACCGTCATCGGCGTCCTGCTCGGCCAGGCGCACCGCGCCCACCACGTGCTCGTCACCCGAAACGTTGAACAAGCGCACGCCGGCCGATCCGCGCCCGATCACGCGCAGCGAGGAAAGCGGCAGGCGGATCAGCTTGGCCTGGTCGGTCACCAGCATCAGCTGGTCGGCCTGCGAGGCGGGGAAGCTGGCGACGACCGGGCCATTGCGGCCGATGTTGTCGATATTGGTAATGCCCTGGCCACCACGGCCGGTGCGGCGATATTCATAGGCCGAAGACAGCTTGCCATAGCCGTTGGCGCAGACCGTGAGGATGAACTGCTCCTTGGCCACCAGTTCCTGGTAGCGTTCGGCGCTCATCTGCGGCTCGCCTTCCTTCTCGGCCTTCCACGGGGCAAAGCGCAGGTAATCCTCGCGCTCGTCCTGGTCCTTGACCCCGGCGCGATGCAGGATCGACAGCGAGATGACCTCGTCCCCGTCCTTGAGCGCCATGCCGCGCACCCCGGTGGAGGTGCGGCTCTGGAACTCGCGCACGTCGTCGGCCGGGAAGCGGATGGCCTTGCCGGCGCGACTGGCCAGCAGCACGTCGTCCCCTTCGGACAGCAGCGCCACGCCGATCAGGCGATCGTCGGTATCTTCCTCGAACTTCATGGCATACTTGCCGTTCGACGGGATGTTGGCGAACGAATCCATCGCATTGCGGCGCACATTGCCCTTGGCCGTGGCGAACATGACGTTGAGCGCGCCCCATTCGGCCTCGTCTTCGGGCAAGGGCAGCACGGCGGCGATTGTTTCGCCCTGGTCAAGCGCGGGGAGCAGGTTGACCACCGGGCGGCCGCGGGTGGCCGCGCCGCCTTCAGGCAGGCGCCACACCTTGAGGCGATAGACCTTGCCGGCGGTGGAGAAGAACAGCACCGGGGTGTGGGTGCTGGCCACGAACATCGTGGCGACGGCATCCTCTTCCTTGGTCGCCATGCCCGAGCGGCCCTTGCCGCCACGCGCCTGGGCGCGGAACGTGGAAAGGGGCGTGCGCTTGATATAGCCGTCGAGCGTCACGGTCACGACCATGTCTTCGCGCTCGATCAGATCTTCATCGTCGATGCCATCGGCAGCCGGCATGATCTGCGACAGGCGCGGCGTGGCATAGGCCGCGCGCACTTCCACCAGTTCCTGGCGCATCACAGCGTAAAGCTTCTGGCGGTCGGCCAGGATCGCCAGGTATTCGGCGATCGCGGCGGCCAGCTTTTCCAGTTCCTCGCCGATTTCGTCGCGGCCGAGTGCCGTCAGGCGGTGCAGGCGCAGGTCGAGGATCGCGCGGACCTGGATTTCCGAGAGGCGATAGGTGCCTTCGCCGGCAACCGCGTCGTCCTCGATCGCCTCGACCAGGCGGATATAGGGCGCGATTTCGCCCATCGGCCATTCGCGGGCGAGCAGCGCCTCGCGGGCAAGCGCCGGATTGGCCGAGCCGCGGATGATCTTGACCACTTCATCGAGGTTGGTGACCGCCACCACCAGGCCAAGCAACACGTGGGCGCGGTCGCGCGCCTTGTTCAGCTCGAACTTGGTGCGCCGCGTGATCACTTCCTCGCGGAAGCGCACGAAGCTTTCGATGATATCCTTGAGGGTCAGGATTTCCGGACGCCCGCCACGGATGGCGAGCATGTTGGCCGGGAAGTTGGATTGGGCCGGGGTATTGCGCCACAGCTGGTTGAGCACGACCTCGGGCGAGGCATCGCGCTTCAAGTCCACCACGACGCGAACGCCTTCGCGGTTGGATTCGTCGCGGATGTCGGAAATGCCCTCGATCCGCTTGTCCTTGGCGGCCTCGGCAATCTTTTCGACCAGGTTGGACTTGCCGACCTGGTAGGGGATCGAGGTGAGCACGATCGAACGCCGGTTGGCGTCGCGACCGCGGCCTTCCTCCACCTCGTGGCGGCAGCGCATCATGATCGAGCCCCGCCCTTCGGTATAGGCCTTGCGCGCACCGGCGGCGCCCAGGATCAACGGGGCGGTGGGGAAATCGGGGCCGGGAATGATCTGGATCAGCTCGTCGATCGTGATCAACGGGTTGTCCATATAGGCCAGGCAGCCGTCGATCACTTCGCCCAGGTTGTGCGGCGGAATGTTGGTGGCCATGCCCACCGCGATGCCGCCGGCGCCATTGACCAGCAGATTGGGGAAGCGCGCCGGCAGAACCTGCGGCTCGTGCTCCGCCCCGTCATAGTTGGGCTGGAAGTCGACCGTGTCCTTGTCGATATCGGCCAGCAGCGAGTCCGACACCTTGGCCAGACGCGCTTCGGTATAGCGCATCGAGGCTGGCGGATCGGGGTCCATCGAGCCGAAGTTGCCCTGGCCGTCGATCAGCGGCAGGCGCATCGACCAGTCCTGGGTCATGCGCGCCAGCGCGTCGTAGATCGCCGCGTCGCCATGGGGGTGATACTTACCCATGGTATCGCCGACGATACGGGCAGACTTGCGATAGGGCTTGGTCGAGGTGAAGCCGTTCTCGTGGCTGGTCCACAAGATGCGGCGATGCACCGGCTTCAAACCGTCGCGCACATCGGGAAGCGCACGCGCCACGATCACGCTCATCGCGTAATCGAGGTAGCTGGTCTTCATTTCGTCGACGATGTCGATCCGCTGGAATTCATGGTCCGGCGTGCCGGGGGTGGGATCGAGGTTCGGGGTGTCGTCGCTCACGATGGTGGCTTTGTCATTTCGTTGTCTGGAAAGTAACCGCCCTAGGCGCCTTGCGCGCAAAAGGCCAGCAAACCATGCCGTTTCCGACCCAACTAACCATCACTTTTCCACACATGCGACAAGCTGCCTGAACAGCAGGACGAAATGCCATTCAATCCGCGTTCACCCCGTCCCACCTAGCAAGCGCAGAGTTGCCAAGGGAGCCATTCCGCGCCACTAGCGCAGGGCCGACCAGGGTAAACGGCGGGGCCACGTGAATCCGAAACATGCGACACGGGCACCGTCGGGGTCGAACAGGAGATAAGAGATGCGCGGTTCTTTGTGGAATTCGGGTAAGGGCACGGTTGCGCGCACGGCGATGGCCGTTGCGCTGGCATCGGGGCTTGGTCTTGGCGGCATGATCGCTCCTGCGATCGCCAAGGAAGCCAAGAAGGAGCAGCCTGCCGCTGGCGGCAACTCCAAGGAATTTGCGGCAGCGGCCGCGCCGTTCCAGAAGTCTTTCAATGATTGGCAGGCCACCAAGGGCAAGGCCCCCGAGGCTGAATTCAAGGCTGGCGCGCAGAAGCTGGCCGGTGAAATCGGTCCGGTGGAAGCCGGCGCCAAGACCCCCCTCGATCGCCTGATCCTGGGCCAGTGGCAGCAGATCCTGGGCGGTGCCATGGGTGACGGCGCGCTACAGCAGAAGGGCCTGCAGAACATGGCCGACAGCGGCCAGCTCGGCGCCGACAAGGTGCCGATGGTGCAGTACTTCCTGGGCGCCACTGCCTATCAGAACAAGGACTATGCCACCGCCACCAAGGCGCTGCGCGCTGCCGTCGACGCCAACTACAGCGAAGACAACGCCGCCGAACTGCTGGCCGATTCCTATGTCCAGCAGAACCAGCCGACCCAGGCGCTCGACGCGCTCAAGGCTGCCATCGCCGCCCGCAAGGCCGCGAACGGCACTGTGCCGGTGAGCTGGTACAAGCGTGGCCAGGTCATTGCCTACAACGCCAAGCTGGGCCCGCAGGCGATCGAATGGGGCCTGCTGTCGGTTGCGGCTGATCCCACCCCGATCAACTGGCTCGGCGCTGGCCAGCTGACCCGCGAATTCAGCCAGTTCGGCAAGGAAGAGTCGGTCGATCTGGGCCGCCTGTTCGAACGCACGGGCGCGCTGGGCGTGGACAAGCAGTACACTGGCCGCGAATTCGTGGAATACATCCAGGCGGCCGACCCACGCCGCCTGCCCGGTGAAGTGCAGAAGCTGGCCGAACAGGGCATTGCTTCGGGTGCGCTCAAGGCATCCGACCCGTTCGTGTCTGATGCCCTGGCCCAGGCCAAGGCCCGTATCGCCGCTGGCGACAAGGCCTCGCTCCCGGCCATGGAACGCGATGCGGCCAAGACCGCCGATGGCAAGCTCTCGGCGATTACCGCCGACGCCTATCTTTCGTATGGCGATGCGGCCAAGGCCGAAACGCTCTACAAGGCAGCGCTGAGCAAGGGCATCGCAGCCCAAGCCGACAAGGACCGCATCGAAACCCGCCTGGGCATCGCGCTGGCCGATCAGGGCAAGTACGATGAAGCCAAGGCAGCGTTTTCCACGATCACCAGCGGCGTGCGCCTGCCTCTGGCGCAGCTGTGGATCCAGTACGTGGTGACCAAGGGCGCCAAGTAAGCGCCTTTAACGCCACAAAGGATGAAGGGCGGCTCCTTGCGGGGCCGCCCTTTTCCTTTCTGGGATCTTTTTGCTAGCTGAAATCAGGCTGCTGGGGCGAACGTGCCCGTTTCCTCGTCCAGCAGGTGCAGGATGCCATCGGAAATGGCAAAGAATGCGCCGCGCAGGGTAAGGTCGCCGGCGTCTTCCTTTTCCTTCACCCACGGGAAGGTGCGCAGGTTGGCAAGGCTGGCCTTCACGCCGGCCAGTTCCATCGCGCGCTCGGCGGTGCGGCCGCTGGTGCCGTGCTCTTCGACCACCGGCTTGCGCGCCTCGTCGAGCAGCGAAATCCAGTCGGCCACAAAGCCACCGGCGCCGCGTGCGGCCCCGGCCATTTCCTGGGTCAGCGCGGCGCGGCAGCCGCCGCACATGCCGTGGCCCATCACCACGACTTCCTTGACCTTGAGCACCTGCACGGCGAATTCCAGCGCGGCGGAAACACCGTGATGACCGGGCGAGGTTTCGAACGGCGGCACCATGGCTGCCACGTTCCGCACCACGAACATTTCGCCCGGATCGGTGTCGAACACCTGGGCCGGGTCGACGCGGCTGTCGGAACAGGCGATGATCATCACCTTGGGTTCCTGCCCTTCGCGCAAGCGCTCCCAGCGCTCACGATGCGGGGTCCAACCATGGTCACGGAAGCGGCGGTAGCCGGCGAGGAGCTGATCCAGCTCGGGGGATGTCGCGTTTGCCATGAGCAAACGCCATGCCGTGTTCGATTGGCACTTTCAAGTGCCCCAAGTTACGCCTATCTGCGCAGGCATGACCGACACTGCCTCGAACCTTGAGCCCGCCCAGCCTCAGCGCATGCGCAAGCCTGACTGGATTCGTGTAAAGGCGCCCACCAGCAAGGGCTATGGCGAGACGCGCCAATTGATGCGCGACTTGAAGCTGAATACCGTGTGCGAAGAGGCAGCCTGCCCCAACATCGGCGAATGCTGGACCAAGAAGCACGCCACCGTGATGATCCTGGGTGACGTGTGCACCCGCGCCTGCGCGTTCTGCAACGTCAAGACCGGCATGCCGCGCAAGGTCGACATTTCCGAGCCGGGCCACGTGGCCGAAGCGGCGGCCCGCATGGGGCTGGAACACATCGTCATCACCTCGGTCGATCGCGACGATCTACCTGATGGCGGCGCCTCGCAGTTCGTCAAGGTGATCAAGGCGCTGCGCGAACAGACGCCGCAGACCACGATCGAAATCCTCACGCCCGATTTCCGCAACAAGATGGAAGGCGCGGTTGCCGCCATCGTCGAGGCGGGACCGGACGTGTACAACCACAACCTGGAAACCGTGCCCCGGCTCTATCCCACGATCCGGCCCGGCGCGCGCTATTACGCGTCGCTGCGCCTGCTCGAACAGGTCAAGCGGCTCAACCCGATGATCTTCACCAAGTCGGGTATCATGCTGGGCCTGGGTGAAGAGCGCCTGGAAGTGCACCAGGTGATGGATGACATGCGCTCGGCGCAGATCGATTTCCTCACCATGGGCCAGTATCTTCAGCCCACGCCCAAGCACACCAAGGTGATGGAATTCGTCACGCCCAAGGCGTTCGATGCCTATGGCGCGATTGCCCGGGCCAAGGGCTTCCTGCAGGTGGCATCAAGCCCGCTGACCCGTTCGAGCTATCACGCCGGCGAAGACTTTGCCCAGATGCGCGCCACGCGCGAGGCGCAGCTGGCCAAGGCAGCGGCGCGCGCCGGGGCATAAGATGCCGCGCATCGCCGAACAGCGGCGGCTGCAATGGTCGCCGGAACAGATGTTCGACCTCGTCGCCGACGTGCGCCGCTATCCGGAGTTTCTGCCCTGGGTCGTGGCCACGCGGATAAAGGCGGACAGTGAAACCGAGATGGTCGCCGACATGCTCGTCGGCTTCAATGCGCTGCGCGAAAAGTTCACCTCGCGCGTGCGCAAGGCCAAGCCTGACCGGATCGAGGTGGAATATCTCGACGGGCCGATGAAAAGCCTGTCCAACACCTGGGCATTCCGCCCGGGTGACGACGGCACGGGCTGCGTGATCGACTTCTGCGTCGATTTCAGCTTTCGCAACGCCTTGTTCGAAAAGCTGGCGGGCCAGTACCTCGATCGCGCGTTCCGCAAGATGGTCGCCGCCTTCGAAACCCGCGCGGCCAAGCTCTATGGCCCGGTCGAGGCCTGATCACGGCTGAGCTTCGGCCCCGCTATCGTACGGGGCCGCGTGGCCTCAGTCCGCTTCGGGCGGCATCAGCAGTTCTAGGGCGCAAAGCGTGGCCTGGTGGCGCACGGCGCTGCGGGTCTGGCAGTCATCGAACAGCCGGGTTTCGGCCATGATGTCTTCCGGGTTCTGGCCGCGGTGCGCACGGGCAAACACCACGGTGCCGACGGGCTTCTGTTCCGAACCACCATCGGGGCCGGCAATGCCGGTGATCGCCACCGCAACATCGGCCTGCGAATGGGCGAGGGCACCCTGCGCCATCGACCACGCGGTGGCCACCGATACCGCGCCAACCGCATCGATCACATCGAGCGATACACCCAGCAACTCGTGCTTGGCCTCGTTCGAATAGGTCACGAAGCCGCGATCGAGCACGCTCGAGCTACCGGCGATTTCGGTCAGCGCCGCTGCCACCAGACCGCCGGTGCAGCTTTCGGCCAAAGCGACCGTGCGGCCGATGCTGCGATTGGCCTCGATCACGCGCTGGGCCAGCGCGACGATGTCGTGCGGAAGAAGGGAGTCGGTTTCGGGGGGCATGATTGGGGGGTGTTCCGTTGTCATGGGGTTTCCGGGCACAGGGGCAGCCCGGGTTTGCGGGGCACGATGCCCGGCTTGCGCGATGGCGAATCGACCATGCGGATGATGAAGGTGAATAGGCTGGCGGTGTTTTCCGGCGGCAATGGCGCCAGAAGGCGCGTCATCTGTTCCAGAGGCGCGCAGCTTTGCGGCTTGATCGATTCGGTGACCATCTGCCCCACCATGCCATCGGCAAACGGCTGCAAGGCCTTGTCGGGCAACCGGGCCATCTGCGCGATGGTTTGGTCACCGCCCTTGGCGTCGGCCTGGCCCAGCTTGAGCAGCGCTGCCTTGGCGCGCGGCCAGGCAGCCGGCTTGGCCTGGGCATAGCGCTGCACCAGCGATTGGCCCTCGCGGGCGAAATAGCCCTGCGGCGCCAGGTGCGGCGCGCAGAACGTGATCGCGCTGTCCATCGCCGATGGCAGGGCATAGGCCACCATGGCGTCGACATCGGCCGGCTCCAGGCAGGCGCGAGCGTCTGCCGCAAAGGCCTGCTGCCCCGCGAGCAATCCGGCAAGGGCGAGCGTGGCGGCGCTGCGGCGCGCAAGGGTCAGGCTGATCATTGCGGCACCACGGTGGCAACGGCCTGCGCGGCAATGCCTTCGCCGCGGCCGGTCGTTCCCAGGCGCTCGGTGGTCGTCGCCTTCACGCTGACGCGGTCGATCGGCAGGCCCAGGATTGCGGCGAGGCGGGCGCGCATGGCCGCCTTGTGTGGGCCGATCTTGGGCGCTTCGCAGATGATCGTCACGTCGACATTGGCAATCGCATGGCCGCTTTGCGCCACCAGCGCGGCGGCATGCGCCAGGAAACGATCGGACGAGGCGCCTTTCCACTGCGCATCGGACGGCGGGAAGTGATCGCCGATGTCACCGGCTGCAATAGCGCCGAGCAGCGCATCGACCAGGGCATGGATCGCCACGTCGGCATCGCTGTGGCCCGAAAGGCCCTTGGCATGATCGATCTTGACGCCGCACAGCCACAGGTCTTGCCCCGTGACCAGGCGGTGAACGTCAAAACCCATGCCCGTGCGGGGAAGGGGGGCTGGCATCGGGGCAGTCTCCAGATCGCTGGCAAAGGTGACCTTGCGCAAGGCCTCGTCTCCGGCAACGAGCGCCACGGCCAGGCCCGCGGCATCGGCCACCTGTGCATCATCGCCCGCTTCGGCGCCGCCGTTCCAGCCACGATGGGCGGCAAGGATGGCATGATAATGAAACGCTTGCGGTGTCTGCACGCGATAGAGGCCGTCGCGCGGAACGGCTGTCTGGCGCTGGCCATCGGCGCCGCGCACCACGCTATCAACCACGGGCAGGGCCGGGATGGCGCCCGGCGCCGATGCCAGCGCCGCCGAGAGGCGATCGATCACTGCGCGCGGCAGGACCGGACGGGCAGCGTCGTGAATAAGCACGTGGTCGGGGGAATCGTCAGCCAGTGCTTCCAGCGCGCACGCTACCGATTCCCGCCGCGTCTCTCCGCCATGGACGAATACGACATCGGGCAATCCCTGCAGGGCCGCGGCCGCCACCTCTTCCCAACCGCGCGGGATCGCCACCATCACCGGCGCGATACCGGCAGAAATCAGCGATTCCACGCTGTGGCGCACCAGTGGCTTGCCCTGCCACAGGGCAAACTGCTTGGGCAGGCTGCCGCCGGCGCGCAGGCCCTTGCCGGCGGCGACCACGATGGCGGCCGTCCTGCTCAAGGATTGATGGTCTGAAGGGGGAGGGACAGGGTTCATTCCGGCTGCGCCTCTACCAGCAGGGCGCAGGGAAGCCAAGCGGCGGCTTGGCCCTCCCGGACGGGCGCTTGCCCACTCGCGCGTATTCGACTAAGGGCTGCCTGTTTTTTAGGCAGTATCGTTCGGTCATGACCCAGGTTCCCACTCCCCCCGTTCTCGCCCCGCTCGACGTTGGCCCCGTGCGCATTGGCTGCCCGGTGGTGCTGGCGCCGATGACGGGCGTGTCCGATCTGCCGTTCCGCCTGATGGTGCGGCGCTTCGGTTCGGGCCTCAACGTGACGGAAATGATCGCCAGCCCCGCCGCGATCCGCGAAACCCGCCAGTCGATCCAGAAATGGGCGTGGCACCCCACCGAGGAACCGGTCTCGATGCAGCTGGTCGGCTGCGATCCCGAGCAGATGGGGGAAGCGGCCAAGCTGTCGGAAGATCGCGGCGCGGCCATCATCGACATCAACATGGGCTGCCCGGTGCGCAAGGTGGTCAACGGCTATGCCGGGTCTGCGCTGATGCGCGAAGTGCCGCTGGCAGCGCGCCTGATCGAGGCGACGGTCAAGGCGGTGAAGGTTCCGGTCACGGTCAAGATGCGCATGGGCTGGTGCCATGACAGCCTCAATGCCCCGGAACTGGCACGGATCGCTCAGGATCTTGGCGCGCAGATGATCACCGTGCACGGCCGCACCCGCAACCAGATGTACAAGGGCAGCGCCGACTGGGCGTTTGTCCGCAAGGTCAAGGAAGCGGTGACCATTCCGGTGATCGTCAACGGCGATATCTGCGGGATCGAGGATGTGGCCCAGGCCGTGGCGCAAAGCGGTGCCGATGGCGTGATGATCGGGCGCGGTGCCTATGGCCGCCCGTGGCTGCTCGGGCAGGTGATGCACTGGCTGCAGACCGGCGAGGTACGCCCCGATCCCACGATCGAGGAGCAATACCGCCTGATCGTGGAACATTACCAGTCGATGCTCGACCACTATGGCGCCGTCACCGGCGTGAACATGGCGCGCAAGCACCTGGGCTGGTACACCAAGGGCCTGCCGGGGTCGGCCGAGTTCCGCAACCGCGTCAACTTCATCGATGATGCGCAGGACGTGCTCGCCAATCTCGAAGCGTTCTACGCCCCGCTGCACCACCGCGAAGCGGCATGACGCAAGGGCTGGACCGCGCCCGCGCCGAGCATCTGGTGCGGCCCGATCCCAAGCGCATGATTGCCAGCTTTCCGCTGGCCGTATTGCTGCTGGCGCCCGACATGACGATTTCGGCGGTCAATCCGGCGGCCGAACAATTGCTGAGCCAGGGGGCGCGGCGCCTGGTCGGCAAGGCCCTGATCGACGTTCTGGCCTTTGAAGAACCGCTGATTCTGCATCGCCTTGCCGATGCCGAGACGCACCTGGTGGCGCGGCGCGTGCGCGTTGGCCTACCCGGCCGCAGCACCCGCGCGCTCGACGTGATGACCGCGCCGGTCCAGCATCATCCGGGCTGGCAAATGCTGGTCCTGCACGAAATGAGCGGGGTGGAAGGCTTAAGCGACGACGTGCCCGGTGCCGGTGCGGGCGAGACCGGCGCCCTGCGCGCGCCCGAGGTGCTGGCCCATGAAATCAAGAATCCGCTCGCCGGCATTCGCGGCGCGGCGCAATTGCTCGACCGCAAGCTGGGCGAGGCGGACCGCGCGCTGACCGGGCTGATCACCGCCGAGGTCGATCGCATCGCCAAGCTGATCGATCACATGCAGTCGCTTTCCCGCCGCATCCGCGAGCCTGCCGTGCCCTGCAACCTGCACGAAGCGGTGCGCCGCGCCCAGGCGGTGATCGCCGCCAGCGACCCGGGTGGCGTGGTGGTGCGGGAGGAATTCGATCCCTCGCTGCCCCCGGTCACGGCCAATCCCGATGCCCTGGTGCAGATCCTGCTCAATCTCATGACCAATGCGCGCGAGGCATGCGAGGGGCAGGACAACCGCCGCATCGTGGTGCGCACGCGCTTTGCCAGCGGCATCCAGGTGCATTCGCGCGCGGGTAAGCCGCTGCGCCTGCCGATCGAGGTGCGCGTCAGCGACAATGGCCCGGGCATCGATCCTGCGCTGCGCGACCATATCTTCGAGCCCTTCGTCACCGCCAAGAAAAACGGCCAGGGCCTGGGCCTCGCCCTGGTACAGAAGCTGGTGCGGGAAATGAACGGGCGCATTACCCATGATCGCGACGAGGTGGGGGGGTGGACGCATTTCCGCCTGCATCTGCCCGTTGCCGGCACTGTGCAGAATGATTGAGCGCATGAAAGAGTCGATTCTGCTGGTCGAGGATGATTCCTCCATCGCCATCGTCATCACCGCGGCGCTCGAGGCCGAGGGCCTGCACGTTGACCGCTGCGACAGCATTGCCGGGCGCGATTGCCTGTTGGCGAGCAAGCCCTATGGCCTGATGTTGACCGACGTGATGCTGACGGATGGTGACGGCATCGAAACGCTTCCCCCCGTGCGTGCGGCGTTTCCGCGCATGCAGGTGATCATCCTGTCGGCGCAGAACACGCTCGATACAGCGGTGCGGGCGAGCGACACCGGCGCGTTTGAATATTTTCCCAAGCCGTTCGACCTGGAAGAACTGGTGCGCACGGTGCGCCAGGCGCTGGGCGCATCGGACGGCAGCGATCTGCCCGATGCTGCCGAAGACCTGGGGCAGGGCCTGCCGCTGGTCGGGCGTAGCGCGGCGATGCAGGCGGTCTATCGCATGATCACGCGCGTGTTGCGCAATGATCTGACCGTGCTGATCCTGGGCGAATCCGGCACCGGCAAGGAACTCGTGGCCGAAGCGATCCACCAGTTGGGCAACCGGCGGGACGGGCCGTTCGTGGCGGTCAACACCGCTGCCATCCCGCACGAGTTGATCGAAAGCGAGCTGTTCGGCCACGAAAAGGGCGCGTTCACCGGGGCGGTAGCCCGGCAGATCGGCAAGTTCGAACAGGCCGCGCGCGGCACGCTGTTTCTCGACGAAATCGGCGACATGCCGCTGGAGGCGCAGACCCGCTTGCTGCGCGCCTTGCAATCCGGGCGCATCCGCCGCGTGGGCGGCACGGAGGAAATCGCGCTCAACTGTCGGATCATTGCGGCAACCAATCGCGATCTGGTGCCGATGATCGCCGCCGGCACATTTCGCGAAGACCTTTACTACCGCCTCGCCGTCGTGCCGATCGAACTGCCGCCACTGCGCGAGCGGGCTGAC
The DNA here is from genome assembly GCF_003058045.1 of Novosphingobium sp. GV079. NCBI lineage: Bacteria > Pseudomonadati > Pseudomonadota > Alphaproteobacteria > Sphingomonadales > Sphingomonadaceae > Novosphingobium > Novosphingobium sp. GV079. The sequence goes on along the minus strand of NZ_QBUE01000004.1, from coordinate 283,587 downwards.
GACGTGGAGGCGCTGTCCCGCCATTTCCTGGCGCGGGCCGCAGCCGAGGGATTGCCCCGGCGGCAGCTGTCGGCCGCGGGTGCGGCACTGCTCGCGCGCCAGCCCTGGCGCGGCAACGTGCGCGAATTGCGCAATTTCATCTTCCGCCTGGCCCTGCTGGCGCGCGACGATGTGGTCGATGACGCCACGATCGAACCACTGCTGGCCAGCGATAACGCGGCCCAGCGCGCTGGCGAGCCCGAAGCGGGCATCGGCAACGCTGCCCCGGCCGATTTCGCTACGGCGCTCGACGCATTCCTGATCGAGGCGCGGCCCGACCCGGGCATGCTCTATGACACCGCGCTGGCCGCGTTCGAGCGGCCGCTGTTCCTTCATGCCTTGGCGCAGACCGGCGGCAACCAGTTGCGAGCCGCGCAACTGCTGGGGATCAACCGCAACACGCTGCGCAAGCGCCTGGTCGATCTGGGCATTGCGCCGGAAGATGCCTTGGGTGGTCGCTGACGCGCCTCGTCCAGACGCGGTGTGTCATAAAAGCACTTGCATTTTTGCAACAGCAGCGTTGTAAAGGCGCCACGATGGTCGCAAATGCAACACGTTCGGGCAAACGACTGCCGCGCTGGTGGCGACGGCTGCTGGTGTCGCTGCGCCGCGCCAACGTGTTCCTCCTGCTGGAAATGACTGCCGGAACCGCGCTGATCACGATGCTGATGGTCTCATGGCAGACGGTCAGCGCCAACAGCGCCGCCAATCAACTGTTGCCGGCACGGCTCACCTCGGTCCTGCTCATCGGCTCGCTGGTGCCGGCCATGGCGCTTATCGTGCTGGCGGGCCGCCGCTTGGCCCTGGCGCGGGCCGCGCGCAGCGGCCTTGGCACCAGCGGGCGGCTGCACGTGCGCCTGGTCTGGCTGTTTTCGCTGATCGCGGCGATCCCCACGCTGCTGGTCGTGATCTTTGCCTCGCTGCTTTTCCAATCTGGCGTGGAATTCTGGTTTTCCAGCGATTCCCGCGGCATGCTGGAAAATGCCAACAGCCTGGCCCGCGGCTATTACGCCGACAAGCTGCGCGATGTCGGCCGCGAAAGCGTGGCCATGGCCGGCGACGTGCGCGGTTATTTCGACCAGGCCCCGATCACCAGCCAAGACTTTCTCGCCGGCTATTCCTGGCAGGTCTACAGCCGCAAGATGGACGAGAGCGCGATCATCGAGCGCGGCCGCGATGGCACCCTGCGCACCGCTGCAATCGTTGATCCCAATGCGAAGGACAACCGCGAGCGCGTTACGCCCGATGAACTGCGCAAGCTCGATGCCGGGGAGCAGGTCGTCGTCAACGCCTCAGCCGAGCGGATCGAGGCGGTCACCCCAATCGATCACCAGCGCGGCATCTATCTGTATGTGGCACGCAACTCCGACAAGCTGGCGCTGAGCCAGTTCGAGCGCGCCAACAGCGTGCTGTCCGCCTATGACATGCTCAGCCGCAGTGCGCGCGCGATCCAACTGCGTTTCAATGTCGCGCTGTTCGTGATCAGCCTGGCGCTGGTAATGCTGGCGGTGTGGGTGGCGTTGCGCTTTGCCGATCGCCAGGTTGCCCCGCTGGCCGAACTGGTCAAGGCCGCGCGCAGCGTGGGCAGCGGCAATTTTGCCATGCGCGTGGCACCGGTCAAGAACATCGACGAGGTCGGCATGCTGACCCGCGCTTTCAACCGCATGACGGCGCAACTGGAAGGGCAGACCCAGGCGCTGGTCAATGCCAACGCCCAGCTCGACGTGCGGCGCGTGTTCATCGAAACCGTGCTGGAATCGATCACGGCCGGGATCGTTTCGGTTGGGCCGGATGGCACCATCCAGCTGATGAACTCTTCGGCGCAGAAGCTCCTGCTCGAAGATCCCCGCGTCTCTGCCGATGGCCGCACGCTGACCGAAATCGCGCCACAGATCGCGCAGCTTGTTGCCAACGGCGAAAGCAGCGGCATCGTACAATATGCCCGCCAAGGTGAACTGCTCACCCTCGCGGTCAAGGCACGGGCCGATCGCCACGGCCACGTGATCACGTTCGAGGACATCACCCGCCAGCTGATCACCCAGCGCCGCGCGGCCTGGTCGGACGTCGCCCGCCGCATCGCACACGAGATCAAGAACCCGCTGACGCCGATCCAGCTGGCGACCGAGCGCCTCAAGCGCCGCTATCGCCGGCAGATCGTGACCGATCCCGAACTGTTCGAGGAACTGACTGCCACGATCATCCGGCAGGTGGGCGACTTGCGCAAAATGGTGGACGAGTTCTCCTCGTTCGCGCGCCTGCCCAAGCCGGTGTTCCGCAGTGAGGATGCCAGCGATCTGGTGCGCCAGGCGCTGTTCCTTCAGGAAGTGGCGCATGGCGAGGTCAGCTTCAGCTTTACCAGCGATGCGCCGGCCGTGCCGTTCCAGTGCGATCGGCACCAGTTCGGCCAGGTGATGACCAACGTGCTCAAGAACGCGGTAGAGGCGATCGAGCAGCAGCGCGCCAAGGTGTCTGACCTTGATTACCGCGGCCGCATCGCGGTGCAGCTTCATGCCGATGATGCGGCCGTCGTGGTCACCGTGATCGACAATGGCGTTGGCCTGCCGGTGGAGCGCGAGCGCATTCTCGAACCCTACGTCACCACGCGTGAAAAGGGCACCGGGCTGGGCCTGGCAATCGTCAACAAGATTGTCGAGGAGCATGGCGGCGACATGGCCTTTGCCAACGAGCCGGAAGGTGGCACCCGCGTGACCATGCGCTTTGCCCGCGATCCCCTGGCCCAGGCCGGGGGCGTGGCCCCTGCCAATGCACCGCCCGTCGATACAGTGGCTGCCGCGCCGCATTGATCCTTTCTGGACCGCACGATTCCATCAGGCTTTTTCCACAGGACTCAGAAATTCCCATGGCTCTCGATATCCTGATCGTCGACGATGAACGTGACATCCGCGAACTCGTGGCGGGCGTGCTCAGCGACGAAGGCTATGGCTGCCGCCTTGCCGGTGACAGCACTTCGGCCCTGGCAGCGGTGGACGAACGCCGCCCCAGCCTGGTCCTGCTCGACGTGTGGCTGCACGGCAGCCCGATGGACGGGCTTGAAGTGCTGGACGAGATCAAGAAGCGCGAGCCGGAACTGCCGGTGATCATCTTTTCCGGCCACGGCAATATCGATACCGCCGTTTCGGCCATCAGCCGCGGCGCGATGGATTTTCTCGAAAAGCCGTTCGAGGCCGAACGCCTGCTGCTGCTGGTGGAACGTGCCACCGAAACGGAACGCCTGCGCCGGGAAAATCAGCGCCTGCGCCAGGGCTTCGTCGCCTCGGAAGAGTTCACCGGCAATTCGGCGGCGATCAACCAGGTGCGTGCCACGCTCAAGCGGGTGGCCAACACCGGCAGCCGCTTGCTGATCACCGGCCCGGCCGGATCGGGCAAGGAAGTGGCCGCGCGCCTGCTCCACAGCTGGAGCCCGCGCGCGCAAAACGCCTTCATTACCGTCAATTCCGCGCGCATCACCCCCGAACGCTTTGAACAGGAACTGTTCGGCGAAGAGGCCGATGGCAAGCTGGTGCGCGCCGGCTTGCTGGAAATGGCCGATGGCGGCACGCTCTTCCTCGATGAAGTGGCCGACATGCCAGCCTCGAGCCAGGCGCGTATCCTGCGCGTCTTGACCGAGCAGGCATTCGTGCGCGTGGGAGGCCATCGCCAAATCCGCGTGGACGTGCGGGTCGTTTCCTCTTCCTCGCGCCCGCTCGAAAAGGAAATCGCCGAGCGGCGTTTCCGCGAAGACCTGTTCTACCGCCTCAACGTGGTACCAGTCGCGATCCCGCCGCTGACCGATCGGCGCGACGACATCCCCTCGCTGGTCGATCATTTCTTCACCCGCTATGCCAGCGAGCAGGGCGTTTCGCCGCCGGGCATCACGCCCGAGGCCATGGCCGCGTTGCAAAGTTATGATTGGCCGGGGAATGTGCGCCAGCTGCGCAATGTGGTGGAGCGCACGATCATCCTCACCCCGCGCGAGCGCCTGGCCCGGATCGAGGCAGACATGCTGCCCGCCGAAATCGTCTCCACCCGGCTTGGCGCCGATACCGGCACCTCGGCGTTGATGGGCGTGCCGCTGCGCGAGGCGCGCGAGAATTTCGAGCGCGAGTACCTCAAGGTGCAGATCCGGCGCTTTTCCGGCAACATCTCAAAGACCGCCAGCTTCATCGGAATGGAACGCTCTGCCCTGCATCGCAAGCTCAAGCTGTTGGGCATGGCCGAGCGGCGCGAGGACGAGGAAGACGACTGACCGTCTGGCGGGCGTTCCACCAGGCTTTTACGCACAAGCGAACGTTTGCGACAAAAACCCGGTTTACGCAGCCGCAAAGCGGCCATAAGACAAGGTTCGAAGCCGGCCCATGGCCATTGCCGTGTCATCTTGCACCGCAATGATCGTGAGCCAGATCGCGAAGCCCCGGAATAGCGCCGAAAGGACCGGGGCCCGCCAATAGAACGGAGTCACAAGAATGACCGGAAAGACCCTGTCTGCGCGTCCCCGCGCCAAGTCCGAAGCCGCAGCCCCTGCCGAGGCCGCTGCGCCTGCGACTACGCCCGCACCTGTCGCCAGCGGCGGCGCCGTGAAGGGCCAGAACCTTCAGGACGTGTTCCTCAACCATCTGCGTAAGAACAAGATTCCCGTCACCATGTTTTTGGTGAAGGGCGTCAAGCTGCAGGGCATCGTCACCTGGTTTGACAATTTCTCGATCCTGCTGCGCCGCGATGGTCAGTCGCAGCTGGTCTACAAGCATGCGATCTCCACGATCATGCCGGGCCAGCAGCTTTCGGTTGCCCACTTCCAGAGCGGCAACGACGAAAACGGCAAGAAGCGCCTGTTGCAGGAAGTGTTCCTGTCGAGCGTGCGCGATGCCGGCGTGCAGGTTACCATGTTCCTGGTCAACGGCGTCATGCTGCAGGGCAAGGTCGCGGCCTACGACCTTTTTTGCATGCTGCTGGAACGCGAAGGCTATGTGCAGCTTGCCTATAAGCATGCCGTCTCGACGATTCAGCCGGCCGGCCATGTCGATCTGACGGGTGACTGGGAAGGCGAAGCGAACTGAGCACTTTCGAATTTGGACGCAATGCGGGTGACATCGAAGGCGAAGTCACCCGTGGCGCGCGCGCCATTGTTGTTCTGCCCGATATTCGCCAGCGCGGCGGCTTGGGCGAGGATGCCGAAGCGCGCCTGGAAGAAGGGCAGGGCCTGGCCCGCGCCATTGGCATCGAAGTGGTCGACGCGTTCATCGTGCCGATCCGCGCGGTGCGCCCCGGCACGCTGTTCGGGGAAGGGCAGGTCGAACGCCTCGCCGTCAGCGCCACGCAGAACGAGGCCGAATTGGTCATCGTCGATGGGGCGCTGTCGGCGATCCAGCAGCGCAACCTGGAAGACAAGCTCAAGCGCAAGGTGATCGACCGCACCGGGTTGATCCTCGAAATCTTTGGCGAACGTGCCGCCACCGCCGAAGGGCGGCTGCAGGTGGAACTCGCCCATCTCGATTACCAGGCTGGTCGCCTGGTGCGCTCTTGGACCCACCTCGAACGCCAGCGCGGCGGCTTTGGCTTCCTGGGTGGCCCTGGTGAAACCCAGATTGAGGCGGACCGGCGGATGATCCGCAACCGCATGGGCCGCTTGCGCCGCGAACTGGAACAGGTGCGCCGCACCCGTGGCCTGCACCGCGAACGGCGCCAGCGCGCGCCATGGCCGGTGATTGCCCTGGTCGGCTATACCAACGCTGGTAAGTCCACGTTGTTCAACCGCCTGACCGGCGCTGCGGTGATGGCCGAAGACCTGCTGTTCGCCACGCTCGATCCCACCATGCGGGCCATCCGCATGCCGGGGGTGGAAAAGGCGATCCTGTCAGACACGGTCGGCTTCATTTCCGATCTGCCCACGCAGCTGGTCGCGGCGTTCCGCGCCACGCTGGAAGAAGTGACGGCGGCCGACGTGATCGTGCACGTGCGCGATATCGCCAACCCGGCGGCGGCCCAGCAAAAGGCCGAGGTGGAAGAAATCCTTACGGACCTGGGCGTGATCGGGGAGGGTGGCAGCGAGATCCCGATCGTCGAGGCCTGGAACAAGTGGGACATGCTCAGCGCCGAAGAGCGCGCCATGCGCGAGGCGATGATTGCTCATGGCGTACCCGAGCAGAAGGTCGTGCCGATTTCCGCGATGACGGGGGAGGGCACAGATACCCTGCTCAGCGTCTTGAGCGACATGCTGACCGGGAATGCGCAAGTGCTGGAACTCACTGTGCCCGTCAGCGATGGCCAGCGCCTCGCCTGGCTGCACGCCCATGGTGAAGTGCTGCGCGAAGAGCCCAACGAAGACCAGACGGCACTGCGCCTCAGCGTGCGGTTAAGCCTCGCTGATATCGGCCGCTTCACTACGCTCTGACACTTTCACCGCCTGCCACAGTGCTTCCTGGGCATCCAGGTCCAGCATGGCAAAGCGGCCTTGCGCCAATGCCTCCATCGCGCGGAAACGCCGCTCGAACTTGGCATTGGCGTGGCGCAGCGCGTCTTCGGGGGCAATGCCATAGGCGCGCACGGCGTTGACCGCGGCAAACAGCAGGTCGCCGGCTTCATCCAGCTGTTCCGCTGTGGTTTGCGCCGCGGCCAGCTCGTCGAGTTCCTCGATCACCTTGGCGGTGGGGCCGGCCGTATCGGGCCAGTCGAACCCCACGCGCGCGGCGCGCTTCTGCAGCTTTTCCGCACGCATCAGTGCGGGCAGGGCGAGGGCGACGCCATCCATCGCACTCTGCGCGCCCTTGGCGGCGCGTTCGGCAGCCTTGCGGTTTTCCCAGCGTTCCTCGCGCGATTGGCCGTGATCGTCCTCGCCGCCAAAGATGTGCGGATGGCGATCCTCCATCTTGTCGGCGATCGCGGCGGCAACATCGTCAAAGGCGAAATGGCCAGCCTCCTGCGCCATGCGGCTGTGAAACACCACCTGAAGCAGCAGATCGCCCAGTTCCTCGCGCAGCGCGGCGATATCATCCCGCGCGATGGCATCCGCCACCTCATAGGCTTCCTCGATCGTGTAGGACGCGATCGAGGCGAAATCCTGCGCCAGATCCCATTCGCAGCCGCCGTGCGGATCACGCAGGCGGGCCATGATCGCCAAAAGGCGGATCAGCGAGGGAGACGATAAGGCGGGTGCGGAAACGGAGTCAGACATGACGCTGTTTCTAGGCTGCAAACGGTCAAATGGCACCCCTCTAGCAATCCGACATGATCACTTTCCATTCTGGAAAATTATCTCTTTCCGAATCGGAAAGTCTGCTGTATCGCTTTCCAACATGGAAAGTGAGGAATGACATGATGAGCGCAATTGGAAAAGATGAAGCCCGCGCCGCCTTGGGTGCCGTCGTTGGCGCCCAGCGCGAGCTGGCCACGCTCGCCTGTCCGCCCTGGCGCCACGCGGCTTTCGCCTTGTGCGAAGCGGTGCTGGTGGCGACGCCAGCGGTGGCGTTTGGCTGGCGCATCGCGCTGTTTGTCGCCGTCATGGCCGGGATCATCGCCTGCGTGATGTCCGACCGCCGCCGGCTCGGTGTGTTCATCAATGGCTATCGCCGTGGGCGCACGCGGCGCGTGGCGCTGCTGCTGCTGGTCGCTATCGCCGCGCTCTACATCGCCAGTGTCTGGGCCAGCCTGCATGCCGGCATGCCGCTGCTCAGCTTGGCGCTGGCCGTCATCACCTTTGGCATCAGCTATTGGGGCAGCGTGACGTGGCAGCGCGTGTTCGTGCGCGAAATGCAAGAGGCGTGAGCATGGCCACCGAGGCTGAAACCACGGCTGATCTCGATGGGCTGGAACCTTTGCTCCAGGCGCCCGCGCGGCTGCAAGTCATGGCGGTGTTGAGCCACGTGCAGGATGCCGAATTTGCCCGGCTGCGCGAGATTACCAAGTGCAGCGATTCCGTGCTGTCCAAGCATCTGTCGGCCTTGGCTGACGCAGACCTGATCGCACTGCGCAAGGCGCCGGTCGATGGGCGGCAGCGCACCTGGGCGCGGATCACCGCAACCGGGCGCACGCGCTTTGGCAAACACGTCGCCGCGCTCAAGCAGATCCTGGCGGGCGCGGCGGTGTGATCGGCACCGTCCTTCACGCGCGATCCGCTGTATGGATAAGATATATTATGTAAAATGCACTTGGCTTGAAGCCCGGATCAGCGGGCTTTGAGCCAGGTATATACCAAGGCCGTCAGTACGATGATAACGCCCCAGATCAGCGCCATCTGGAGCCGTGCCGGCCATTGCACGCGGCGCAGCGCGCCGTTGCGGGATACCAGCACCAGCGCCATGATCAGGCCGATCAAGGCAACGATGCGATCGGGCGTGATCATGGCGCTATCCTTTCAGTGCGCTCAAAGGCTGATTTCCAGGCCATCATAGCCTGGCTGGACGTTGTCGGGCGTTTCGCCGCACAGGGTGCGATAATCCATCGACTTGTCGAGATGCGTCAGAACCGCCTGGCCTGCCCGGCAGGTGTCGACCAGTTCCAGCGCCATCGCCAGATGGGCATGCGTGGGATGCGGCTGCCGCCGCAAGGCATCGACTACCAGCACGTCAACCCGATAGAACAGGTTGATCATCTCATCATTTATTTCAGAAAAATCCGTCGCATAGCCAATGGACTTGCCATTCTGGTCGAACCGGAACGCGGTTGATTGCGCCGGGCCATGGGCCATCTGGCAATGGCTGATGGCAATGCCGGCGACCATGCGCACGCGATCGAGATTATCGAGGTTGCAGATCGTGTGATAGCCGTGCTGCCCGGCAAAGACATAGCCAAAGCGCTGGCGCAGCCGGCGCACGGTCTCATCGGCGGCATAGCCCGGGATCGGTGCGCCGCGGCCCATGCGCAGCGGGCGCAGATCATCGATGCCGTGCGTGTGATCGGCATGGTCGTGCGTCCACACCACCCCATCGATCCGGTCGATTTCGGTGGCGAGCAACTGGTGGCGCAGATCGGTGGGCGTATCGACCAGGATGCGTGCGCCATCGGCGCCTTCCACCACGATCGCCACGCGGGTGCGGCGGTTGCGCGGCTCGGCCGGATCGCATTCCCCCCAGTCGTTGCCGATGCGCGGCACCCCGGTGGAGGTGCCCGATCCCAGCATGACCAGCTTCATGCCGCTGGCCTTTCGGCCTTGCTGAACAGGCGGAAGAAGTTGTCGGTGGTCATCGCGCCAAGTTGTTCGATCGTGACGCCACGCAGCGCGGCGACGAACGCGGCCGTATCGGCCACGAAGGCCGGTTCGCACTTCTTTCCCCGATGGGGGATCGGCGCCAGGAACGGGGCATCGGTCTCCACCAGCAGGCGATCATCGGGAATGTCGGCAACAAAGCCTTGCAAGTCCTTGGCGTTCTTGAACGTGACGATGCCGGAAATCGAGATCGTCAAGCCCAGGTCGAGCACCGCGCGGCCAAAGCCGGCGCTGGCGGTGAAGCAATGGATCAACGCCGGGAAGGCGCCCTTCCCCATTTCTTCGGTCAGGATGCGCAGCGTATCGTCTTCGGCATCGCGGGTATGGATGATCAGCGGCAAGCCGGTGTCTCGCGCCACCCCAATGTGCATGCGGAACAAGTCCTGCTGCACCTGGCGGTCGGAGTGATCGTAAAAGTAATCAAGCCCGGTTTCACCGATGCCGATCACGCGCGGGTCTGCCGTGGCCGCTGCCAGCACCGCAGCGCCCAGATCAGCGTGGCTATCCGCCTCGTGCGGGTGGATGCCCACGCTTGCCCACACGTCCGGCTCGCGATGGGCCACGGCCACGACTTCTTCCCACTCCCGCTGTCGTGTCGAGATGTTGAGGAAGCCGCGCACACCGCGCGCGCGGGCTGCCGCCAGTGCCTCGGCCTGGCGATCAACCAGGCCTTCGTAAATGAGGTGGCAATGGGAATCGATCAGCATCAGGCGCTCGCGCTTTCCTCGGCCGGCAGCTCGAGCCGCGGGAACGCGCCGACCGGCTGTGCCAGCGCTTCACCGGTGGCCACGCGCTCCATGTACCAGCTGGCATGGTGCAAGGCGCCATAGCCGCGCTCGCCGGCCGGAATGCCCAGCTGGTCAAGCACTTTGCCCGCAGCCGTCGGCACGATCGGGGCGATGGCAATGGTCAGGTCGCGAATGGCCATGAACAGGGTAAGCAGCACGGCGCGCATTCGTTCCGGGTCGGTCTTGCGCAGCGTCCACGGTGCCTGCTCGTCGATATAGGCGTTGCAGGCAAAGACCGCGCGCATCCACGCATCGATCCCGGCCGAGAAGTTGAGCGCGGCAAATTCGCGCGGCAGATCTTCGGCAGCGGCAGCGTGGACCGTGGCGAGCAGGACATCGTCGGCCTCCGTGCTCGAAAACGTGTCGAGCTTGCCGTCCATGTTCTTGAAGATCATGGAAAGAACCCGCTGCACCAGGTTGCCATAGCTGTTGGCCAGCTCGGCATTGCAGCGCGTCACGATCGCTTCGGCCGACCACGAGCCGTCCTGGCCGAACGCCACCTCGCGCATGAAGAAATAGCGCACAGCGTCGACGCCAAAGCGTTCGGCCAGCGCGATCGGGTCGGTCACGTTGCCGAGTGACTTGGATTCCTTCTGCCCCCGGTTGAGCAGGAAGCCATGGCCGAACACCTGGTGCGGCACCGGCAGGTTGGCGCTCATCAGGAACGCGGGCCAGTAGATCGTGTGGAACCGCACGATATCCTTGCCGATGAGGTGCAGGTTTGCCGGCCAATACTTTGCAAAGGCGTCGGTTTCTTCCGGCCAGCCGAGGCCGGTAAGATAGTTGGTCAGCGCATCGACCCACACGTACATCACGTGGTTGTCGCTGCCCGGAACCTTGACCCCCCAGTCAAAGCTGGTGCGCGAGACCGAAAGGTCGCGCAGTCCCTGCGAGACAAACGCGATCATCTCGTTGCGGCGCGCCTCGGGCCGGATGAAATCGGGATTGTCGGTATAGAGCGCGAGCAGCTTGTCCTGATACTTCGACAGGCGGAAGAACCAGCTTTCCTCCACGGTCCATTCCACCGGGGTGCCCTGGGGCGAGAGCTTGCTGCCCCCTTCCCCTTCGACCAGTTCGCTTTCGTCGTAATAGGCCTCGTCGCGCACCGAGTACCAACCTTCGTAGCGATCGAGATAGAGATCGCCGTTGGCTTCCATGCGCTTCCAGATTTCCTGGCTAGCGGTGTGGTGGCGTGGCTCGGTGGTGCGCAGGAATACGTCATAATTGACGTTCAATGCGGCGCACATATCAATGAAATGCTGCGACATCTGATCGCTCAGCTGCGCCGGCGTCAGATCCAGGTCGCGCGCCTTCTGCGCCATTTTCAGGCCGTGCTCGTCCGTGCCGGTCTGCAGGCGCACGTCGCGGCCCATCGCCTTGTGGAACCGCGCGATCACATCGGCGGCGATCGCTTCATAGGCGTGGCCGATATGCGGCTTGCCGTTGGGATAGGAAATGGCGGTGGTGATGTAATAGGGTTCGCCCATGGCGACAGTCGCTTCCTTCAGCGGGATGTTGCCCCCGCTCTAGTGCGCGCAGCGCGCGCCAGCAACCCGCCGATTTCCATAACCAGCAATGCCGGATCAAAGTTGTGCGTTGGCACCTCGCGTGCCAGGTCGACCAGATGCTGGTGCGCCGCGATGATTGCCAGACGGTTGTCGGCGCCGGCCTGCGTCACTTCTTCGGCCAGAACGGTGCGCGCCGCCTCGATCGTCGCCAACAATCGCTCGCGATCGGGCCGTGCGCCCAAGGCGCTGCCCAGTTCGCCGCGCAGGCCAAGGTCGGGATCTCCGGTGCGCAGTATCTCGCGCAACAGCGCCAGGGGGCGCCCAAGATCTTGCGTTGCAAAGGTCAGCGCAGCCCCGGGCGAGCCATGCGCCACGGCAATGGCGGCAGCGCGCGTTTCGCCATCGAGTTCGGGCGCGGATAATGAAACGGCTTCGTTCATTTCCTTGAGATCGAGTGGGCGAAAGCGCAGCACCTGGCAGCGCGAACGGACCGTGGGCAGCAGACGGCCAAGCTGATGCACCACGAGCAGAAAGAACGTGCCCTGAGGCGGCTCTTCCAGCCCCTTGAGCAGCGCGTTGACCGCGCCTTTTTCCAGATGATCGGCCGCGTCCACGATCACCGCGCGGCGCGCGCCCAGTGTCGGCCGGGTGTGCAGGCGATGGAGCATCGTACGGATTTGATCGACGTTGATATTGCGCTTGCGGGCATAGGGACGCCCGTCGTCACGCTTCTTCGCTTCATCATCGTTGGCGGGGAGCGGCTCGAGCACCAGGATATCGGGGTGATGCAACGCCGGTGGCTGCGGCACGCCCGGCTCGGCCACCAGCTTGGCTGCAGCTTCGAGCGCAAAGCTGGCCTTGCCCAGCCCTTCACGACCAGCCAGCAGCCAGCCGTGGTGCATGCGCTGCCCGGCCATGGCTGCGTTCCAGGTTTCCCAGGGGTGTTCGTGGCCGATCAGCATGCTGGCGGCATCCATGGCGCCAGCGCGTCAAGAATGCGCGCGCCGACTGCTTCGGGGGTGCCTAGCGCGGAAACGCGGGCAAAGCGCCCTGGCTCGGCAGCGGCGAAGCCATCGAATGCGGCGGCAACGCGCGCATGATAGGCGGCATCGCGCCCGCCGATCCGGTCTGCCTGGCCCTGGTCACGCAGTGCGCAGCGGGCGGCGGCCTCTTCGGCGGGTAGTTCCAACAGGATAGTGCAATCTGGCAGCAGCCCTTCGCTGCCAATGGCGTGCAGTGCCATGACATCGGCATCGGACAGCCCGTTGCCGCCGCCCTGATAGGCGCGGCTGCTATCGATGAAGCGGTCGCAGATCACCCAGTCGCCGCGCGCCAGCGCCGGGCGGATCAACCGCTCGACATGGTCCGCGCGCGCGGCCGCAAACAGCAGCGCTTCGGCCCGCGCGCCCCAGCCTTCGCCGTGCGTGCTCAACAGCAGGTTGCGGATCGCCTCGGCGCCGGGGGTTCCGCCCGGTTCGCGGGTGAGCACCGCGCCGATCCCACGCGCGGCCAGGGCCTGGACCAGAAGGCGCGCCTGGGTCGACTTGCCGGCGCCCTCGCCGCCCTCGAACACCACGAAACGGCCGGTGGGACCAGTGCCACTCATTGCCCGGCCATCGCGGCAAAGCCGTTGCGCAGGCGATCGAACAGGCCGCCCTTGGGCACCGCCTCGGCCGCCGCCAATGGAAGGCGTGCGTCGGGCTGGCCTGGCGCATGCACCACCAGCGTGGCCACTTCCTGGCCCTTGGCGATCGGCGCGCGCAGCGGCCCCTTGTAACGGATCGACAGCGTGGGCCGCACCGTCTGGCCGTGGCCGACGAGCATCGCCAGCGAACGCGGCGCCACCAGGCCAACGCTAGAAATCGTGCCGCCCTGCACCCGCGCACTGCCGACATGGTCTCCGGCGGCAAACAGCGGCTTTTCGTCGAACGCGGCAAAGCCCCATTCGATCAGCGCCGCGCCGTCGCGGGCACGGTCCTGCGGCCGGTCATAACCGCCCACCACCATCATCAGGCGGCGGCCGTTGCGCTGCGCCGATCCCACCAGACCATAGCCGGCCTCGTTGGTAAAGCCGGTCTTCACGCCATCAGCGCCGTTCACCACGCCATAGAGCGGGTTGTGGTTGCGCTGCTCGATCCCGTTCCAGATCATCGTTTCGTGGCCATAGAACCGGCGATAGAGATCCGGGTGTCGGGTGATCAGTGCCGTACTCAGCGTAGCAAGGTCTGCCGCCGAAACATAGGTGCGGCCCTCGTCCATCCAGCCATTGGGCGTGTTGTAGTGGGTGTCACGCATGCCCAGCGTGCGGGCCTGCGCGTTCATCAGCGCGGTAAAGCCGGGCACGTTGCCCGAAACGCCCTCTGCCAGCACGACGCAGGCATCGTTGGCCGAGACGGTGACGATGCCTTCCAGCAGATCGGCCACGCGGGTCTGGCTGTTGTTTTCCAGGAACATCGTGCTGCCGACGCCATGCCACTGGCGGAAGGTTTCAGGCCGCATGGCAAAGCTCGCATCGAGCTTGAGCTTGCCCTGCGCGGCCAGTTCGAACGCGACATAGCTGGTCATGATCTTAGTAAGCGAAGCCGGCACGAAGCGGCGGTGTGATTGCCTCTCGAACAGCACCCGCCCGGAATTGACGTCAATCAGCAGGGCGATCGGCGCCACCACTTCGGGCGGATGCGCCGGATCGGCCGACACCTGCACGTGCGGAGACTTCATGCCCTGGGCAGGCACGGCAACGGTGGCCACAGCGGCCAGGGCAACGGCAACGGAAAGCAGACGGCGCAAGCAAAACCCCGAATTCACGATGGGACCAGCCCGCCTGCCTTATGGCGCGCGCTGGATCTGGGCATCGGCATAGCCCGCCCGCTTCGCCTTGCCCAGAGCCGCCTTGGCATCGTCTTGTGAGCCAGCGGCAATGCGCACGCGGAAGAATTTGCCGGCCGATGCCACCGTGCCCCCCACTTCGCGCGCGGCTTTCTCGGCGTTGGCGCGCGTGGAGAAAGCGCCCACCTGGACGACATAGGCCGTCGAATGGGCTGATGCGGTGGCCTGATGCTCGGCCTTGGGCGCCGGCTTTGGCTCTGCCTTTGCCGGCGCCTTGGGTTCGGGCCGGGGCGTGACGGGCTTGGGCACCGGCGCCTTTGCGGCAACGGCCTTTGGCGCCGCCGAGGGGGCTGACGGCGCTGGCGGGCGCAGCGCGGGCATGGGCGTGGTGTTGCGCACGACCGGCTTGGGCGCCGGGGCTGGCGGCGTTGGTGTCGGCACGGGCGCTGGCGGCTGCTTGCCAGCGAGGGCGGCGGCGAGCAGTTCGGGCTTGGGCTCAGCGGGCGGGAGAATGCCGAGCTTGCGCTTGAGCGCGGTGAGCAAGCCGGGCGGCGTATCCATACGGGCCGGCGCCTGTTGGCCGGCGCGCAGCAGCGCGCGCTCGGCCTCTGGCGGGTTGACGCGGCGCACGCGCACCGGCGAATGCGCTCCGCTCAGCCCGAGTTGCGCGATGGCGCCGGGCGAAAGTGCCACCAGCCCATCGCCTTCCATCGGCCCGCGTCGTTCCAGCCGCACCAGGATCGTGCGCCCGGTATCGAGCGAGGTCACTTCGACATAGCTCGGCAATGGCAGCGTGCGATGCGCGCCGCTGATCCCGCCGCCGCCTTCGGCATCGGGCACGGCATAGCCAACCGCATCATAGTTCATCGTATCGGCGGGGGTATAGGTCACCCCGCCAACCGCGAACGGCGCGCCCAGCACCATGGGATAATCGGCCGCCGGGCCGCTGACCGCCTGGGCCAGGGCCATCTGCGCTGTGCCGCAGCCCAGCATCAGGGGAATGGCCAGGGCGGCGGCGGTCAGGCGAAGGCGATCAGCGGCTGATTTCATCGGCGAGCAATCCCACGGACAGGGCGTAAAAGTTCGAGCAGTTGTAATCGAGGATGACCCGATAATTTCCGGTTAGCAAATAGGCGGTGCGGCCTGGTCCGTCCGGCTCGAAAAATGTGGCGAGCGTATCGTCGCCCGCAGGCCAGACGCCGGCCTGGGGCATGATGCCCATGGCGCGCCATTCACGCAGGGTGCGCCAGCGGCTGTGCCGGGCGAACACCAGCGGGCAGCGCGGGCTGGCCAGCGCGGTGCCCAGGCGGCTGCGATCGAGCCCGGCCGGCGCCGTCACGGCAAAGCCCCAGGGTTCGCCCGGGCGCCAGCCGGCATCGCGGAAATAGTTGGCGATCGAGGCGATGGTATCGGCCCGGCTCGCCCAGATATCAGGCAGGCCATCGCCATCGGCATCCTGGGCCACGCGCAGATAGACACTGGGCAGGAACTGCGGATTGCCAAAGGCGCCGGCCCAGCTGCCGACCAGCTTTTGCCGGGGAACGCCGCGATCGATCATCTTGAGTACGGCGACGAACTCGTCAGCGAACAGATCACGCCGGCGTCCTTCAAAGGCGAGCGAGGCCAGCGAACGCGGCAGATCGAAATCGCCAGTATAGCTGCCAAAATTGCTCTCATGCCCCCAGATCGCCAGGATCACCGGGCCGGGCACGCCATAGCGGCGGCTGACGGCCTCGATCTGCTGCATCGATTCGGCATAGATGCGCCGCCCCTTGGCAATGCGCACGGAATCCACGTGGCGCCTGCGATACGGCTCAAACGAGGGCGTGCCCCCGCCCGACTGCGCGCCGCCGGGCTGGCTGCGATCGAAGGCGATCACGCGCGGGTTGAACGTGAGCCCGGGCAGCACGCTGGTAATGGTCTGCTCGCGCACCCCCGCCCCGCGCGCCTTGGCGGCTAGGAGTTGCAGATAGCCTTGAAATCCGGCTTCTTCGGTATCTTGCGCCACGGCCGGCCCAGCCAGTGCCGCCAGCGCCAGCGCCGCGCCCATCGCCACGCGGCGCCAGGCCCGGCGGCCCCAAGCGGCGGGCGGCATCGGGCGCGAAGAATTAACGGTTGAAACGAAAGGGATCGGTTGGGCCATCATTGCAGGCTGTCTTGCATGCCTTGCCCGACAATGGAACACCCCCGCGCCCAGGTGAGGCGCCAAGCCTGCCGAAAATCGCCCCTTTTGCGCATTTTGCGAGGATGACCGTGCAAAACCTCTTTGCGCATCGCATGACAACCGCTATCGGCGGCGCGCCGGAGGGGTGGCAGAGTGGTCGATTGCAGCGGTCTTGAAAACCGCCGATGTGCAAGCATCCGTGGGTTCGAATCCCACCCCCTCCGCCAACCCAGCCCGTCGGATCAGCCGCCGCGCAGGCCGAGGTCGCGCAACGCGCGGCGATAGAACATCGAACTCATGTCAGCGGTCAGGTGCGCTTCGGCGCTGGGATCGAGCGGCAGTTGTGCGGGCCATTGCGCCTCTACCATGGCGCGGTCTTCCTCGAACACCTGGCGGTTGAAGTCATAGACGCCCTGCACCGGCTGATCGGTATCGAAATTGCGGGCAATCGGCACGAACAGGCGGGTTTCCGTGGCTGAAACCGGTGATGCCGCATTGAGGATCACCAGGCGATCATCGCCGGGGAAATGCACTTCGAGCGTGGCCGTGAAGGGAACGTGGCAGCGGAAGTGGCGCAGCCAGCGAAAGCCAGGCGGCGCCTTGTCCACCCCCTTGGGATAGTTGGCCACGTTGCTCCAGTATTCCGCCTCGAAACCCTGCGCCGTGCGGCGCGGCCGATAATCGGGCACCTGGGCATTATCAGGATCGGCAAAGCTTTCGCTGTGGATGAAGGCAAAATGCGCGACGTCGAGAAAGCCCTCCATCTGCCGTCCGGCCGAGCCGCGAATATCGATCCACGGGCAGACAATCTGCTGAAAGCCAGCCTCGTCCCAATGTGGCATGGCAATGATCGCGTCAGTATCCTGCGCGGTCGCTGCGGGGTCAAGGCAGGTCCAGATCAGGCCGTAGCGTTCCACCGCCGGATAGGTGTGAAGGTGGAACTGCGTTGGGATCGACCGTTGCGGTTGTGCAGGAATATGCACGCAGCGCCCGCCGGCGCCAAAGGTCAGTCCGTGATAGGGGCATTCCACTCCGCGTCCGTTGCCCCGCCCCATGCTGAGCGGAACGCCGCGATGGGGGCAACGGTCAGGTGCGATGACCAGCGTATCCTGGGCGCGATAGAGCACCAAAGGCTGATCGAGCAGCCGCGCCTTGATCGGTGCCTCGCCTACCTCGCGCGCCAGGGCAACGGGATACCAATGGCGCGATAGGATCGCCCAATCCCGCGGCGTAAAGGTGCAACCATGCGGGAGGACCGGTTCGAAAGATGCGAGCGGGGCCGTGGCCATGGGCAGCATTACCTTATCGTTTCAACGCGATGGCAATATGATGGCGGCGCGATGGTGTGCGATCAAACGCAATGATTCTGACGCGCTGTTGCAAAAATGCGCGCGGTCAAATCTCTTTGGGCAGCACCAGGTTGAGCACCAGCGCGATCACGGCCACCGGCATGACGCCCGATGACAGCAGTATCCGGGCGGTTTCCGGCAGGTGGCCCAGCGCCTCAGGCTCAAGCTGGAGCCCGAGCGCGACCGAGAGCGCGGTGCCGGCTACCAGCATGTTGCGCTGGTTCCATGCGACGCTGGAGAGCATGGCGAGCGCGGAGGACGCGACCATGCCGAACATCACGATCACCCCGCCGCCCAGCACTTCGATCGGGACAGTGGTGATCACCGCGCCGATCTTGGGTAGCAGGCCGCAGAGGATCAGGAACAACGCGCCGAGCGTCACGACGAAGCGGCTCATCAGGCCCGACATGGCGATCAGGCCCACGTTCTGGCTGAACGTGGTGTTGGGCATGGCGCCGAACAGGGCAGAGAGCGCCGTGCCCACGCCGTCGGCCGCAACAGCGCCCATCACTTCCGTGTCGGTGGCGCGCCGCCCTGCCCCGTTTTCGCAGATCGCCTCGACATCGCCGATTGATTCGATCGACGAGACGAAGCCGATCAGGCAGAAGCCGACAATGGCAGAGGGCGACAGTTCCCAGCCAAAGGCCAGGAAACGCGGCAGCATCAGCCAGTGCGCCTGCGCCACGGGGGCGAAATCCACGCGCCCCATGATCAGCGCCACGCCATAGCCAGCGAGCAGGCCAAGCAGCACGGCTGCGGTTGAAAACACCCCGCGCCCGAAGAACTTGAGGCCAAGCGTGGCGAACACGACCACCCCGGCCAGCAGCCAGCTTGACGCCGCACCATAGGCCGGCAGCCCGCGCAGCGTTACCCCGCCAGCGGCATATTCGACGCCAACCCGCACCAAAGACAGCCCGATCATCAGCACGACCAGCCCGGTGACGAGCGGCGGCAGGGCAAAGCGGATCGGCCCGACCAGGCGGCTGAGCCCGGCATGGAGCAGACCGGCCAGGAATGCAGCAGTGGTCAGCGCGGCCATGCCCTCAACGCCCTTGCCGGCCACGATCGGGATCATCACCGAAATGAAGGCAAAGCTGGTGCCCTGCACCAGTGGCAGCCGCGCGCCGATCGGCCCCAGCCCCACTGTCTGCAACAGCGTGGCGACCCCGGCAAAAAGCATGGCCGCCTGGATCATGTAGATCAGCGCAGAAGGATCGGCCGAGCCAAAGCCGAACCCGGCCGCGCCGGCCACGATGATCGGCGGGGTGATGTTGGAAACGAACATCGCCAGCACGTGCTGCACGCCCAGTGCCACGGCCATGGGCAGCGGCGGCACATAGGCAGGATCACGCCGCTCGCTTTCGGTCGGCCCGGATAGGGGCGCGGCGCTTTCGGGTATCGCTGCTGTTGCCATGGCTGCCTCCGTCATGCCGATCATCCGTTCCTATGCCATCAGCCGGGCGAGCGCGGCTTGCGCGCCCGCGACGACTTCTGCCTGCGAAGACATCACCAGTTCACCCCCGCGCACCACACCGCGCCCTTCGACAAAGACATCGCGCGGCCCTGCCGGCGGAGCAAAGACCAGCGCTGCCAACGCGTCCCAACTGCCGGTCGAGGCGATCTGCGCCACGGGCCAGATGGCAAGATCGGCGCGTTTGCCCGGTTGCAACTGGCCGCAATCGGGGCGGCCGAGAATTTCGGCGCCGCCGCGCGTCGCCATGCGCAGGGCCTCGCGCGCGGAAAGCACCCCGGCCCCGCCAGCCACGCGTTGCAGCAGCATGGCCTGGCGCGCCTCGGCCAAAAGATGCCCGCTATCGCTCGAGGCGGAACCATCGACGCCCAGGCCCAGCGGCACGCCGGCATCGAGCATGGCGCGCACGGGCGCGATCCCCGATCCCAGGCGGCAGTTCGAGCAGGGGCAATGCGCTACCCCGGTGCGGGTCCGGGCAAACAGCGCGATTTCGTTGGGATCGAGCTGCACGCAGTGGGCATGCCACACATCCGGCCCGGTCCAGCCCAGGCTTTCGGCATAGTCACCCGGTCGGCAGCCGAACTTCTCCAGGCTATAGCGCACGTCGTCGGCGTCTTCGGCCAGGTGAGTGTGCATCATCACACCTTTGTCGCGCGCCAGGATCGCGGCATCGCGCATCAGTTCCCGGCTTACCGAAAAGGGCGAGCACGGCGCCACGCCGACGCGGACCATGGCGCCCTCGCCGGCGTCATGGAACGCATCGATCACGCGGATCATGTCATTGAGGATGGCCGGTTCGGCCTCGACCAGGCTGTCTGGCGGCAGGCCGCCCAGGCTTTCGCCCACGCTCATCGCCCCGCGCGTGGGGTGAAAGCGGATGCCGATGGTCTGCGCTGCGGCGATCGTGTCTTCCAGCCGCACGCCGTTGGGAAAGAGATAGAGGTGATCCGAAGACAGCGTACAGCCCGACAGCGCGAGTTCGGCCAAGCCCAGCCGCGTGGCGGCAAAGACATCATCGGGCGTATAGCGCGCCCAGATCGGGTAAAGCGTCTTGAGCCAGCCGAACAGCGAGGCGTCCTGGCAGCCCGGCACCGCGCGGGTGAGAGACTGGTAGAGGTGGTGGTGCGTGTTGACCAGGCCAGGCGTGACGACGCAGCCGCGCGCGTCGATTGCCTCGATTCCGGCGAGTTGCGGCGCCAGCTCGGCAGTGGGGCCGCAGGCAACGATGGCGCCGTCGCGCCAGATCAGCGCGCCATCGGCAATCTCGGTGCCGGCATCGTCCATCGTTGCCAGCACATCGGCATGGATGATCGCCCCG
The DNA here is from genome assembly GCF_003058045.1 of Novosphingobium sp. GV079. Classification (NCBI taxonomy): domain Bacteria; kingdom Pseudomonadati; phylum Pseudomonadota; class Alphaproteobacteria; order Sphingomonadales; family Sphingomonadaceae; genus Novosphingobium; species Novosphingobium sp. GV079. The sequence continues at coordinate 262,925 of NZ_QBUE01000004.1, read as the reverse complement.
CTATGCAGGCCGCCGTTGCTCACTTGGGCGGCGCCTTGGCATAGCGTGGCCAATCTGCCAGCAGCGTATCCACCACTTTCGATCCCACGGTATAGAGCGCTTCGAGCGAGGCGCGCATGCCGGAATAGTTGTTGTTTTCCTTGAGCAGATAGTCGGCCGGCGCCACGCCGGGCGGCGGCATGGTGAAGTTGGACGCGCCGCGCAGCACCATCACCCGGTCGCGATCGGCCCGGCCGATCCGCGCCAGATAGTCGATCGATTGGAACGTGCCGGTTTCTTCCATGGCAGAGGTGACGAACACGCCCTTCCCGCCGGTCCAGAAATCGACCCAATCGTGCGCCCACTGCGTCATCATGCCGCCGTGCCAGAAGGTCATCGCGGCCAGATTGTCGCCGGTCATCACGCGCGGCGGAGATTGCGCCGGGGCCATGCCCGTGAACGGCGCGCGCGCGGCGGCCAGTTGCGCGCTGTCGGGCAGCGCGATGTCCTTGGTCAGGCCATAGGCCCAATCGGCCAGCGCGGGGTTGAGTGCAAACATCTCGCCCTCGTCCGCTTGCTGCGGGCGCTTGTCGCGTACTGTGTCATTGGGCCCATTGGAATGCAGCGCGAAATAGCCGCTTTTCCAATCGGCGGGGATTTCGCGGGCATCGATTTCGTGCGCCAGATCGCCATCGACCAGATAATGCGCCCACACGGCCGAGCCGATCGTCGCCTGGTGCGGATCGACCCCGGCAATGCCGGCGACCAGCCAATAGGCGTGTGACAGGTCGAACCGCTGGTCGAGCCCCAGTGCCAGCGTGGCCGTGGCCGAGCGGATCGAGCCCATGCCCGTCACAATGCCCAGTATCTGGCTGTCGGGATTGTAATAGAGATCATGGTGCGACTGCGGGAACGGAATGCGCACGTCCAGCTTGCGCCGCTCGCGCCAGAACTGGAATTCGCCCGGCGCGTCACCCGTGTCCTGCCCCACTTCGAACATGGTGACGATCACCACTTTGACTGGAATCTTGGCCGCGCAGGCTGCGCCCGGCGCACATCGCAAGGCCTTGGCCACCGCAGGCGGAACGGCCGGAGTGGTGGCGGCACGGGCGCCAGTGGCCATGCCAGCGAGCGCCAAGGCGATGGCCGCGTGGCGCAGGCCCTTCATCTGCAACATCATGAATATCCGATAGGCAATTGACAGGGCGGCAAAATATCGCCGCCCTGTACTGAGGATCAGAACTTGTACTGAATGGTCGCTTGGAAATTGCGCGGCACCTGCGGCAGGGCGATATCGGCCCCGAACAGATCCTGGCCACCGGCCCGGAAATAGCGCGCGTTGTTGAGGTTCTTGACCACGGCACGGAACATCCAGTGGCCCGTGGTGAACGAAGCACCGGCATTGACCAGCCAATAGGCCGGCAGGCGCACCGTCTGGCTATAGCTGGAGAAGACCGAGTCCACGTGGCTGACATCGGCGTTGATCGCGATGCCGTTGTCAAAGGCATAGGTGCCGGTGGCCGACACCACGTTGTGCGGAATGCCGGGACGCCGCGCCTGGGCGTTGGTCGAGGGGAACAGGTAACCGATCTGGCTGCCGCCGAGATAGAGCGACGGATCCTTGACGTTCACCATGTCACCGATGCCGAAGTAGTTGAAATAGCCGCCGCTGGTGAGCGCCGAGATATTCACCACGTCGATATAGGTGTAGTTCGCGGTGACCAGCGCGTGCTTGTCGATCGCCCAGCGCAGTTCCGCTTCCACGCCCTTGGTGCGGATCGACTGGTTGGTCAGCGGGCTGTCGGAAACGACGTCGGTGCGCTCCTGCTTGTAGACCGACAGCGCCGCATAGAGCCGCTTGTCGAGGAACTCACCCTTGATGCCGGCTTCATAGAGGCGCGAGGCCGACAGGAACGTGCCCCCAGCAATCGCGGTCGGCTGGATTTCGGCGCCTTCACCGGCCACCACCGTCGATTGGCGCGACGCGGTGACATAGGGAATGATGCCGATCGGCGTCTTGTAGGAAACGCTGGCGTTCCACGACAGGCCGCTGTTGTTGCCGGTGGCTTGGGCCACGCTGGGGTAATCGGCCGGATCATACTTGGTAAGCAGCGCGGTGGACGTGGCGTGGACATGGTCCCAGCGCAGGCCGGCAATCACGTCGAGGCCGAAATCGAAATCGGCATCGACCAGCCCGGCCAAACCGACGTCGAGATAGTGGCCCTTGAGATAGTCGGAATAGTTGCAATCGCAGTCGGTGGAAAGCTGGCGGGTGGATGCGGCGGTATAGCCCGTGGTGATATCGGGACGGTTCCACAGTTCGACGCCAAAGTCATCGGCAAAGTTGAACTTGGTGTAGCGCAGCGAGGGGGCTGCCTGGATCGAAAATTTGCCGGCAGACGTGGTGAAGCTGTCGCTGATCACCACCTTGTCTTCCAGAACGTAGGAATCGATCTTTTGCGAGAAGCCGTAGTAGTTCTCGTTGAGGTTCTTGGTGCCGTCGTAGAAGACCTGGTTCTTGATCTCCAGCTTGCCCGGCCCGGTCCAGATCAGGTCGAAGTAGAACGTCTTCTGATCGTTGTTGAGCTTGTCGTTGGGGCCGGTCAGCGTGTCGCGCTTGCTCAGCTTGGTGGTGCCGGGGTTGACCAGCGCTAGGTCGGGATAGTTGGCCTTGAGGCAGGCGTCGGTCCAGCCCGAAGCGCCGATGCCGCCGCCGCAGCCAAACGAACCAAAGATGCTCAGGCCCTTGCCGCCGTTGGCCGCCCGGGCTTCGGCGCGGGAAATCTGGCCATCGCCATTGGTGTCGAGGTTGTTGGCCGCGTTACCGGTGACGTAATTGCCATTGTCGATCAAGTCTTGCGACAGGCGGTTCCAGCCGCCGTTCTGCTGGCCGCGGAACTTTTGATACATGCCGCCGAATTCGGTGCGCAGGTTGCTGGTGATGTCGGTGTCGAACGCGGCCGACAGCACCAGGTTGCGCGGGTGGATGTTGCGGTAATAGCTGCCCGAATCCTCGGATTCGGCATAGAGGCTGTAGCCGAACTGGTGATCGCCGATCCGGCCCGGTCCAGTGATGCTGCCCTTGAGCACGCTGCGGGCCCAGCTGCCGGTGTCATAGGCAATGAAGCCATGCGGATCGGGCGCATAGGTGCCATTGGCGGCGCGCGCCGTCTTGGGCACGAAGTTCATGTAGCCGCCGGTCTTGGACGGGCCATAGATCGGCGAGGCCGGGCCGCGCACGATGTCGATGCGATCGGCGGCGGCAATCGGGGTGGGATAGTTGCCGGGATTTTCCAGGCGCAGCATGCCGCGGAAATAGACTTCGCCGGGCGTGCCGCGAATATCGAGCGCGCCGCCGGTGCCGAAGAACGAGCTGGTAAACGTGCCGGGCACCTGGCTGACCAGGTCATAGATCTGCGTGATGCCAAAGCGTTCGAGCTGTTCCGAGCTTACCGACGATGCCGCGCGCGGCGTTTCGGCCAGCGTCTTGTCGAACCCGAAAACCGAGCCGACATCCTTCAGCGGCAGCGCGCCGAGCGAGCCCGACACGACGATTTCGGGCTTTTCATCGCCGGCTTCGGGTGCCGGTGCGGCCTGGTCGGCCAAGGCCGGCCGGGCCAGCGCGGTTCCCGCCAGCAGAGCGAGAGCGACCATCGCGCGGCGCGCGGGCTTGGGCTTGTGCAGCCGTGCTTGAAACGTGCTCATTCTTCGTAACCCCCATGATCGGGCCACGCCGCTGTGGGCGTGCCGTCCGTTGCTGTTTTTCTGCCTTCACGCCCCTCCCTGGGCATGATCTTGTTTTTATGACTTTTTATTATTCATTGCGGCGGCCTTGATGGCGTCGTCCTCAAACGCGTCGAGCCGCTGTTCCAACGCCATCTGCAGGCGCGCCTTCTCGCTGGCCGCCAGAAGTGCGCGACACGGCGTGGCCGAGGCAGCCTGCCCCGTGCCACTGCACGGCGCGGCCCATTGCCCGACATGGCGATCGCGCCACAGGCTGGCGCCGCGCACGAAGCTGTATTCCAGCGAAGCGCGCGCAATGGCCTTGAGATCGCCATAGCCCAGGCCCTGCTCTTGCACGCCGCGCTGGAACTCGTTGGTGATGTCGGTGCGCAGCACGCCCTGATCATCGGTGGCAAGAACCACCGGCACGCCGTGGCGGCGATAGAGCGAGAGCGGATGCGCCGGCCCTTTCACGCCCAGGATCACGGCGTTGCTGGTGAGGTTGATCTCCACCGCCACGCCCTGGCGCGCCATCTGCGCCAGCGTCTCGCGGCCCTGGTCTTCAAACGCGATATCCACGCCGTGGCCGATGCGCCGGGCGCCGGCCGCCACCGCCTTGGTGATATGGTCGCGCATGTCGGCCGGCGGCACCTGGCCGAAGGCGAGTTCGCCGGCGTGCATGGAAATGGCGACGCCCGGATGGCGCTGCGCCAGGAAGCGGAACATCGCCATGTGCAGATCGTAATCCGCGCGCGCCACCGGCCAGTCTTCGGGCTGGACGATATTGACGCCGACAAAGCGCGGATCGACTTCTGCCAGGGCAAACGCCAGGATCAGCGCGCGAAACACGGCGGCCGGCGCCACGTCGCGCAGCGCCCAGGCAAGATAGTGCACCGCCACGCCGCAGCCAGGCTCGGCCTGCGGCGTGGCACAGTGCATGCCAGTGCGCGCAGCAGCTTCCTCGGCATCGATCTGCGCGCGCAAGGCGGGCACTTGCGCCAGCAGGCGCGGCGCCTCGGCGGCGTGGAACGCGGCAAGGCCGGCACTGTCGAGCGGCGGCAATGGCGCGGCCAAGGCGGTCTCGAGCAGGCCGGGCGGGTTGTGATCCAGCTCCAGATAGAGCAGCCCCTCCCCCGCCGCCTGGCGCCGCGCAGCGATCATCGCCTCGGCCTCCTGCCCCAGCAAGGCAGGGGTGAAGCGATCGAACGTGGCAAAGAACTGGTCGTGCCCGCTGATGGTAGGGGCGCCCACGCCGTTCTGCCAGCCGCGCGTGGATAGGCTGTCCACCAGCCGGGCATAGCGCGCCGGCTCGGTGCGGGTCAGCGTCGCGATATCGGCATCGGGCGCGCAGGGGGGCGCAGCAAACTCGCTGCCATCGGCAGACAGGCACAGCCCCTTGGCGCCCGCCCAGGCAATCATGTCTTCGGCATAGAGCGCGCCCGACAGGTGATTGTGCAGATCGCCGCCTTTGGGCATGCGGTGCAGGAACAGCCGCAATTCGCCCGGATCGCGTGCGGTCTTGGCCATGATCGCCGCAACCTGCGCGCTGCGCGTGGCATCGCCACCAAGCGAACGCGCCGCGACGGGCGCCGCGCTGCCCAGGGCCAATGCCATGCCGGCCAGGGCCAGCGACACCATGGCGCGTCGGTGGGTCACCATGTGCCGTTCATGGCTGAGCGGCATCTGGCACGCTGTCACGATAACGGACCCAGTCGGCAAGCAGACGGTGCACGACCACCGCGCCCACGCGATAGTTCGCCTCGTAGGCAGCCACCTGCCCCGGCCCTTCGTCGCCCACGCTGGCGAGCGGCGAATGGCCCGGCGGCGGCATCGACGGGTTGCTGGCGCTGCGCAGCACCATCACGCGCTTCATGTCGACCAGGCCAGCCTGGCTGGCGGCGAGCATGGTGCCGGCCATCAACTGGCTTTCCATGTTGGTCATCACAAAGCGGCCTTGGCCGTGGGTCCACAGCTTGACCCAGTCGCGCGCCCACTGCGTGCGCCCGGCGCCGTGCCAATAGCGCAGCGTGCCCAGCGTTTCGCCCATCAGCACGAACGGCGGACGCTGCGCCTGGGGAAAGCCTTTCCATTGCGCGCGCGCGGCCTTGAGCGCCGGCGTATCCGGGATCGGTGTGTCCTTGCTCAGCGCAAAGGCCCAGTCAGCCAAGCCCTGGTTGAGCGGCACAGCCATGCCCAGCGAACCGGTATCGCTCATTCCGGCAAAGCTGTCTGCCGCCTGCGGCAATTGCCCGGGCGCCTTGGCGCCGATGGCGAACAGGCCATAGCGCCAGCCCTTGGGCACCTCGCTTTCGGCAAATTCGCGCAGTGCGTCGCCGCTCACCACCCAACGCGCCCAGGCTGCGCTGCCGACCGAGGCGACCTGCGGGTCGACGCCGGAAATACCGGTGAACAGCCAATACGTGTGGGTGAAATCAAAGCGCGGATCGAGCAGCAGGGCCATCAGCTGCACCTCTGGCGTCACCACCAGCGAATGCGCGTCGCCCCAGACCATGCCATAGAGGCCAGCCGCGTTGCGGCGCAGCGGGTGCAATGCGCCACGCACCGGGATCACCTCGTCCAAATGCTCCCGCTCGGCCCAGAGCTGAAACTCACCGGGGGCATCGCCGGTGTCGGCGCCCGGCTCGAAATTGGCGATGACCATGACTTTGACCGGGATCGGCTGCACCGCCGGTACGACCGGTAGCGCCGGCTCCGCCGCGCGCACGGTGGGCGCAGCGGCAAAAAGGCCCAGCGCCAGTGCCACGCAGACCGCACGGCTTCTGGCCACAAGCCTTTTCCTGCCCCCGGCCGGCCTGCCGGAGAGTCTTGCCGTGATACGCCCCAAAACACGTTCCCTGAATGATATTTTGTGTCTGGAACTTGCTAAAGGACATAGTGTGTTGCAATCAATCACAATGAATTTGACAGAGCGTTGCAAAAATTAGAGAGCCCTAGATGCCAGCGTTTTCCCGCTTCCTGCGCTATTTCATGACCGTTGGCCGGCTCGGCTCGATCCGCAAGGCGGCCGACGAGCTCAATGTCTCGGCCTCGGCCATCGACCGCCAGATCCTCAATGCCGAGGCGGAATTGGGCATGCCGCTGTTCGAGCGCCTGCCCACCGGCCTGCGCCTGACGGCAGCGGGTGAAATCGTCATGGCCGCCGGCGCCCGCTGGCAAAAGGGACTAAGCGAGGTGCGCGCCCAGATCGAGGATCTGCGCGGGCTCAAGCGCGGGCATGTGACGCTGGCGATCATGGACGCGCTGACCAAGGGCTATATCCCGGCGCGCCTCCGCGCGATCCAGAACCGCTATCCCGGCATTTCGGTGGATGTGCGGGTCATGGCCAACGAACACATTCGCGGGGCGATCGCCAGTGGCGAGGTGGATTTCGGCATCTGCTTTGATCCGCAGACGTTTCGCGATCTCACCGTGCTGGCCTATGCCAACATTCGCCTGGGTTTCGTCGTGCCGGCCGATCATCCGTTTGCCCGGCAAGGTTCCGCCCGGTTTTCCGCCTGCGCCGGCATGCCGATGATCCTGCCCGCCCCGCCACTCGCGGTGGCCCAGCAGGTCCAGGTGCTGGCCGGCACATCGAAGATGCCGCTGGATCGCAAGTCTTCGTCGGACAATATCCAGATGATCACCTCGCTGGTGCTGGAAGGGGTCGGCATCGGCCTGTTGACCTCGCTCGACGTCGCCAATGAAGTGCGCGCCGGCCAGTTGGCGTTCGTGCCGCTGACCGATCCGGTGCTAAAGCCGATGACGCTGGCGCTGTGTACGGCTACGTCCCGCGCGACGTCTTATGCCGCCGATGTCGTGCTGCAGGAAATCCAGAACAGCTTTGCCGCGCTGGACTATATGGACCCGAGTTGAGCAAGCCTGTAAGGGCGGCTTCTTCGAATCGGGGGCCGCCGCATCGGCAGGCATCCGCCACCAGACCTTCCCCTTTCCACGCGGACATGCGCCATGACCCAGCCGGTTTTCGATTACATCGCCTATGAGGATTTCCTGGCGATCGTGCGTACGCTGTCGCAAACCGTGGGCACGGGTGACTGGAAGCCGGATTTCGTCGTCGGCATCGGCCGTGGCGGTCTGGTGCCGGCGGTTTACATGAGCCAGATTCTCAACGTGCCGATGCTGTCGATCGACCAGTCGGCCAAGGTTCCCGGTTTTGCCGACGAACTGTTGGTCAAGCTCGCCACGATGACCAAGGCCGGCCAGCGCATCCTGATCATCGATGACATCAACGATTCCGGCCGCACCATTGCCCAGGTCCGCCGCCTGCTCCGCGCGCACGACACGGTGGAAGACAATCTGCGTTTTGCCGTGATGATCAACAACGCGGTGTCGCAGGAAACGGTGGACTATGCGGTGCAGACGATCGATCGCACCACCGACAAGCGCTGGTTCGTGTTTCCGTGGGAAGCGGTCGCCACCACCGAAACCCTCACCGGCCAGGCCAACGAAGTGCCCGAGCGCCTGGCCTGACCTCGGCCGCCTGGTCTACTTGCCCACCAGGCGCGCCAGCATCGTTTCCATTTTCGGCACGTCGATCGCCAGCACCACGTCCTGCGCCTGTTCACCCAGGCCGGGATGATAGGCTTCGTCCCAGCTCAGCGTGTCGCCATAGCCGGCGCCCTGCTGGCTTTCGAAATCGATCCACATCCGGCGCTGGGTTTTCACGATGGCGGGGTCGAGCCAGGCGGCTGCGGCGATTTCATCCCATAGCGGAAAGCCCGGCTCCAACTGCTTGATGAAGCGATCGACACCGGGGCGCGCAGCCTGGCCCAACCTGGCGATCAGGGCCGGGCTCAATTGCGTTGCCGTGGATGGATCGACCGGCACCATGGTGATCCTGCGCCAAGGCGATCGCGCCATGATGCTGGCCGCTTCGGGATCGAAGCGGATGTTGAACTCGCGCCGCGGATTGTTGACGAACTCACGGGCGAAATCGGCTGCCGCCCGGTTGTTCAGCACCTGGCGCGGGGCAAGGCTGCCGCCCATGTAGACCAGTTCCTTGGCCAGGCCGGCAAAGGCGGGATCGAGCCGCTGCGCCAGGGCCAGGTTGGTCATCGGGCCGCAGGCAACGATGGTGATCTGGCCGGGATACCTGTGCACCATGCGGATCAGGAAATTGGCGGCGATCTCGTCGGCGGGATGCGTCGTGGGATTGCCGCCGGGCAGATCTACCGCATCGAACGGGCTGTGATAGGGCGGCGGGGTTTGCTGCGTGTCTTCCACCCAGCGTTTCATGAACGCGCCCTTGAACACCAGGGGCCCGTGCGCCTGCTCCCACCGCTCGGTCCCTGCCTCGGAATTGAGCAGCGGAAACGTGGCGCCCGGCACCACCGGCACATCGGTGCGACCGATCCATTCGAGCCCGCGCAGCGCCTGTGCCGTCACCCGGTTGGCCCAGGCATTGCCAGACACGGTGGTGAGGCCCAGCACATCCACATCGGGCGATGACAGCAGCATGACCTGCATCAGGCCAAAGCCATCATCGTCAATGATCACTTTGCGGCGCTCCGGCGCGGCGTGGGCGGCGCTGGCCACCAGCAGCAGCACGCTTGCTGCCAAAAGGCGCGCCGCGCCCTGCTTAATGCGCTGCAACAGCATAGGCATCGATATCCTTGATATGGCCGGCAATCACTTCTTGCGGCAGGAATGACCCAGCAAAGCTGTTGCGCGCCAGCTGCGTCAGTTGTTCATTCGACAGGCCGCGCGCCCGCGCCACGGCGAGGTAGTTGTCGACCACGTAACCGCCAAAATAGGCCGGATCATCGGAATTGACCGTGGCCGCAAGGCCCAGGGCCAGCATGCGATCGAGCGGATGATCAGCCAGGTCTTCCACGACGCACAGCTTGTGGTTCGACAGCGGGCACACCGTCAGCGTCATGCCCTGCGCGGCCAGGCGGGCGACCAGGCCTTCGTCTTCCAGCGCGCGGTTGCCGTGATCGATACGGTCGACATGCAAAAGGTCCAGCGCTTCGTGCACATAGGCCGGCGGGCCTTCTTCCCCTGCATGGGCCACGCGCTTGAGGCCCTTGGCGGCAGCGGCGGCAAAGACCTGCTCGAACTTGCGCGGGGGATGCCCCACTTCCGAGGAATCAAGCCCTACGGCCGTGATCTGGTCCAGCCAGGGTTCGGCCATGGCCAGCGTGGCAAAGGCCGCATCTTGCGAGAGATGGCGCAGGAAACTCATGATCAGCGCGCTCGTCATGCCATGGCGGGCCTGCGCCTCGGCCTTGGCCGAAAGCAGGCCTTCGATCACTTCGGCAAAGGGCACGCCGCGATCGGTATGGGTCTGCGGATCGAACATGATTTCGGCATGGCGCACGCCATCGGCGGCCGCGCGATCGAAATAGGCCATGGCCAGATCGTGGAAATCCTGCCGGGTCTGCAACACGCCCGCGCCGGCGTAATAGATATCGAGGAAATCCTGGAGGTTGGAAAAGGCATAGGCCGCGCGCACTGCCTCAACACTGGGATAGGGCAGCGCGATGCCATTGCGCTTGGCCAGGGCGAACATCAGTTCCGGTTCAAGGCTGCCTTCGATGTGCAGGTGCAGTTCCGCCTTTGGCAGGCCGCGCACAAAGGCTTCAAGATCAACCACACAATGCTCCTTCCTGGCGCGCGGGGGCGGCGCGCTTGTCCCACGCGCATTCGCCCATGATCCAGGTTTGCGCAACCACCCTGTCATCCCCCAGGATCTGCATGGCAAAGAGCCGCTCAGCCAGGCTCGCCCCGGCGCAGCGCCGTGCCAGCAACGGGGTTGCTGCCGCATCCAGCACCACGAAATCTGCCTCTTGCCCCACCGCCAGGGCGCCCACCTTGTCAGCAATATGCAGCAGCCGCGCGCTGCCCGCCGTGGCAAGGTAGAGCGCCCGGAACGGATCGAGCCGTTCTTCGCGCGCCAAGGCCGCCTGATAGGCCTGCCCCTGGGTGTAGAGCATGGAAAAACTGGTGCCGGCGCCAATATCGGTGCCCAGGCCCAGCTTTACCCCGTGCCGGTCTGCCTGGCCAAAATGAAAGAAGCCCGATCCCAGGAACAGGTTGGACGATGGACAAACGGCAATCCCCGCCCCGCTTTGCGCCAGGCGCGTGCACATGCCGTCTGACAGGTGGATGCCGTGGGCAAACACGCTGCGTTCGCCCACCATGCCAAAGCGATCATACACGTCGAGGTAATCGCTGGCCTGGGGAAAGCGAGCTGCCACCGCCGCGCACTCGTGGCGGTTTTCCGCCAGGTGGGTGTGCAACAGCACATCCGGGTGCGCGGCGAGGAGCGCGCCGGCCATGGCGAGTTGCGCGTCGGAGGAGGTTAACGCAAAGCGCGGGGTGATGGCATAAGACAAGCGCCCTTTGCCCGCCCAGCGCTCGATCAGCGCCTCGGTCTCGCGGCGGGCACTTTCCGCGGTGTCTTTGAGGCCATCAGGCCCCAGGTCCATCAACACCTTGCCCGTCGCCACGCGCATCCTGCGGGCCAGCGCTGCTTCGAACAGCGCATCGACCGAACCTTCGTGGACGGTGGGGAACACCAGCGCCGATGTGGTGCCATGGCGCAGCAGTTCGTCGAGGAACGCCGTGGCCAGGGCATCTGCATGGGCCCGATCGGCAAAGGCCTTTTCGGCGGGAAAGATGTGCCGCTCCAGCCAATCGAGCAGCTGTTCGCCGTGCGAGGCAATGCGATCCATTTGCGGATAGTGCACATGGGCATCGATGAAGCCGGGCACGATCAGGCCTGTGATCGGCGTCACTGGCACATCGGCAAAACGCGCAGCCAACGTGGCATGATCGCCGCGTGCGACGATGATCCCGTCTTCCACCACCAGCAGGCCATCGGCGTGGTGGACGACGGCATCGGGCGTGTGCAGCGGATCATCGCCCACGCTCAGGATTTCGCCACGAAAGGCGCACAGATTACCCAAGGATCGAAACTTTCTCTTTCTTTTCTGCCGCTTCCTGCGGCAATTGAAGAAGCTGTGCCAAGACCGCAATCGCGATCACGTCCGGCTCCTTGCCGGTGATACCGGCCATGCCGATCGGGCAGGTGAGCCGGCCGGGCGTGGTTGCATCCAGGCCTTCGGCTTGCAGACGCGACACGAAGCGCGCCCGCTTGGTGGCCGAGCCGATCAGGCCGACGAAGCCAGGCGATGGCCGCTGCAGCGCGGCGCGGGTCAATTGATAGTCCAGCGCATGATCATGCGTCAGGATCACGATCGCCGCTTCCGCCGGTGCCTCGGTCACGCAGGTGGCGATCGCGTCTTCCGGCACGATGGTGACACCGTCCAGGCTTTCGAACATCGGCCGGGTATCGAACCAGCACAGCCGCAACGGCAGGCCAGCCATGTGGCGGGCGATCGCCTGGCCCACGTGGCCTGCACCAAACAGATAGACCGGCCGCCGCCACTGCCCCACTGCCTCGAGGATGCGAGTGCCGGCTGTGGGCCGCTCGCCCCGCGCGGAAAGCGCGCTGGGCTGCCCTTCGATAATCCAGTGCCGGTCGATCCGTGCCGCCCCGAACTGGCTGACCAGCAGCGCGCCTTCAACCATGCCCTGCAACGGCACCAGACCTTGCGCATCAAGGTGTTCGACCAGCAGCCGCACCCGCCCGCCACAGCATTGGCCCAGCAAGGGGCCGAGCGGATAATCCTGGATGCGCCAGGCGCCGGCCGGCAGTTCGAGCACGCGGCGCGCCTGTTCCTGCGCCTGGAATTCCAGCGCGCCGCCGCCGATCGTGCCCCAGGCGCGTGTAGCGCTGACCAGCATGCGCGTACCCGGCCCGCGCGGCGCCGATCCTTCGCACGCCAGGACGGTGATCATCGCCAGCGGCTCTTCCTGCGCCCAGCCGCGCGCCATGTCCCACCACATCATGATGCCGTACCCCGCTGCCGCGCCAGCGCAGCCAGGATGCGTTCGGGCGTGGCCGGGGCATCGAGCGTGGGCCAGCCCGCCGCCGGATTGCAGGCGGCAATCGCGGCACCCAGCGCGGAAAATACCGCGTTGGCCAGCATGAACGGCGGTTCTCCCACCGCCTTGGAACGATGGATCGTCGGCCGGTGGTTGGCGCCGTCCCACAGGGCAACAGTCAGGCGATCGGGCCGGTCGTTGGCGGTGGGGATCTTGTAGGTGGACGGCGCGTGGGTCAAAAGCGCGCCCTCGTCGTTCCAGACCAGTTCCTCACTAGTCAGCCAGCCCTGCCCCTGAATGAAGCCGCCCTCGATCTGGCCCTTGTCGATCGCCGGGTTCAGCGATCGCCCGCAATCGTGCAGGATATCGGCGGCCAGCACGCGGTGTTCGCCGGTCAGGGTATCGATCACCACTTCGACCAGCGCCGCGCCATAGGCAAAGTAATAGAACGGCTGCCCCTGGTGCGCCGCGCGGTCATAATGGAGATCGGGCGTGGCGTAAAAGCCGGTGGACGATAGCGAAATGCGCGCCATATGGGCGCGGCGGCACAGCACCGGCCACGGTATCGTCTCGCCGCCGGCGCTAACCTGCCCATCGGCAAAGACCACGTCTTGCGCCGCGCCGCCAAAAGTCCGCGCGCAGAATTCGGCCAGCCGACCACGGATCGTCTGCGCCGCATCGAGCGCGGCCATACCGTTGAGATCTGCCCCCGAAGAGGCCGCCGTGGCCGAGGTATTGGGCACCTTGTCGGTGCGCGTGGCGGTGATCCGCACGGTATCCAGTCCCACGCCAAAGGCCTGCGCCACCACTTGCGCCACCTTGGTATAGAGACCCTGGCCCATCTCGGTGCCGCCATGGTTGATCTGGATCGAGCCATCGGCATAGACGTGCAGCAGCGCGCCCGCCTGGTTGAGGTGGGTGGTGGTAAAGCTGATCCCGAATTTCACCGGGGTGAGCGCGAGCCCTTTCTGGAGGATCGGGCTGGCGGCGTTGAACCGCACCACGGTTGCCTGCCGCTCGTCATACCCGGCCTCTGCCCGCAGCCGCGCGATCAGGTCTGGCGCGATATTGTCGGCCACGACCATGCCATAGGGCGTCACGTCACGCCCAGGCCCATAGAGATTGGCGACACGCACCGCGAGGGGATCGCGGCCGAGGTGCCCGGCCACGGCATCCATCACCCGCTCGATCGCCAGCATGCCCTGCGGCCCGCCAAAGCCGCGAAACGCCGTGGCCGAGACCATGTTGGTCTTCAGCCGTTCCGAAACGATTTCCACCGCCGGCAGGAAATAGCAGTTATCGGCATGGAACATCGCGCGGTCGTTGATCGCCGGCGAGAGATCGACCGTGGCGCCGCAGCGCGAGGCAAGGCGCAACTGCAGGCCTGCGATCCGCCCCTCGTCATCAAAGCCGACCTCGTAATTCACCAGGAAATCGTGGCGCTTGCCGGTCTGGACCATGTCATCGTCGCGGTCAGCGCGGAACTTGGCCGGGCGGCCGGTGTGATGCACCACGAGCGCAGCGGCGGCAGCATAGAGGGCGGCCTGGCTTTCCTTGCCGCCAAAAGCACCGCCCATGCGCCGCACCTCAACCGTAACATCGGCCAACGACCGACCGAGCAGGTGGGCGACAAGATGCTGCACCTCGCTGGGATGCTGGGTGGATGACAGCACGTGGATCTGGCCGTCTTCGAGTGGCCGGGCCAGGGCAATCTGCCCTTCGAGATAGAAATGATCCTGTCCGCCCATCGCCAGTTGCCCGGCAAGGCGATGCGGCGCGGCGGCAAGGGCGGCGGCAGCATCGCCCCGCGCCATGCGCTGGGTCGGCTCGATCAGGCTGTGCTGTGTGCGGGCCTGCTCGATCGTCAGGATCGGCTCTTGCGCGGCATAGGTGATCTTGCCCAGGCGCGCGGCCTGGCGTGCCGCGCGGCGGCTCGTCGCGGCCACCAGGAACACCGGCTGGCCCAGCCATACCACCTCGTCCTGCGCCAGCAGGCGATCGTCCCCCGCCACGGGTGATACATCGTTCGCGCCGGGAATATCGGCGGCGGTATAGACCGCCACTACGCCCGGCGCCGCGCGCACGGCGGCAAGGTCGATCGCCACGATCTGTGCGCGGGCCGTGGTCGAAGTGCCGAACGCCAGGTGCAGCAGACCGGGCAGTTCCGGCTCGTCATCGATATAGCGCGCTTGGCCCGCGACGTGCAGGTGCGCGCTATCGTGGCGCTGGCCCATGCCGACCACCGGGCCGGCGGGTGGGCGTGACAGGGTGTCAGCCATGGGCCACCTCCTGCACGCGGACCGGCAAACCCTGGGCCTGATGCCACAGGCGCCACACCAGATTGCCGGCGGCTTCCAGCCGATAGGCCGCGCTGCCGCGCACATCGCTGAGCGGCGCGAAATCGCTGCGGATCGCCTGGGCCGCAGCGGCGATGGTTTCTGCCGACAAGGGCGCGTTGGTCAGCACCGCTTCGGCTTGCGGCGCGCGACGCGGAGTGGCCGCCATGCCGCCAAAGGCCACGCGCGCAGCGGTGATCACGCCCTGTTCCACGCGCAGGCAAAAGGCACCGCACACGGCCGATATGTCGCTGTCAAAGCGTTTCGAAAGCTTGGAAATATGTATGATATCCTGCGGGCCGGGGCGCGGAATGAATAGGCTTTCGACGAATTCGTCGGGGCTGCGGTCCTGCTGGCCATAGGCGATGAAGAAATCGTCGAGTGGCATCGTCCGCCGCCCGCGCACCGATCGCAGCGTTAGCATGGCGCCTAGCGCGATCAGCGCTGGCGGGCCATCGCCGATCGGTGAGCCATTGGCGATATTGCCGCCGATGGTGCCGGCGTTGCGCACCTGCAAACCGCCGATGCGCCTTACCAGTTCGCCCAGATCGGGACTGAGCCGGGCCAGCGCCGCATGGGCATCGGCATAGCGCACCGCGCCGCCGATCGTCAGGCCCTGGTCGGTTTCCGTGATCGTGCCGAGTTCGGCGACGTCGCCCACGAAAATCACCGTTTCCAGATCGATCAGCTTCTTGGTCACCCACAGGCCCACGTCGGTGGCGCCGGCGACGATGCGTGCATCGGGATATTGCGCCAGCAGCGTGGCAAGGGCATCGGCACTGTCGGGAATGAACCAGCGCGCCGTGCCGCCATCGGGCAGCCGCGCTTGGCCGCAAGCCGGCCCGGCTACCGCCACCTGGCGCAGCAGGGCGAGCAGCGCGGCATCGTCCTGCGCCAACTGCGCATGCTGTGCGCCAGCGTCCAGCAGCGGTCCATAGCCGGTGCAGCGGCAGAGGTTTCCGGCCAGCACGTCGCCCACCGGCAGGTCTGCCCCCACCGCGCCAATCGCGCGGCCATGGAGCGACATGACGAAGCCGGGCGTGCAGAACCCGCATTGCGATGCGCCGTTGCAGGCCATGGTCTGCTGCAACGGGTTGAGTCCGGTTCCGAGCCCGTTCACAGTCAACACCGCCTTGCCATGCAGCATTGGCAGGAACTGGATGCAGGCATTGACCGCGCGCCAGATCAGCCGATCCTCGCGCGCCAGCGGCGTGCCCACCAGCACGGTGCAGGCGCCACAATCACCCTCGCCGCACCCTTCCTTGGTGCCGGTCTTGCCGGCCCGCCCGCGCAGGAAATCGAGCACGGTGTCGCCGGGCGCGACATCATCGAGCTCTACCAACTGACCATCGCAGACAAAGCGCAACGCCATGTCAGCTGCCCCGATAGGTGGAATAGGCATAGGGCGAGGCCAGCAAGGGTACATGATAATGCCCTTGCACGCTCACCCCGAAATGGATCGGCACGACATCGAGAAACGGCGGATCGGGCAGTTCTGCGCCCTGCGCGCGGAAATAGTCGGCGACGTGGAATGCCAGGGTATAGGCGCCCTGCTCCAGCGCGGGAAAATCGCGCAGGCGTCCATCAGCGTCGGTCTCGCCCTCGGCCAGCAGGCTGTCTGCCGACCACAGCATCACGCGCATCCCCTGCGCCGGGCGGCCGCTCGTGGTGTCGAGCACATGGGTGGATAGCGTCGTCATGCCGCTGCCTCCGCCACAGAGGCCGGGCGTGGCCATTGGCCCACGAACTCTTCCTCGTCATAGGCGACGAATTGCGCGAGCAGTTCCTCGCGGTCGTCCAGGAACAGCTGGTCGGCGATGCCACGCACCAGGCGGGGCAGCGCGTTCTTCATCCCCGACAGCGCCGAAGCGGACAGCCCCAGGCTGATCAGCGCCGAATAGTTGAATGCAAACAGACCGTGCAGCAGCGGCGCATCGGCCGCGTGGCGCGGGGTGAATTCGAACGCAGGCCCGAGGTAGGGATGCGCGTCGATCAGCGGGTTACGCTCGCCGTCGGGCATGGCCACGACATCGCCCCACAGCGCGATGTGTGGTGCCAGCGCGGCCAGTTCAGGCCGCAGGCGGGGGTCTGAAACGAGGCCGGTCGACAGGATCACGAAGTCGAAGGCAAAGCGATCGTGTGGCGTCGTCACAATCACCTGCCCGTCTTCATAGGCGACGCTTTCCCACGGGCTGGCCAGATGCAGGGCAAAGCCTGGCCAGCTTGCCGCGCGGTTGAATGTATCGTTGGTCGGCGGCTGGTTGTGCGACAGGAATGCTGCCATCGCGCGATACTTTTCGACGTCAGACAGCGCGGGATAGCGCGCGGTGAAGCCCACACGCTCCATGAAGCGGATCGGGTTGATGCGCGGCAAAACGCTGCGGCGCATGAACACGTGGACTTCGCCTACGCCCTCGCCCAGCGCCCAGTTGGCATTGTCGAACGCGCTGGCGCCGCCACCTAGAACGCCAATGCGCTTGCCCTGCAGACGCGAAAAATCGATCGGCTCGCTGGTGTGGGCATAGGCCTGGCGCGGCAGGCTCTGCCGGATCATGTCCGGCGTGTGCCATTCCCCGCCGCCCTGAATGCCGGTGGCCAGCACGACCTTGCGGGCCAGCACTGTGCTTCCATCCCCCAGTTCCACGCTATAAAGGCCGTCGCCCACATGCGTGATTCCCGTGACCTTGGCGCTGTTGCGCACCGGCAGGTTGAGCACGCGGCGATACCAGCGCAGATATTCCATCCACACTCCGCGCGGGATCTTGTCGAGCGCATCCCATGCCGCTGCGCCGAAACACGCGCTAAACCAGGCCTGCGGCGTCAAAGCCGGAATGCCATAATCGATCGGCGTCAGCCCCTTGGGCGTGCGCAGCGTGATCATCCGGGCATAGGTTTCCCATGGCCCTTCAAACCCTTCCGGATTCTCGTCGAGCACCAGGATGTTGTTGATCCGCTCGCGCCGCAGCCCGAACGCGGTGGCCAGGCCGCTCTGCCCGCCGCCCACGATCACCACGTCATAGACATGGCCCTGCGGTGCCGTGCGCGGGCGGGTCCAGTCCGGGCCGAAGCAATCGACCAGCGCCAGTTGGCGTGCCAGTTCGGCTTCCAGCGCGGCAAGCGCCTGGGTATCGATCGCGTGCAGGTCGGTCATGCCATGTCCTCCAATCGGAGCCGGGTGATCTTGCCGATTTCGGCAAGCGCCGTGGCGATTTCGGTATCGGTGTCGTGCTGCGTTCGCGCCGCCATAGCGGCCAGGATGCCGGCCTTGTCGGTTAGCCGCACGCAGATGATGAACGGCATGGCGTGCGCGGCGCGATAGGCAGCGTTGAGCGCGTGGAAGCGGGCGAATTCCTCCGGGGTCAGCCGGTCGAGCCCGGCCGAGGCCTGCTCGGCGGCCGAAGCCTGCGTGAGCGTGCCATCGATCGCCGCCTTGCCGGCCAGTTCGGGGTGCGCGCGGATCAGGGCAAGCTGCTCTTCACGCGTGGCGGCATATACCACCGCCATCAGATCGGCATGGCGATCGCCCGACGCTGGCGCGGCATCGGCGCGTTCCTCAACCCAGGGCGAATGCTCGAACAGGGCGGTCAATGGCTGTTCCCTTCCAGGCTGACATGGGCCGACACGACTTTCCAGCCATCGGCAAACTTGACCCAGGCCTGGCTCTGCCGGCCGCGCTGTTCAGACCCTTCGCGAAAGAATTCGGCGTCGGCCGTGGCAAACCCATCGCCATAGACGGTAATCGCCACGCGCCCCAGGCGGCGTTGCGGCGATCCGCCGCGCCCTTTGCGAAACTCGCGGATCGCGTCGATGCCATAGAGCACTTCGCCCACGCCAAAGCGGTTGGTGGTGGGGGCATCGTGGAACAGCGCGTCCATCGCCGGAATGTCATCGGCCATCAGCGCGCGCTCATAGGCGGCAAAGGCAGCCTCCACCTCGGCCAGCAGTACGGGATCGTTGATCGTCACGCCGCTTGCTCCGCATAAGGGTGGGTGGCGATCCAGTGGCGGGCGATATCGAGCCGCGTGGCGATCCACGCGCGCCCGTCGGCCATGACATGATCGACAAACCGCGCCACCGCCCGCGCCCGGCCCGGCCGCCCGGCAATGCGCCCATGCAGGCCCACGCTCATCATCCGCCCACCTTCTTCGGCAAGCTGGTCATAGGTATCGCGCAGATAGCGGAAGAACTGCTCGCCCTCGGTAAAACCATTGAGCGCGACCATCTTCATGTCGTTGGCATCAAGGCTGTAGGGCACGATCAGCTGCGCCCGGCCGTGCCTGGCGTCCCAATAGGGCACGTCGTCGGCATAGCTGTCGGCATCATAGACAAACCCGCCTTCCTGCGCGACGAGCCGCGCGGTATTGGGGCTGGTGCGGCCCTGATACCAGCCCAGCGGCCGGCTGCCGGTCAGCTGGGTATGAATGGCGATGGCCTGCGCGATGTGCGCGGCCTCTACCTCTGCTGCCACGTCCTGGTAATCGATCCAGCGATAGCCGTGGCTGGCCACTTCCCACCCGGCGTTCAGCATGGCGTCAACCGCCGCCGGGTTCATCGCCATGGCCGCTGCCACGCCGAACACCGTCACCGGCACGCCGCGTTCGGCAAACAGGCGGTGCAGCCGCCAGAACCCGGCGCGGCTGCCGTATTCATAGAGGCTTTCCATTGCCATGGCCCGACCGGGATGACGCGCGGCGCCGACCATGTCTGACAGGAACCCTTCCGACAGTGGATCGCCATTGAGCACGCAGTTTTCCGCGCCCTCTTCATAGTTGATGACAAAGTTCACGGCGACGCGCGCCCCGCCGGGCCAGTTGGCCGCCGGCGGCACCGGGCCATGGCCGATCAGGTCGCGCGTCATGCCGCCATCACCGCGTCCCAGGCCGCGAGCGCGGCGGGCACGGCCGCCCCCATCGGCAAGGCCACGCCCTGGGCGGCAAGGCAGGCTTCCAGTGCGGCGAGCGTGATCAGCACCTTGTGCTTCATGGCGTTGTAACCCATCGCGCCCAGGCGCCAGATCTTGCCGATCAGCGGGCCGAACGCGGTGCCGATCTCGATCTCGAACTGCTCGCGCATCATCGCGCGCACCGCCTCGCCATCGACGCCTTGCGGGATATAGACACCGGTCACGTTGGTCATGCGGTGCGCGTCGTCGCCAAACAGCGTCAGGCCCATGGCGCGCAGGCCGGCGCTCATCGCGGCGCCCGCCGCCTTGTGCCGGGCAAAGCGCGCGTCGAGCCCCTCGCCCAGGGCCACCCGCGCGCACTCACGGGCGCCATAGAGCATGGTGGTCGCCTCGGTATGGTGGTTGAGGCGCTTTTCGCTCCAGTAATCCATGATCATCGCCAGGTCGAAATAGTTCGACGGAATGCGCGGGCCCGCGCCATCCACCGCGTCGGCCGAGCGGATACCCTTTTCATCATGGCGGCGGGCAAAGATCGCCTGCGCGGCGGCATCCGACACGGTGATCGGCGCACTGCCCGATGGCCCGCCCAGGCATTTCTGCAAGCCACCGGTGATCACGTCGGCGCCCCAGCGGTCAGCCGCGATTTCCATCCCGCCCAGCGTGGCCGTGGCATCGACGTAGACCAGCGCGCCCACCTCGCGCGCGATCGCGCCGATATCGTCCAGCGGCTGGGCCATGGTGGTAGAGGTATCGCCATGCACAGTGCAGATCAGGCGCGGGCGCACCCGCAGCGCAGCAGCGCGGATCGCCTCTGCCGGGACGACTTCACCCCAAGGCGCGTCCACCGTTTCGAAGCGCGCGCCAATTCGCAGCAGGATTTCCTGCAAGAGCAGGCCAAAGCGCCCAAAATTGATTACCAAGGCGGTTTCGCCGGGCTGGATCAGGCTGACGAGCGATGCCTCGATGGCGGCACGGGCGGTCCCGTCGATCAGCATCGTCCAGCGGTTCTGCGTGCCGAAGACCGGGCGATAGAGCGCCATGACCTGGTTCATGTAGCCGGTCATTTCCGGGTCGAACTGTCCCAGCAGATCGGCGCTCATTGCCCGCAACACGCGCGGATGGGCATTGACCGGCCCCGGCCCCATCAACAGGCGCTGCGGCGGGTCGATTTCGCCAAATAGCAGGGGATCAAGCACAGGACGCTCCCAGATTGTCGATAAAGCCCAGCATCACCGCCAAGGCGCCTTGCGCGTCGGCCGGTTCTACATGCTCGGCGGGGTTGTGGCTGATGCCGTCGCGGCAGCGGATGAACAGCATGGCCGTGGGGGCCAGATGCGCGAGGTTCATGCCGTCGTGACCGGCACCGGAAACCAGGCGGCGCGGAGGATGGCCGGCGGCCACCAGCGCGGATTCCAACTGCTCCATCAGCGCCGGATCACAGGGCGAAGGCGGCAGATCGTGGATCAGGCGGTGGCTGACGCCCAGGCCGCGTTGCGTGGCAATCGTCGCGATTTCCGCCAGGATGGCCGCTGCCGCGCGGTC
Organism: Novosphingobium sp. GV079; assembly: GCF_003058045.1. Taxonomy (NCBI): domain Bacteria; kingdom Pseudomonadati; phylum Pseudomonadota; class Alphaproteobacteria; order Sphingomonadales; family Sphingomonadaceae; genus Novosphingobium; species Novosphingobium sp. GV079. The sequence continues at coordinate 241,532 of NZ_QBUE01000004.1, read as the reverse complement.
GCGTCGGGTGGCCTCGCCAGCGCGCACGTCGATGGTAAAGCGCACCTGCCCGGCGATGACGTTGGCCGCGCCCGGCGCTGCCTCAATCCGGCCCACCGTGGCCACCAGGTCGCTGGCATCGGCCCGGGCGATACGCTCGATCGCCAGGATCATTTCGGCGGAACCTGCCAGCGCATCGCGGCGCAGCGCCATGGCCGATGTGCCGGCATGGCCAGCCAGGCCCACGACCGTCACCTCGTAGCGCAGTTGCGCGGCGATGCCAGTCACCACGCCCAGCGCCAGCCCTTCGGCTTCCAGTACCGGTCCCTGCTCGATATGTGCCTCGAGATAGGCCAAGGCGCCGGGATGGCGTGCGGCCAAAAGGGTTTGCGGGGAAAGGCCCCATTCGCCCAGTGCCTCGGCCAGTGCAACCCCTTGGGCATCGGCCATCTCGGGCACTGCATCGAGCAGGCCGGCCAGCGCCTTGCTGGTCAGCATCGCGGCGGGAAAGCGGCTGCCTTCCTCGTCGCCAAAGGCGATCACCTCGATCGCAAAGGGCATCCGGCGGCCGGCGGCATGAAGCGCGGCCACGCATTCGATGCCCAGCATCACGCCAAGCGGACCATCATAGACGCCGCCATCGCGCACACTGTCAATGTGGCTGCCAATGATCAGCGGCGGCCCGTTGCCGGTGCCGGGATAGCGCCCGATCAGGTTGGCCGCGCCATCGACATGGGTGGTCATGCCTGCCGCTTCCATCCACGCGGCAACCTGCGCCACGCTGGCGCGGTGCGCGGGGGACAGCCACCCGCGATAGAGCCCGCCGGCCATGTCGGAAAAGGGCGCCTGGCCCAGCGCCCGGCAGCGCTCCACCGCGCGAATACCGCCACCGCTTACCATGCGGCCACGCCCCCGTCGCTGCGCGGATCGGTGGCACCGTAAAGCGCGCCATCGGCCTCGCGCACCACCGCGCCGGCATGCCCCATCATCGCCGTCAGCGGGCCGACGCGTTCCACCACATGGCCGGCTTGCTCCAGCGCGGCATAGACGGCCGGATCGAACCCGTCTTCGATCTTGAGCGCGGTGCTGTCCTCGCCCCAGGTGCGGCCCAGCAGCCAGCGCGGCGCTGATATCGCCGCTTGCAGGTCCATGCCGTGCCAGACATGGCGCGAGAACAGCGCAGCCTGGGTCTGCGGCTGCCCTTCCCCGCCCATCGTGCCATAGGCCATCACCCGCCCGTCGGTCAGTTCGGCCAATGCGGGGTTGAGCGTATGAAACGGCTTGCGCCCGGGCTTGAGCGCGTTCCAACCGGTTTCGGCCAGGCGGAACGAAGCGCCGCGGTTCTGCCAGGTGATCCCGGTTTGCGGCAGGACCAGGCCAGAGCCGAATTCGAAATAAGTGCTCTGGATCGCCGAAACCACCTGCCCCTGCGCGTCGGCCGCGCCAAACCAGCAGGTATCGCCCCACTGCGAAGGCTGCGGCCAGGGCAGCGCGCGGGCCGGATCGATCTGCGCGGCCATGGCGGCGCGTGCGTCGGCATCATCGAGCAGGCCTTGCGCATCACGCGCCATGTAAGCTGGATCGCCGCAGTGGGCGTCACGCCACAGGAAAGCCTGCTTGGTCGCTTCCACCAGCGTGTGGACATGGCCAAAGCTTTCGCCAGGGCCGCAGTACGCCTGTTCCGCCAGGGCCAGGATCAGCAGCGAGGCAACGCCCTGCGTGGGCGGCGCGCTGTTGTAAAGCCGCCCCGCCCGGGTCGCGACCGAGAGCGGCTTGGGCCGCAGTGCGCGGTGGGCGGCCAGGTCTGCGGCGGCCACCGGGCTGCCCAGCGCGGCAAGATCGGCCGCCACGGCATCGGCCAATGCGCCGGTGTAGAAATCATCAATCCCCGCCTCGGCCAGGCGGCGCAGGGTCTGGGCCAGCGCGGGCTGGCGCAGCACATCGCCCGCGCGCAACGGGCGTCCGTCCGGCTCGAACGTGGCCGCATAGGCGCCAGGCTGGGCAAGCAGTTCCGGCCCTTTGGTCAGGGCCAGCGAGGCATGGCCGGCAGTGACGGCAACGCCGGCTTCGGCATGGGCAATGGCCGGGGCAAGCAGGCGGCTGAGCGGCAGTGGCGCCGGTTCGCTGGCGAGCACGGCCTGCCAGGCAGACAGCGTGCCCGCCACGGTGTTGGCGGCAAGCGGCCCACGCCAAGGCACCGTGGCATGCCCGGCATAGAGCGCCAGATCAGCAGCTTGCGCCGCGCCGCCCACACCATGGACGCCGTGAACGCGGCCGTCGTTTTCGCGGATCAGCCAGAAGCCATCGCCGCCGATCCCGGTCATGTGCGGATAGACGACAGCCAGCGTCGCGGCGACGGTGATCGTCGCCTGCGCGGCGCTGCCGCCGTCTTTCAGCACAGCGAGCCCAGCCTCTGCGGCCAGGTAATGCGGCGCGGTAACGATGCCGCCACGTCCGCTAACGGTGTGAAGGGTTCGTGCCATCGCCGCGCTCAATCCGGCAGGCCAGCGACGAACGCGCGCACCACCGTGGCGGCGTTCACCGATGCCAGGTGATCGAACACATATTCCATGTTGCGATCTGCGTCCCCACCCGCCAGGTCAGACAGCGAGCGAAACACGATGGCCGGCACGCGGTTGGCGTAGGCCACCTGGATCACCGCGGCGCTTTCCATGTCGAGCAGGCGGGCATGCCAGGCGCGGAAAAGGTATTCGCGGAACTGGGCATTGTCGGCATAGACGCCGGCCGAAACGCCGGTGCCGCCCACCTCCACCTTGGGATCATGCGGCAGGCACAGCTTGGCCTCTGCGCTCATCCCGGCCGAAGGCGCCACGCACCGCTTGAGTGTGAGGCCGGCAGTCACCTTGCGGGCCAGCGCGACAAGCGCGGGATCCGCATCGAGCAGGATGTGGTTGGTAGCAGGCTGCGCCGCATTGCCCACGCGCGTGCCATTGGGAAAGATGAACTGCCAGTTTTCCGGCGCGCCGGCCGGGCTCGGCGCCGGGGTCTGCCAGCCGTGATCGGTCTGGCGGGCAAACATCACTTCCAGATACTGGCCCCAGTGTTCGGGCACGGCAACGTCCCCGATATTGAGCGCCGGGTCCACCCCGCCGGCCACGCCGGAAAAGACCACGCGCTTGACCTTGAAATGGTCGATCGCCAGCTGGGTGTTCATCGCCGCGTTGACCATGCTGACGCCGCTGGACATCAGGATCACCGGGCGCCCGGCCAGCGTACCCAGCACGATCTCGCGATCGTTGATCTTCACCCGGCGGCCATGGGTGATCACCGCCGCCATGGCTTCCCATTCCGGGGCATAGGCGGTGAGCACCAGCGTGCGCGGCGTGGGATCGAGCACAGTGGCTGTGGCGTGGGCCGCCTGCGGCAGGGCGAGCAGCGCGGCAGCGGCCGCCAGGATCGCTTTCATCCGCCGCATCACGCTGCCCCCATCCACACGAAGCGGGCGACGAACAGCGCCGCCAGCACGAACAGGAACCAGTCGCTCTTGCGCGCCCGGCCGCGCAGCAGGGTCAGCACGGCATGGGCGGTGATGCCCAGCGCCAGGCCATTGGCGATCGAGAAGGTGAGCGGGATCATCGCCACGGTCAGGAACGCCGGGATCGCCGCCATCGGGTCTTCCCATTCCACCTCGGTCAACGGCAGCAGCATCAGGCCGCCCACGATGATCAGCGCCGGGGCGGTGGCCGCCAGCGGCACGAGCTGGGCATAGGGCGCCACGAACATCGTGGCGAAGAACAACACGCCGGTGACGATCGCGGTCAGGCCGGTGCGCCCGCCGGCCTGCACGCCGGCCGCGCTTTCCACGTATGACGTCACCGTGCTGGTGCCGGCAAGCGCGCCCACCATCGTGGCCACGGCATCGGTGATGAGAATGCGGTTGAGGCCGGGAATGCGCCCCGCCTTGTCCATCAGGCCGGCGCGCTTGGTCACGGCCACCAGCGTGCCGATATTGTCGAACAGATCGACGAACAGGAACACGAAGACAATCTCGACCACCCCGCCCGACAGCTTGAGCACGCCGGGCAGATCGAGCTGGAAGGCGGTGGCCGTCAGCGCATCGAGCGAGTAGGGCTGCGGCGCCACATGGACCATGCCGGCAAACCACCCGACCAGCGTGGTGGCAACGATGCCCAGCAGCATGGCGCCGCGCACGTTCCACACCGACAGCACGCCGATGATCAGCAGCCCCAGCAGCGCCAGCGCCGGCCCCGCGCTCTTGAGGTCACCAAGCGCCACCAGTGTGGCGGTATTGCCCACGACAATGCCCGCATCCTTGAGGCCGATAAAGCCGATGAACAGGCCGATCCCGCCGGCCACGGCGGCAAACAGATAGTTGGGAATGACCGCAACGATCAACTGGCGCACGCCGGTCAGCGTCAGGATCAGGAACACCAGTCCCGAAATCATCACACAGCCCAGGCCCACCTGCCACGGCACGTGCATCTGCCCCACCACGGTAAACGCGAAATAGGCGTTGAGGCCCATGCCCGGCGCGAGGGCCAGCGGCGTATTGGCGGCAACCCCCATCAGGATCGAGGCAAAGGCCGCGGCAAAGCATGTCGCCGCCGCCACGGCCGCCACCGGCATGCCGGCCTGGCCCAGGATCGAAGGGTTGACCAGGACGATATAGGCCATGGTCAGGAACGTGGTGGCCCCCGCCACCACTTCGGTGCGCAGGTTCGTGCCGCGCCCGGAAAAATCGAAATAGGCGCCGATCCGCTGCGCCATGCCACCTGTCATTGCCGTTCCCCTGCGAATTCTTGTGGCGCGAGTGCCCCCGGCGCGGTTGCCCCGACCACGCCCCGTTCTTCCAGCATTTGTGCACACGCGAAAAGAGCCGTTTCGCCATGGCGCCTGCCGATCAGTTGCAGCCCCAGCGGCAATTGCCCGGGCCGCGCCAAGGGCACGCACAACGCGGGCAGCCCCAGAAAAGTGATCGGCTGGGTATGAATGCCCAGATCGGCCCGCGCCGGCACCATGGCGCCATCGATCAGGATGCGTGGATCGGCGATAAGCGGCGCGACGCAGGGCGCGGCGGGCGCGACCAGCACATCGACGCCCTGCGCTTCGAACAGCGCGTCGACATCGGCCCGCGCCTGCGCCCGCAACGCCTGCGCCGCATCATAGAGCGCGCGGGGCAGCAGGCTGCCGGCAATCAGCCGATCGCGCACCGCCGGATCATACTCCAGTGCCGCGCGCGCCAGATCGGCGCGATGCAGGGTGCCGCCTTCATAGGCCGTAATCAGGAACGCCGCCGAACGATACCGCGCGAGATCGGGCAAGGTGAGGCACGGCCCCTGCCCCACGACAGCGGCGATCGCCATGCGCTGTGCCGGGTCGAGGTTTTCGGCAAAGCGACCGCCCAGCATGCCCAGGCGCGGCGGCGCCAAGGGCGCGGCGTCGGCATGGCCTGACAGGATCATCCAGATCGCGCGCAGATCGGCCAAGTTGCCAGTAAACGGCCCGATGTCGTCAAAGCTGTGGGCAAAGGGAAAGGTGCCATCCACGGGCAGATCGGCATGCGTGGGTTTCAGCCCATAAAGCCCGCACAGGCTGGCCGGCACGCGGATCGAGCCATTGGTGTCCGATCCCAGGGCAAAGGCCAGATGCCCGGCCGCCGCCACCGCCGCCGATCCGCCGGATGATCCCCCTGCCAGGCGCGTGGGATCGTGCGGGTTGCGCGTGGTGCCATGGTGAGCGTTGATCGTGGCAAAGCCATAGGCGAACTCGTCCATGTTCAGCGTCGCCACCAGCACGGCCCCGGCATCGCGCAAGCGCGTGATCGCCACGGCATCGCTGGCGGCCGGCGCGGCATTGGCGCGCACCGCCGAACCGGCCGTGGTTACCTCACCCGCCACATCGAACAGATCCTTGACGCCATAGGGCACCCCGGCAAGCGGGCCAGGATCAATCCCCTGCGCCACCTGCGCGTCGATCCGCGCGGCTTCGTCCAGCGCGCGGGCGGGCAGCAGGCGGGTAACCGCAACATGACGATCGGCCGCCAGGCGCGAAAGCGCCGCCTGCGCCAGATCGACCGCGCGCACGCGCCCGGCGCGCACTGCCGCCGCCTGCTCCAATGCCGCGATCATGCGTGGTCGTCCCCGGCAAAGATCGCGGCATGGCGCGCCAGCAGCGCGAGGTTCGCCATAACGCCGGGCAGGCACGGCGCCGGAATCTGCCACCCGTCTTGCCCGGCGCGGGCTTGCGCCTCTGCCTCGGTACGGGGCAGCGCTTGGGCGTCGTGCGGCGCTGCGGCGCGGTGGTTCGGGACGGGATCGGCCATGTCGGTGGCGATGATAGCCGCCACCCCCCTATCGATCCAACGCAATGATCGGAACGGATCGTTGCAAAAATTAGCGCAGGGTGCTGCCCGCGGCTGCCTGTTCCCGCGCCGCTTCGGCTTGCGCAGCGGCCAGCACGCGCAGCACGTTGCCCGACCAGATCTTGGCCACGTCCGCCTCGCTATAGCCGGCATGCAGCAGTGCAGCCGTCAGCTTGGGCAGATCGGCCACGTCATCAAGGCCTGCCACCCCGCCGCCGCCATCCCAATCCAGCCCGATGCCGACATGATCGACACCCGCCACTTTCAGGGCGTGCAACAGATTGGCCATCACGTCATCAAAGCCCGCGCGCACCTCGGGCCACTGCCTGTCGATCGCGTGGCGCTGCGCCAGATAATCGGCCCGCTCTGCCGCGCTCAACACGCGATCTTCGGGAAAGCGTTGCTCCAGCGCATCGAGCGCGGCCTTGCGTTGCGGGCTCTGCACCAGCTTTTTGACATAGACCGAGTTGATCTGGATGACGCCACCCTGCGCCGCCAGCGCGCGCAGATGCGCGTCGTCGATATTGCGCGGATGGTCATAGACCGCCTTGCAGCCCGAATGGGTCAGGATGATCGGCGTCTTTGACAGGCGCAGCGCATCGTCGAGCGCGGCGTCTGAACTGTGCGAAAGATCGGGCACCACGCCCAGGCGGTTCATTTCCGCCAGCAGTTGCACCCCTGCCGGGCTCAACCCGTCCCACTTGGGCATGTCGGTGCTGCTGTCGGCAAACTGGTTGGTCTTGAAATGGGCAAAGCCGGAAATGCGCACACCCAGCGCGTAGAACGCCTGGAGCAGCGTGGGATCATCGCCCAGCGGCCAGGCGTTCTCGATCGACAGATAGACCACGCGGCGCCCGCTGGCGGCAATCTGCGCGGCATCGGCGGCGCGGTCAGCCAAGGCAAAGGCCTGGGGATTGGCCGCGACCATCGCGTGGATCGCCACCGCACGGCGCAGCGCATAATCGCGCGCGGCGCGCGTGCTGGCGGGATCCAGCGGCCCTTGCGGCGTATAGATTGCCCAGAACCCACCATCGAGCCCGCCCGCCACCATGCGCGGCACGTCAACCTGGGTATAATCATCGGCGGCGCTGTGGCGCTGCACGATCGACCAGCCCGGCAAGACCAGCGAAGCCGGCGTATCGAGGTGGGTGTCGAGCGTCAGCAGGCGTTCGTGCAGCGTGCGCTCTGCCTTGGTGGGCACAGGGGCATCGGCCATGGCCGGCAAGGCCAGCAGGGCGGCGAGCGGAGCGATCGCGAGGGAGAGGAAGCGCATGGCCCTTCATCCGGCTTTCCCTCTGGCGGCGCAAGGGGTAGAGGCGCACCCCATGTTGCGTCTTACCGAACTCAAGCTGCCGCTCGACCACGCCTCCGAAGCCATGCTGCCGGCCATCGCCGCGCGCCTTGGCGTGGGCGAAGCGCAGATTCTGCGCCATGCCGTGGCCAAGCGCGGCAACGATGCGCGCCGCAAGAATGCCATCCAGTTGGTCTATGCGGTTGACGTCACGCTCAGCCCGCAGGACGAAGCCGAAGTGCTCGCGCGCCTGGCCGGCGACACTCATGTGCGCCCCACGCCCGATACCTCCTATCGCTTTCCCGTGCGCGCGCCCGAAGGGTGGCAGGCGGGCGAAGGCGAGCGCCCAGTGGTGATCGGTGCTGGCCCGTGCGGCCTCCTGGCCGGGCTGATCCTGGCGCAGATGGGCCTGCGCCCGATCATCATCGAGCGTGGCAAGGCCGTGCGCGAACGCACCAAGGACACTTGGGCGCTGTGGCGCAAATCGGTGCTGACGCCGGAATCCAACGTGCAGTTCGGTGAAGGCGGCGCCGGCACCTTTTCCGATGGCAAGCTCTACAGCCGGATCAAGGACCCGCGCCACCTGGGCCGCAAGGTGCTGGTGGAGTTCGTGAAAGCCGGCGCGCCCGATGATATCCTGACCGAGGCGCACCCCCACATCGGCACGTTCCGCCTGGTCACGATGGTCATGTCGATGCGCGAGACGATCGAAAAACTGGGCGGCGAATACCGCTTTGGCACGCGGGTGGACGATTTTGCGGTCGAGACCGACGCCGCCGGCGAGCGCCGCCTGGTGGGCCTGCATCTGTCGAACGGCGAATTTCTGCCCGCGCGCCGCGTCATCATGGCGGTCGGCCATTCGGCGCGCGATACGTTCGAAGTGCTGTATCAGCGCGGCGTGCATATCGAGGCCAAGCCCTTTGCCATCGGCGTGCGGATCGAGCATCCGCAAAGCCTGATCGACCAGGCCCGCTATGGCGCCTGTGCCAAGCATCCCATCCTGGGCCCGGCGGCCTATGCTCTGGCGCACCAGGCCAGCAATGGCCGCTCGGTCTATAGCTTCTGCATGTGCCCGGGCGGGCGCGTGGTCGCTGCCGCCAGCGAGGAAGGCCGCGTGGTGACCAACGGGATGAGCCAATATTCCCGCGCTGAATTCAACGCCAATTCGGGCCTGGTGGTGGACATCACGCCCGAGCGCGATTTCCCCGGCCATCCGCTGGCCGGCATTGCGCTGCAACGCCACTGGGAAGAGCGGGCCTTCGTGGCCGGCGGATCGAACTATCAGGCGCCGGGCCAGAAGGTGGGCGATTTCCTGGCCGGCAAGCCCAGCAGCGCGTTCGGCAGCATCGTGCCATCCTATCAGCCGGGCGTGCATCTAACCGCGCTGGAAGAATGCCTGCCCGATTTCGTCACCGACGCGCTGCGCGAGGCGCTTCCCGTCTTCGGTCGGCAGATGGCGGGCTATGATCATCCCGATGTGGTGATGACGGGGGTGGAAACGCGCACGTCTTCGCCAGTGCGGATCACCCGCGGCAAGGATCTGCAAAGCCTCAATACCCGGGGGCTCTATCCGGCAGGCGAAGGCGCTGGCTATGCCGGCGGCATTCTTTCGGCGGCGGTCGACGGCATTCGCGCGGCAGAAGCGCTGGCGCAGGACCTTTTGGCCGGGTGATTCGCGGCCTTGGCGACGGTGCGCGACGGCAGGAGCCATCCTGCAAGGCCGTTGCGGCCAGTTGCGGCCACAGATGCATACCAATGCATTTTGGATTGGTATTTTTTCTGGGCTGGATCGCGGTCTGAGAGCGCTGCGCTGCAAAATCATAAAATCGTTTGCATTTTCAGGGATTCTGCTTGGCTGCCGCTGTCAATCCAGCGTTTTCAAGGAAGTGAATTGCATTAAATGCATGTTGCGTTGCGTGAAACGCATTTGCCTCGCCGCGGCGATTGGGTCATCCAGATAAGGCCTTTCAGGCATCCTCTCCCAAAACTTCCCGGGCCGATCGGATTTCCGACCGGCCCTTTTTTTGTCCGTAGCCTGCGCGAGATGGCGAAATTTGTATGCAACACATACAATGTTTGCGATAGGAGCGCGTGCTGCACCAAGCCGCATTGGCAAACTGTCAAGGGAGAGAACATGGCGACGCTCATCGATGGCAAGGCAATCGCCCGCGCACTGTCGGTCACGACGGCAGAGGCGGTAGCGCAGATGGTGGCTGCAGGCCACAGCGCTCCTGGCCTGGCCGTGGTGCTGGTCGGCAATGACCCGGCCAGCGAGGTCTATGTCGGGCGCAAGATCAGCCAGTGTGCCAAGGTCGGCATCCATTCGATCGAGCATCGCCTGCCCGCCGACACGGCAGAGGAAGACCTGCTTGCTCTGATCGCCGCGCTCAATGCCGATGCCACGGTGCATGGCATTCTGGTGCAGTTGCCGCTGCCGGCGCAGATCGATGCCGGCAAGGTGCTCGACGCGATCGATCCGGCCAAGGACGTGGATGGGTTCCATCCGGTCAATGTCGGGCGCCTGTCCACCGGCACCGGCGGCCTGGTGCCCTGCACGCCGCTGGGCTGCATGATGCTGCTCGATACGGTGATCGACAACTATCGCGGGCTCGATGCCGTGGTCATCGGCAAGTCCAACATCGTGGGCAAGCCGGTGGCTATGCTGCTGCTGGAGCGCGAGTGCACCGTCACCGTCACCCACATTGCCACCCAGGGCCTGCCCGATATCGTGCGCAAGGCCGATATCGTGGTGGCCGCCGCCGGTGCGCCGGAACTGGTCAAGGGCGATTGGATCAAGCCGGGCGCGGTGGTGATTGACGTTGGCATCACTCGCGTGGCCCAAGCCGATGGTACTACTCGCCTGGTGGGCGATTGCGCCGCGCACGAAATGGCCCATGCCCGTGCCGTCACACCGGTGCCCGGTGGCGTCGGCCCCATGACCATCGCCTGCCTGCTGAGCAACACGGTCCAGGCCGCACGGCACGCATGACCGTAAAGAGCCCCCTCTTCTTCAGAGGAGGGGGTTGGGGGTGGTGCGAGGCACAGCGCAAGGCTTCCCCCCCGCCCCCTCCTCTGAAGAAGAGGGGGAGAAAAGCCTAATCACCGTTGGTGAACAAAAAAGGGGCGGTTCGGACTGATCCGAACCGCCCCTTTTTGTTGCTTTGCCAGATGGCTCAGTTGGTCGCCGCGGTGCGGTTGGCCCACAGCGCCACGATCGTGCCGATCGCGCCCGACAGGAGGTAGGCACCCGAAGCCAGCAGGCCATAGTTGGCCGACAGCCACAGCGCCGCATAGGGCGCAAAGCCCGCGCCAAGCAGCCAGGCCAAGTCGCTGGTCAGCGCCGAGCCGGTGTAGCGGTGGCGGGTTTCAAAGGCATCGGCCACGGCACCCGAAGACTGTCCGAACGAGATCCCCAACAGCACGAAGCCGGTGAGCATGAACGAGACTTCACCCGCGACGCCAATCCCCAGCAGCTGCGGAGCAAAGCCCGAGAACGCGGCAATCGCGGCGGCCGAGAAGCCCAGCAGGGTGCGGCGGCCAACGCGGTCGGCCACCACGCCCGAAACCACGATCGCGGCCACGCCCACGGCAGCGGCGATGGCTTCGATGGTGAGGAAGCGAGTCGGCTCTTCCGAGGTGAAGATGAACACCCACGACAGCGGGAACACCGTGACCATGTGGAACAGCGCAAAGCTGGCGAGCGGTGCAAAGGCGCCGATCAGGATGGTCTTCCACTGTTCGCGGATGGTGACGAGCGCGCTTTCGGCGACAAGGTCACGCGATTCGAACAGGCGCTGGAATTCCGGCGTCACCACGATGCGCAGGCGCGCGAACAGCGCCACCACGTTGATCGCGAAGGCTACGAAGAATGGGAAGCGCCAGCCCCACGACAAGAAGTCGTCAGCCGGCAGCGAGGCGGTGAAGAACGCGAACAGCAGGCTGGCCACGATCAGCCCAAGCGGCGCGCCCAGCTGCGGGATCATGGCATACCAGCCACGCTTGCCCGCCGGCGCATTAAGCGCCAGCAGCGAGGCCAGGCCATCCCACGTGCCGCCCAGCGCAAAGCCCTGGCCCAGGCGGAACAGCGCGAGCAGCAGCACCGCGTTGTGGCCGATTTCGGCATAGCCGGGCAGGAACGCGATCGCCGCGGTCGAGCCACCCAGGCCAAACAGCGCCACCGTCAGCTTGAAGCCACGGCCGAATGCACGGTCGAGCCACATGAAGAACAGCGAGCCGACCGGGCGGGCGATGAACGCCAGCGGGAACACCGCAAACGACGCCAGCGTGGCGTTGAGCGGGTCCAGGTAAGGAAAGAAGACCTTGGGAAACACGATCACCGAGGCGATCGCATAGACGAAGAAGTCGAAGAACTCCGAGGTCCGTCCGATGATCACGCCGATGGCGATCTCGCCCGGGGAAATCGAACCGTGCCCGGCGTGGGAATCGCTCCCCAGCCCTTCGTGATTATCGACTACGGCAGCAGTCATGACTGACACAAACTCCTTGGATCCCGCGCATTTCTCGCAAACGCGCCGACCGGCCGGCCGCACGCATGCGACCTGCCCTTATGTGCCCTATTGTCTTTGTGCAGCCGCGAAGGGGATTGGACAAAATGTCCTATCGTTTGCACGGCCCAGCGCTTCTAGGTGCGCCACATGCGTGCGAAACTCTTGAATCGGGCGCGCCTGCTGCGCTGCGCCATCGTCCCGCTCCTGGCCCTGCCGCTTGCCGGCTGCGACTGGGTCGTGCTCAACCCCGCGGGCGATGTCGCTCGCCAGCAGGGCGATCTGGTCATTGTGGCCACGTTGCTCATGCTGTTGATCGTCGTGCCTGTCATGGCCACGGTTGTCATTTTCGCGTGGCGTTACCGCGCCACCAACACCGAGGCCAAGTACGATCCAGACTGGAACCACTCCACCCAGCTGGAACTGATGATCTGGGCCGCACCGCTGATGATCATCATCGCGCTGGGCGCGGTCACCTGGGTCGGCACTCACCTGCTCGATCCCTATCGCGCGATTTCGCGCATTGATGCGCAGACCCCGGTCGCCGCCAATGCCAAGCCGGTAGAGGTCGAAGTGGTGTCGATGGACTGGAAGTGGCTGTTCATCTATCCCGAACAGAACATCGCTACGGTCAATGAACTGGTGGTTCCCGCCGGCCGGCCGCTGCGCTTCCGCATGACCTCGTCCACCGTGATGAACACCTTCTATGTCCCCGCGCTGGCCGGCATGATCTACACCATGCCCGGCATGGAAACCAAGCTGCACGCCGTGTTCAACCAGGAAGGCGCGTTCAAGGGTATTTCCGCACACTTCAGCGGCGCGGGCTTCTCGCAGATGCACTTTGCCACGCGTGCCGTGTCCGATGCGCAGTTCGACCAGTGGGTGGCCAGCGTGAAGGCCGGCAAGAACGACGGCATGCTCAGCCGCGATGCCTATCTCCAGCTCGACAAGCCCAGCATTGCCGATCCGGTGCGTCACTATGCCGGCGTCGCTCCCGATCTGTTCAACGCCGTTGTCGATCTCTGCGTGCAGCCCGGCAAGATCTGCATGAGCCAGATGGCCATGCTCGACGCCAAGGGCGGCGTGGGCAAGGAAGCAGCGCGCCTGAACGTGGCCGCGCTGACCTATGACAAGAACGGCCGCGCCACCGAAACGGCAGTCCTGCCTGGCAGCGTCGTGGCCCAGACCGACCGCTTCGTGAAGGCCTATTGCAGCGACAACCGCCCGATGGCCGCACCCAGCGGTGACGCGCCTCTGCCCAAGACGCTCGATCGCCTGCGTGGCGCCGGAATCAACCAGGCAACTGGTCCCCGGGTCAGCCTGGCCGGCCCGCTACTGCAGCCTGCCTCTTGAGGCAGGTTGCCGATCCGATACGCCGCACCAGATTTGATCCGGCCCCATTTTTCTGACCGATGGATATTGCGATGACCGCTGTCCCCCTTCCCGCCACTGCACCACCGCCGTGGTCTCCGCTCCTGGGACGCATTTCCCTTGAGCAGCTTCCCTTCCTCCACGAACCGATCGTGGCGGTCACCTTCGTTGGTGTGATCCTTGGCGGGATCGCGCTGGTGGGGGCCCTCACCTATTTCCGCCTCTGGGGCTATCTCTGGAAAGAATGGTTCACCAGCGTCGATCACAAGAAGATCGGGGTCATGTACATGATCCTGGGCCTGGTGATGTTCATGCGCGGCTTTGCCGACGCGCTGATGATGCGCTTGCAGCAGGCGATGGCGTTCAACGGCAGCGACGGCTATCTCAACGCGCATCACTATGATCAGGTGTTCACCGCCCACGGCGTGATCATGATCTTCTTTGCCGCGATGCCGTTCGTGACCGGATTGATGAACTATGTCGTGCCGCTGCAAATCGGCGCGCGCGACGTGTCGTTCCCGTTCCTCAACAACTTCAGCTTCTGGATGACCACGGGCGGCGCCGTGCTGGTCATGGCCTCGCTGTTCCTGGGTGAATTCGCCCAGACCGGCTGGCTGGCTTTCCCGCCGCTGTCAGGCCTGGCCTACAGCCCCGGCGTTGGCGTGGACTATTACATCTGGTCGCTGCAGGTGGCAGGTGTCGGCACCACGCTATCGGGCATCAACCTGATCGCCACGATCATCAAGATGCGTGCCCCGGGCATGACCCTGATGCGCATGCCGGTGTTCACCTGGACCGCGCTGTGCACCAACGTGCTGATCGTCGCCTCCTTCCCGGTGCTGACCGCCGTTCTCGTGCTGCTCTCGCTCGACCGTTACGTGGGGACCAACTTCTTCACCAACGACTTCGGCGGCAGCCCGATGATGTATGTCAACCTCATCTGGATCTGGGGCCACCCGGAAGTTTACATCCTCATCCTGCCGATCTTCGGCGTGTTCTCGGAAGTCACCTCCACGTTCTCGGGCAAGCGCCTGTTCGGCTATACCTCGATGGTCTATGCCACCGTGGTTATCACCATCCTGTCCTACGTCGTGTGGCTGCACCACTTCTTCACGATGGGTTCGGGCGCCAGCGTCAACAGCTTCTTCGGCATCACCACCATGGTGATCTCCATCCCCACCGGGGCCAAGCTGTTCAACTGGCTGTTCACGATGTACCGCGGCCGCATCCGCTTTGACCTGCCGATGATGTGGACGGTGGCGTTCATGCTCACCTTCACGATCGGCGGCATGACCGGCGTGCTGCTCGCCGTGCCTCCGGCCGACTTCGTGCTGCACAACTCGCTGTTCCTGATCGCGCACTTCCACAACGTGATCATCGGCGGCGTGGTGTTCGGTACGTTTGCCGCGATCAACTACTGGTGGCCCAAGGCCTTTGGCTTCAAGCTCAACCAGTTTTGGGGCAAGGTCAGCTTCTGGTGCTGGGTGCCGGGCTTCTGGCTGGCGTTCACCCCGCTCTACATCATGGGCCTGATGGGCGTGACCCGCCGGACCCGCGTGTTCGACGATCCCAGCCTGCAGCCCTACTTCATCGTGGCCCTGCTGGGCGCGGTGTTGATCGCCGCCGGCATCGGCGCGATGGTCGTGCAGTATGGCGTGTCGATCTGGAAGCGCGAAGAGCTCAAGGACGAAAGCGGCGATCCGTGGAATGGTCGCACGCTGGAGTGGGCCACCAGTTCGCCCCCGCCGGCCTACAACTTTGCCTTCACCCCGATCGTGCACGATCTCGATGCCTGGGAAGACATGAAGCGCGCCGGCGTCGGCCGTCCGCTTGATGGCTACCGCCCGATCCACATGCCCAGCAACACCGGCGCTGGCGTGATCCTGGCTGGCATCAGCACGGCCCTTGGCTTTGCCCTGATCTGGCATATCTGGTGGATGGCCGGTGCCAGCTTCGTGGCACTGCTCGTGAGCGCCATCGCCCACACCTTCAACTACAAGCGCGATTACCACATCCCGGCCGAAGACGTTGCCGCCGTCGAGGCGCAGCGTACGGCCCAGCTGGAACGCCTTGCCCAGAACCAGGGAGCCGCCGCATGAGCGATGCTGTCCATAGCTCGGGCCATTCGGCTCCCCTGCCTGCCTCGCTGACCAAGCTGGGCAAGTTCTGGGACTTGAACGAGCATGACCATCCCGAAGGCCACAGCACCATGCTGGGCTTCTGGATCTACCTGATGAGCGACTGTCTCATCTTCGCCATGCTGTTCGCAGCGTTCGGCGTGCTCGGCGGCAACTATGCCGCCGGGCCTGGCCCGCGCGAGCTGTTCGAGCTGCCCCTGGTGGCGGTGAACACCTCGATGCTGCTGTTCTCGTCGATCACCTATGGCTTTGCCATGCTGGCGATGCAGCGCGGCTCGGTCAGCCAGACACAGATGTGGCTGCTGGTCACCGCCGTGTTCGGCGCGGCGTTCCTGTCGATCGAACTCTACGAATTCTCCAACCTCATCCACGAGGGCGCCACGCCCCAGCGCAGCGCGTTCCTTTCGGCGTTCTTCACGCTGGTCGGCACCCACGGGCTGCACGTCACGTTCGGCCTGATCTGGCTGTTCACGCTGGTGGTGCAGGTTTCGCGCAAGGGCCTGATCCAGGCCAACAAGCGCCGCCTGATGTGCCTGTCGCTGTTCTGGCACTTCCTCGACGTCGTGTGGATCGGCGTCTTCACCTTCGTCTACCTGATGGGGATGCTGCGATGAGCGCGAAGAACTATACCGACCTGGCCCACCGCCACGCGCACGGGGATGCCAATCCCCACGCCATCGGCCACCACCATGACGAACCGCACGGCTCGCTGCGCGAATATGTCATCGGCTTCGTGCTGTCGGTGGTGCTCACCGCCATTCCGTTCTGGCTGGTGATGAGCGGCGCCATTGCCGACAAGAACACCACCGCCATTGTCATCGCGGCCTTTGCCGTGGTCCAGGTCGTGGTCCACATGATCTACTTCCTGCACATGAACGGCAAGGCCGAAGGGGGCTGGAACATGCTGGCCCTGATCTTCACCGCCGTGGTCGTGCTGATCGTCATCTCTGGTTCGATGTGGGTGATGTACCATATGAACCACAACATGATGCCGATGCACGCCGAGCAGATGGACTGATCATGACTTCGCAAACGGGCAGCAGGCAGCGCTTGCTGCCCGTTTCGATTCTGCTGGTCCTGGCGCTGGTGTTTGCCGGCCTGGGCATCTGGCAGGTAAAGCGCCTCGCCTGGAAAGAAGCGCTGATTGCCGATGTGACGCGCGCCGTGCATGCAGCGCCTGTCTCCATCGCCGCCGTGCCCGCTGGCGCCATTGATCGGCTTGCCTATCATCGCGTCGCGATCACCGGCCAGTTCCTGCCCGTCGCCACCGTTCTGGCCACGGCCACCAGCACGCTGGGCAATGGCTATTGGGTCATGGTGCCACTGGCCACGCCCGGCCAGGCCCCGGTGTGGATCAACCGTGGCTTCGTGCCGATGGGCACCCGGCTCGATACCGCCCGCCGCGCCGTTCCCGTTACCCCCGTTTCCATCATCGGCCTGATCCGCCCGAGCGAGCCCAAGGGCACGTTCCTTCGCGCCAACCGGCCCGAGGCAGAGCGCTGGTATGCGCGCGATCTGCCGGTCATGAACATGCGCCGCGGGGTCGTGGCAGAGCCGCGCTATTTCCTCGACGCGCAAGTGGAAACGCCGCGTCCCACAGCCCAGCCCGTGCCGGTGCCCGGCCTCACGGTCATCGCGTTTCCCAACAATCACCTGTCCTATGCGCTGACCTGGTTTGCCCTTTGCGCCCTCTCGCTTGGCGCGGCAATCATGGTATGGCGCAAGGCGCGATGAGCGCCACCCCGCCCCTTTCCTCCACCCGTCCGATCTATCCCGCGGCCAGCGCGCGCAACATGGCGCTGCTGGTGCAACTGCGCTGGGTTGCCGCCGTGGGCCAGCTCGTGGCGATCTGGGTCAGCGTGCGGGTGCTTGGCGTCAAGCTCGATGTGGCGCCGCTGGTGGCCGTGCCGGTGCTGATGGTGGTGATCAACGGGCTGACCCTGCTGCTCGATCGCGGGCGCGAGGGATATAGCCATGTCGAACTGCTCGGCGCGCTCACCCTCGATATGCTGGCGCTGGCCTGGCAGCTCTATTTCAGCGGCGGCACGTCCAACCCCTTCACCTTCCTGTTCCTGATGCAGATCGTGATCGCGGCAATCCTGCTCCCGCCAAACTGGAGCGCGATCGTGGCGGGCATGGCCGCGCTGATCGTCACCCGGCTGGCCTTCGTCCATCGCCCGCTCGATCTGCCCACCGGCACCTTCGATGGCACGATCGAGCTGTTCCAGCTGGGCAATCTCGTCTGCTTTGCGCTGGTCGCCGCGCTGCTGGTGTTCTTCGTGATCCGCATGGACCGCAACCGGCGGCAGAGCGAGACGGCGCTGGCCGCCTTGCGCCAGCAAGCGACCGAGGAACAGCATATCGTGCGCCTGGGCCTGCTTGCCTCAGGCGCGGCGCACGAACTGGGCACGCCAATGGCGACGATGTCGGTCATCCTGGGCGATTGGCAGCGCCATCCCGCAATCATGGCCGACCAGGACCTGCGCGAAGAGTTGCAGGACATGGCTTCCGAACTCAAGCGCTGCAAATCGATCCTCTCGGGCATCCTGCTCAGCGCCGGGGAAGCGCGCGGCGAAAACCCGCAGATCACTACGCTGGGCGATTTTCTTGCCACCATCGCGGCCGAATGGAACGAGCGTGGCCATGGCGTGATCCGCCTGCGCAACATGGTGGAGACCGATCACCCGATCGTGGCCGATCCCGCGCTGCGCCAGATCATCGGCAATGTCATCGACAACGCCCTGGAAGTATCGCCCGATTTCGTGGAAATCCGCGCCGAGATGACCGGTGGCGACATCGTTTTGACCGTGCTCGATCTCGGCCCCGGTTTCGCGCCCGACATGCTGGAATCGATCGGCCGCCCCTACAATTCCACCAAGGGCCGTGACGGTGGCGGGCTGGGGCTGTTCCTGGTCGTCAACGTCGTGCGCAAGCTGGGCGGCCGGGTCGAAGTGAAGAACCGCACGGCACGCGGCGCGATGGTGCGCCTGGAAATCCCGATGGCCTCGCTGGCCTATCGCACGGGGGAATGAACATGCCCGATCCCGAACTGGAACTCACTGCGCAGGACGAAGCCCTGCCCCTGGTGATCGTGGAAGACGATCCCGCCTTTGCCCGCACCCTGCGCCGCTCGTTCGAACGGCGCGGCTATGCGGTAGAGCATGCCGCCAGCCCCGATGAACTGGAAGTGCTGCTCGATGCGCACGATTTCCAGTTCGCGGTGGTGGACCTCAAGCTCGGCACTGGCTCTGGCCTCACCTGCGTGCAGATGCTGGCCGAACGCGATCCCGAGACGCGTATCGTCGTCCTTACCGGCTTCGCCTCGATCGCCACGGCGGTGGAAGCCATCAAGCTGGGCGCGGCGCACTATCTGGCCAAGCCCGCCAACACCGACGATATCGAGGAAGCCTTTGGCCGCGTCGGCGGCGATCCCACCGTGCCGCTCGATACGCGCAAGACCTCGATCAAGACGGTGGAATGGGAATATATCCACTCCACCCTGGTGGAATGCGATTTCAACATTTCCGAAGCCGCGCGGCGCCTGGGCATGCACCGCCGCACCCTGGCGCGAAAGCTGGAAAAACGGCCTTTGCGGTAACTGCCCACGTGGCGATCTGGCGGCCGCAGGCCAGCAACGACAAGTCATCAATTCAGTTCGCGCAGAGGCGCAGAGAGCGCCAAATCTCTGCGCCTCTGCGCCTCTGCGCGACAACCACTCTATCTGAAAACGGGGCGGCTTGGTCAGCAGATTTGCACACCCGCAACTAAGCCGCCCATTCTATCAAGCCGCCAAACCACGCACCCGCAGCAGCGCGCCAGGATCGGGCGCGCCGCCGCGAAACGCCACATAGTTGTCCATTGCCGGGCGGCCACCGCCTTGCGACAGCACTTCGCGCCGGAACGCGGAGCCCAGTTCGGCCTGCCGCTCCGGCGCCGCAGCAAACTGCTCGTAGGCGTCGGACGAGAGCAGTTCGGCCCAGAGGTAGGAATAATATCCCGCCGCATAGCCGCCAGCAAAGATATGGCTGAAGGCATGGGCAAAGCGGTTCCACGCCGGATAGCGCATCACCGCCACTTCGGCCCGCACGGCATCGAGCAGGCCCTGCACATCTGGTGCATCGGCTGCGGCGCGGTGCAGGCGGATATCAAACAGCGCGAACTCGATCTGGCGCAGCACCGCCAGCGCGCCCATGAAGCCGCGCGCGGCGTTGAGGCGCTCGATCAAGGCATCGGGCAGCGGTTCGCCGGTTTCCTCGTGCGCGGATGCCGCCTTGAGCACGGCAGGATCATAGGCAAAGTTTTCCAGGAACTGGCTGGGCAGTTCCACTGCATCCCATTCCACCCCGCTGATCCCGCCGATTGAGGGGATGTCGCCCTCGCCCAGCAGATGATGCAGGCAGTGCCCCATCTCGTGGAACAGGGTCACCACGTCGGCATGCTGGAGCAACGCCGGCTTGCCCGGCGCGGCCTGGGCGAAATTGGTGATGAGGTAGGCCACCGGCATCTGCGCCCCATCGGCGGCCCGGCTGGGCGAGCGGCACACGTTCATCCAGGCGCCGCCGCGCTTGCCCTCGCGCGCAAAGAAATCGGCATAGAGCCGGGCAAACGGAGCATCCGCGCCGGCGCGAAACAGGTCGAACTGGCGCACGTCATCATGCCACAGGCCGCTGCCCGGCACTTCCTTGAACACCACGCCGAACAGCCGCTCCACATGGCCGAACAGCGCCGGCAATACCCTGTCGAGCGGCAGGTAGCGGCGCACTTCGGACTGGTCGAGCGCATGGCGGGCAAGGCGCGCGCGCTCGGTGGCAAAGCCCATATCCCAGGGTTCGAGCGTCTCGATGCCCAGCTCGCTACGGGCAAATTCGGCCAGATCGGCCAGTTCGGCCTGGGCCAGCGGGCGGGTGCGCGCGGCAAGGTCGGTCAGGAACGCTTCCACTGCATCGGGGCTTTCGGCCATCTTGGTGGCCAGCGACAGGCTTGCGGCATCGCCCTGGCCCAGCAGCTGCGCCGCCTTGGCGCGCAAGGCCAGCAGCGCGGCCATGCGCGGCCCGTTGTCAAACTCGCCGGCGTTGGGCCCCTGGTCCGATGCGCGCGTGGCATAGGCTTGCTGTACCTCGTGGCGCAGCGCGCGATCCTGGGCATAGGTCAGCACCGCCACCACCACCGGGGCATGCAGCGTGATCAGCCAGCCCTCGTCATGGCCCTTCGCCCGCGCCGCTGCTGCCATGCCGGCAAGGTCAGCCTCCGGAATGCCGGCCAGGCGGCTGGCATCGGTCACGTGCAGGCTCCAAGCCTCGGTCGCGTCCATCACGGCATTGGCATATTCGGTCGCCACGCGGCCCTGCTCCACCTGGTTTTCGGCAAAGTCGCGCGCGTCATCGCCATCCAGCGCCACGCCCGAAAGCTCGAAATCGCGCAGCGCCAGTTCGCGGGCGCGTGCCGCCAGCGGATCAAGCGCGGCCGGATCGATCGCGCGGATCGCTTCATAGAGCGCGCGGTCCTGGCCCACGGCGGCAAAGTGCGCGGCGATCAGCGGCTGCGCCTGTGCTTGCGCGGCACGCAATTCCGGGGTGTTGGTCACCGCCAGCAGATGGCCGACCACGCCCCACGCCTCGCTGATGCGGCGATCGGCCTCTTCCTTGAACGCCAGCATGGCTGGATCGCCGGCGCGCGCCACGCACGCGGTCATGGCGGCCTGGTGATCGGCGATCGCGGCGGTTACGGCCGGCACGATGTCATCGGTGCGGATTTGCGCAAAGCGCGGTTGGCCATGCGTGGCCAGCAGGGGAAAGGCAGCGTCGAGCGTGGCAGTATCGGTCAAAGGTGCGCTCCGGCAAGGTGTCTTGCGGCCTAGATAGGAAGGCCATCTGCGCTTGTCTGCCCCGGCACCTGCTTATTTTGCGTTGCGCGCGGCCCCATATCCGGCAGCATGCGCGGCTTCTTCCAGGAATTCCGCCACGGCGCGCACCCGTGGCAGGCGGCGCAGTTCGGCATGCACCACCAGCCAGTAGGCGCGCGGCACAGCCACGTCGGGCAAGACCCGCACCAGGCCAGGATCGCCATCGGCGGCAAAGGTGTGCAGCAGGCCGATACCCCCGCCGGCCTGGACGGCGGCCAGTTGCACCGTGGCCGATGTGCAGCGGAACTGTGCCTGCACGCCCGGCGCCACTTCATCGAGATAGCGCAGTTCGGGCCAATCGATCAGATCGTCGATATAGGAAATCAGCCGGTGCTGCGACAGGTCTGCCACGCTGCTGGGCACACCATGCTGCTCCAGATAGGCCGGCGCGGCATAGAACCCTACCGTGAACGCAGCGAGTTGCCGGGCATAGAGCCGCCCGCGCGGTGGCCGCTTGAGCGTTACGGCCAGGTCTGCCTCGCGCTGGGACAGACTGACTGCGCGGGTTTCGGGCGCCAGTTCCAGCTCGATGCGGGGATGGCGGGCCATGAACAGCGGAATGCGCGGCGCCACCAGATAGGTGCCAAAGGCGGCCGGGGTCGCCACCCGCACTGTCCCGGTCAATTCGGTATCCACCCCGCCCAGCGCGCTGTCTGCCGCATGGGTTTCCGCCTCGATCCGCTCGGCATGCAGCAGCAGCGCGCGGCCCGCCTCGGTCAGCCGGGCGCCGCTGGGCGAACGATCGACCAGACGTGCGCCCAGTCCGCTTTCCAGGCCATCGAGCCGGCGCGAGACGGTGGAATGATCCAGCCCCAGCGCCCGCGCCGCCCCGGTCAGGCGGCCGTGGCGGGCCACTTCCAGAAAGATCCTCAAATCGTCCCACTGGCGAATGCGCATGGTGTTCCTGTAAATTTGCACAGCCTGTTTGGCAAAATTGTCTGTATCAGGATATTCCTGCACGTTCTACAACCAGGCATCAGACTTTTCCCGGGAGTGTTGCCATGCGCCAGATCGACCATTTCCTGAACGGTGCCGCCGTTGCTGCCACCTCTGGCCGCAAGAGCGACGTTTTCGATCCCAATACTGGCGAAGTGCAGGCCCAGGTTGGCCTGGCGAGCGAAGCCGATGTGGATCAGGCGGTTGCCCTCGCTGCCGCCGTGCAGCCGGAATGGGCCGCGCTCAATCCGCAGCGCCGTGCCCGCGTAATGTTCGAATTCAAGCGCCTGATCGAGCGTGACATGGACAAGCTCGCCCATGCTCTCTCCGCCGAACATGGCAAGGTGATCGCCGACGCCAAGGGTGATGTGCAGCGCGGGCTGGAAGTGATCGAGTTCGTCTGCGCCATTCCCCACCTGCTCAAGGGCGAATATACCGAAGGCGCCGGGCCGGGGATCGACGTGTTCTCGATGCGTCAGCCGCTGGGCGTGGTCGCCGGCATCACCCCGTTCAATTTCCCCGCGATGATCCCGCTGTGGATGTGCGGCCCGGCGCTCGCCACCGGCAATGCCTTCATTCTCAAGCCGTCGGAACGCGATCCCTCGGTGCCAGTAATGCTGGCGGAACTGTTCATCGAGGCAGGCGGCCCGGCCGGCCTGTTCAACGTGGTGCATGGTGACAAGGTGGCGGTCGATGCCGTGCTCGATCACCCGCGCATCAAGGCGGTCAGCTTCGTCGGCTCGTCCGATATCGCCAATTATGTCTATCAGCGCGGCGCCCAGGCGGGCAAGCGCATGCAGTGCATGGGCGGTGCCAAGAACCATGGCATCGTGCTGCCCGATGCCGATTTCGACCAGGTAGTCAGCGACATTCTCGGCGCCGCCTATGGCTCGGCAGGCGAACGCTGCATGGCCCTGCCGGTGGTGGTGCCGGTGGGTGACAAGACCGCCGAGGAACTGCGCGCCCGCCTGATCGACGGGATCGCCGGCCTCAAGGTGGGCATTTCCACCGATGAAGCCGCCCACTATGGCCCGGTCGTGACCGCCCAGCACAAGGCGCGGATCGAAAGCTATATCCAGATGGGCGTGGACGAAGGCGCCGAACTGGTCGTCGATGGCCGCGGCTTCTCGCTGCAAGGCTATGAAAACGGAAATTTCCTGGCCCCCACGCTGTTCGACCGCGTGACACCGGAAATGCGCAGCTATCAGGAGGAAATCTTCGGCCCGGTGTTGCAGATCGTGCGCGCGCACGATGTCGATGAAGCCATCGCGCTGGCCACCAACCACGCCTATGGCAATGGCGTGGCCATGTTCACCCGCAATGGCGCCGCCGCCCGCAACTTTGCCGCCAAGGTGGAAGTGGGCATGGTTGGCATCAACGTGCCGATCCCGGTGCCGGTCGCCTATCACAGCTTTGGCGGGTGGAAGCGCTCAGGCTTTGGCGATCTCAACCAATACGGCATGGACGGCGTGCGCTTCTACACCCGCACCAAGACCGTGACCCAGCGCTGGCCCAGCACCTCGGGCGATGTGGTGGACCAGAGCTTCGTGATCCCGACGATGAAGTGAAGCATCACGGTAGAGCCGCGATCAGCGTCTCTATGGGCAGGAACAGGGTTCGGCTATCGGCCGGATATTCCAGGAAGTCGGCGCATTTCAGGTAAAAGCGCCGAGCCTGCTCATTCTTGGCGTGAACCATCACCGCGCCGATGCCGATGCTTTGTGCCGCCAAGGCTATGCGGCGCAGGGCATCGGCCAGCAAATCGCTTCCCAAGCCCTGGCCGGCATGGCGCCGATTCACCGCAAGGCGCCCGATGATCGATACCGGGATCAGATCAGGCGCGTTTCGGCGCAGGCGGGATGGTGCTTCCCGCCGCTCTACTGCACCTGCCAGGATACACACATAGGCCGCCACTCTGCGATCATCGCATACCACATAGGTACGCGCGAAGCGCCCCTCGTTGCGACGCGCCTTCTGCCGCAACCAGGCATTGAGCGCCGGCTCTCCGCAATCGAACTCGTCAACCTCATGGTCATCGGCCAGAGGGACTGGCGCAGTCAGTCTTCCCGTTGCCATGTCGGCACCCGCCGCATCAGTGCCTTCAGCCTTGGGCCAGGCTCGGGCGGATTGTCCAGCGCGGCCATGAAGGCCGCATGGTCCTGGCTTTCCAGTGCGAACAATCGCTGATCGAGCAAGACGTCGATCGCTTGTTGGCGCGCGCTTTCGATCATGAATTCGGTGCGGGTCTTGCCCAGAATGGCCGCTGCTTCGTCAATAAGCTGGCGGGTGGCAGCCTCGATCCGCAGATTGATGCTGCCCTTGCTTGGGATCATTTGGGGAGACTGGTCCATGGCGTGAATATCCGCCTTTGTATGTACAATGTCAATACAATCGCAACCCTATCCCCACCTGTTCCAACGGCCAGCCTCGACAGGGAGTGAGAAATGGAACATAATAGGAACATGGAAAGTGTTTCCGCCTCGATCCTCACCACCCCGGCCTGGCGCCTGCGCCCGGCCTTGCAGCGTCCCGTGCCTATGCTGGCGGCGGGCCAAGTGCATGAAGTGCATGGGCAAGGTGATGATCGCGCGGCGGGGCTTGCCTTTGCCTTGGGGCTGGGCGCGGCGAATCGCAGTGGCACCGTGCTGATGGTGCGCAGTGGCAGGCGCCAGTCGCTGGCGCTCTACGGTGAAGGACTGATGCTGCTGGGTATCGATCCGGCGCGGCTGCTGCTGGTAGAGGCAGGCGACGCCGCCACTCTGCTGCGCGCTGGGCTGGAGGGCGCGCGTTGCCCTGGCCTGGCGCTGGTCTTGCTGGAAAGCGAGGGGCCCTTGAAAGGCTATGACCTGACGGCCAGCCGGCGCTTCGTGCTGGCTGCCGAACGCACGCAAACGCCGGTCGTGCTGTTGCGCCATGCCGCCAAGGCGCAGCCCAGCGCCGCACATACCCGCTGGCAGGTTGCCAGTGCGCCGTCCCAACCCCTCGCAGCGCCACCGGGTGCGCAAGTGCGTCCGCCCGGCTTGCCGGCTTTGGCGGTAGAGGCGCTGCGCTGGCGGGGTGGGCCGGCGGGGCAAACGTGGCATTTGCAATGGGATGAACAACATGGCGGTTTCCGGGACACCACCGGCACCTCCAACCGGAGCGAAAACGGACAGGCGGCGCCATCTGGCGCTGTACTTCCCCTGGCTGCCCTGCGAGCGGGTTAGGGCCACATCGGCAGACCCGCTGCCCGCAGGCGTGCCGCTGGCCCTGGTGGCGCGCAGTGGCCAGGCCTTGCGCCTGATGGCGGTAGAGCGCGACGCCGCTTGCCATGGCCTGGCTCCTGGCATGACCCTGGCTGATGCGCGTGCCCGCTGCCCCGATCTGCTCACCCTGCCCCATGATCCGGCCGCCGATGCCACGCTGCTGGCGCACCTGGCCACGGCGATGCACGCGCTGACCCCCAGCGTCATGCCCGATCCCCCCGATGGTTTGCTGCTGGATATCAGTGGCTGCGCGCACCTCTTCGGATCGGAAGCCAATATGGTGGAAAAGGCTTCTGAAATTACAGCACTTTCCACGATCCATGCCCTCGCCTGCAATCCGGCCGCGGCGCGCGCCCTGGCCCGTCACGGCACGCCGGCGCAACGCCGCGCGGAGGATGTGGCAGCCCTGCCAGTGGCCGCGCTCGACCTGAGCGAGGAGGCCGCCAGCGCACTGCGCCGCGCCGGACTCAAGCGTCTGGGCGATCTGGCCACACGCCCGGCCCCGGCCCTGGCGGCGCGCTTTGGCGAAGGGGTGGTGCTGCGCCTGCGCCAGTTGACCGGAGACGTTGCTGCCCCCTTGGCCCCGCAACCCATGCAGGCCCCGATCCGGGCCGAGGCACGCTTTGCCGAACCCATCGCCCGCACCGATGACGTGCTCGAGGTGGCCGAGGATCTCTTGCGCCAGGTTGCCGCGCAGATGGAGCAACGGCGGTTGGGCGGGCGGCGCTTTGCCCTGACCCTGCATCGCAGCGATGGCGCGCGGCGGCGCCTGCAGGTGGAGACCGGCCAGCCCACGCGTGATCCGCCGGTGCTGGTGCGCCTGCTGCGCGAGCGGATCGACAGCCTGGCCGATCCGATCGATCCCGGTTTCGGGTTCGATGCCATCACCCTGGCGGTCAAGCGGGCCGAACCCCTGGCTGCGCGACAGACCGGACTGGACCAGGCCGAGGAAAACCAGGACAATCTGCAGGCGCTGATCGATCGGCTAGGCGTGCGATTGGGCCAGGATGCCGTGCTGCGCCTGATCCCGGCCGATCGCCATATGCCCGAGCAGGCGCAGGTTCAGGCCCCGGCCACCAAATGGAACGGAACCGTTTCGTTTTCCCTTGCCGCCATGCCCCGCCCCCTGCTGCTGTTCGATCCGCCGCAAGGGATCGAGGTGATCGCCGGGGTGCCCGATGGCCCGCCCTTGCGGCTGCGCTGGCGCGGCACCGTGCATGAAGTGGTCCACGCCGAAGGGCCCGAGCGCATCGCGCCTGAATGGTGGCGCCAGCGCGGCGGGCATATGGGCACCGGCGCAGAGCGCACCACGCGCGATTATTACCGGATCGAGGATGGGCGCGGCCGCCGCCTGTGGGTGTTCCGGCGCGGCCTCTATGGCACGCAAACCACGCCGGCCTGGTATGTCCACGGGTTGTTTCCATGACCGGGGTTCCATTCTTTGCAGAACCTGTTGCTGCCACCAATTTCAGCTTTCTGCGCGGGGCGGCCCATCCGGCGGAAATGGTGGCGCGCGCCCATGCGCTGGGCTTGAAAGGCATCGGCATCGCCGATCGCAACAGCGTGGCCGGTGTGGTGCGTGCCCATGCCGCGTGGCAAGAGATTGGCGGCAAGGCAGGTGGCTTTGCCCTCAAGGTTGGCGCGCGGCTGTGCTTTGCCGATGGCACGCCCGATATCGCCGCCTATCCCACCACGCGCGCGGCATGGGGGCGGCTGACGCGCCTGCTCACCATGGGCAATCGCCGCGTGGAGAAAGGCGAGTGCCACCTTACCCTGCCCGATCTGCTGGACCATACCGATGGCGTGGCCCTGATCGCGATGGACGGCAGTGCCGATCTGCTCGCCCGCCTGACCGAGGCTGCGCCCCACCTCTGGCTGGCGGCCACGATGCCGCGTGCCGGGGCCGATGGCCGCGATCTTGCCCGGCGGATGGCCTTGGCGCAAAGCGCCGGCGTGCCGCTGATTGCCAGCAATGATCCGCGCTATGCCGTGCCCGAAGACCGCCCCCTGCATGACGTGCTGACGGCCACGCGGCTTGGCACCACCGTGCATGCCGCCGGGCGCCGCCTTGCCGCCAATGGCGAGCGGCATATCAAGCCGCCGGCCGAAATGGCCCGTCTTTTCACCCTGTGCCCAGAGGCCCTGGAAGCGACACGCGACTGGCTGGATTGCATCGATTTCACGCTGGACCAGATCGTATATGAATACCCGCACGAGCCGGTACCGGAAGGCTGGAACCCGCAGGCTTGGCTCGAACATCTGGTGCGGGAGAATGCAGCACGCCAGTTCCCCCATGGCCTGCCGCCTGGATACCAAGAGGTTCTGGATGAAGAGTTTCGCCTAATCTCTTCAAAAAATTATGCTTATTATTTTCTGACGGTGCACGATGTGGTGCGCTATGCGCGCAGTCTTTCCCCGCCGATCCTGTGCCAGGGTCGTGGATCTGCGGCCAATTCCCTCGTCTGTTATCTGCTCGGCATCACGCCGATCGATCCGGTTCAGGAAAAGCTGCTGTTCTCTCGCTTCCTTTCCGAAGAGCGCCATGAGCCGCCCGATATCGACGTGGATTTCGAGCATGAGCGGCGCGAAGAGGTGATGCAATATATCTACCACCGCTACACCCGCGAGCGCGCCGGGATCGTCGCCACGGTGATCCGCTATCGCCAGCGCAGCGCCATTCGTGACGTGGGCAAGGCGCTGGGCCTGTCGGAAGATGTCACGGCGCGGCTTTCCGGCACGGTGTGGGGCAGTTGGGGGCGCGGCTCGCTGCCCGAAGAGCGCCTGTCGCAGGCCGGGTTCGACCCTGAAAACCGCGAGATCGCCCGCCTACGCGACATGGTCGATCGGTTGCTGACGTTCCCGCGCCACCTTTCGCAGCATGTCGGCGGCTTTGTGCTGTGCCAGAGCCGGCTGGATGAACTGGTGCCGATCCACAATGCCGCCATGCCCGATCGCACGTTCATCGAATGGGACAAGGACGACATCGACGTTCTCAAGCTGATGAAGGTGGACGTGCTGGCGCTGGGCATGCTCACCTGCATCCGCAAGAGCTTTGACCTGATGGAGCGCCACGGGCTGGGCCGCTTCACGTTGGCCACCGTCCCCCGCAAGGACAAGGCTACGTTCGACATGCTGTGCCGGGGAGACAGCGTGGGCACGTTCCAGGTGGAAAGCCGCGCGCAGATGGCGATGCTGCCCCGGATGAAACCGCGCAAGCTCTATGACCTGGTGATCCAGGTGGCGATCGTGCGACCGGGGCCGATCCAGGGCGGCATGGTTCATCCCTATCTGCGCCGCCGCAATGACGAAGAGAAGGTGGAGTACCCCGGCCCGAAAGGCGAATTGCAAGAGGTTCTGGAAAAAACCCTGGGCGTGCCGCTGTTTCAGGAGCAGGCGATGAAGCTGGCCATCGTGGCCGCCGGCTTCTCCCCGCCCGAGGCCGATGGCCTGCGCCGCGCCATGGCCACGTTCCGCAACCATGGCACGGTCACCAATTACCAGGAGAAGTTCATCACCGGCATGGTTTCGCGCGGCTATCCGCCCGATTTTGCCGAGCGCTGCTTTGAACAGATCAAGGGTTTTGGCGAATACGGCTTTCCCGAAAGCCATGCCCAGGCCTTTGGCTGGCTGGCCTATGTCTCGTCATGGCTGAAATGCCATTACCCCGGGGTTTTCACCTGCGCCCTGCTCAACAGCCAGCCCATGGGGTTCTATGCGCCGGCCCAACTGGTGCGCGATGCGCGCGAACACGGCGTGGAGGTGCATGGGTCCGATGTGAACCGCAGTTGGTGGGATTGCACGCTGGATGATGCTCGCACCCTGCGGCTTGGCCTGCGGATGATCGATGGCTTCAAGGAAGAATGGGCCGCCGCGATCGTGCGCGCCCGCCTGGCTGGCGTGTTTGCCTCTCCCGAAGACTTGGCGCGCCGTGCCGAACTGCCGCCGCGCGCGCTGGCGCTTTTGGCCGATGCCGATGCCATGGTCTCTCTGGGCCGCGATCGGCGCCAGGCTGGCTGGGACATACGCCGCGTGCCGCCCAGGCAACTGCCCCTGTTTGCCGCGCTGGATGCGCCCGAACTGGCGGCTGAACCCGATGCCGCCCTGCCCGCCATGCCCCTGGCCGAAGAAGTCGTGGCCGATTACCAGACCCAGCGGCTTTCGCTCAAAGGCCATCCGATGCAGTTCTTGCGCGCCGGTTTTGTCCGGGAGGGCGTGCTATCGTGCGCGCAAGTCAATGCTGGCAAGGATGGGCAGAAAGTGCGCGTGGCCGGCGTGGTGCTGGTGCGGCAACGGCCCGGCAAGGGCAACGCCATTTTCATTACGATCGAAGATGAAACCGCCGTGGTCAATGCCCTGATGTGGGCCCGCGATTTCGAGAAGCAGCGGCGCCCTGTCATGGCGGCGCGGCTCATGGTGATCGATGGAGAGGTGCAACGCAGCAAGGAAGGCGTGGTGCACCTGATGGTGTCTTGCGTTCATGATGCCAGTGCTGCTTTGGCAGAGTTGCAAGAGGATGGTGGAGTGCCAGCGCCCGATCCCGCCTTGGCACGGCATCCGCGGCAGGTGCGGGTGTTGCCGAGATCACGGGATTTTCATTGAGGGGCAAACCTCGCGTAGGGCCCCGGATCAAGTCCGGGGCGACGGGAGACTTCAAACTGACGAATGAGATCCCACAATCATCGCCCCGGACTTGATCCGAGGCCCCACGCAATCTCGAATGCCAACAAAAAAGCCCGGCCACCCCTCTGGACAACCGGGCTTTTCCATCATGCTCAAATCAATCAGCTTGCCGGCAGCAAGTGCCGTTCGCCGGCGATGCGCTGCATCGCCTTCTGCAGCTTTTCAAAGGCGCGCACTTCGATCTGGCGCACGCGTTCGCGGCTGACGTTATAGACCTGGCTCAGTTCTTCCAGCGTCTTGGGGTCATCTACCAGGCGGCGATCGGTCAGGATGTGACGCTCGCGATCGTTGAGGCTGCCCATCGCTTCGACCAGCATGTCGTGGCGATAGTGCGCTTCCTCGGCGTCGGCCACCGTCTCGTCCTGCAAGGGGCGATCGTCGGTCAACCAATCCTGCCAAGTGCCCTCGCCGTCTTCGCGCAGCGGCACGTTCAGGCTGGCATCGCCACCCATGATCATGCGCCGGTTCATGTTGATCACTTCCTGCTCGGGCACGCCCAAGTCGGTGGCGATCTTCTTGACGTCTTCGGGCGACAGGTCGGTGTCTTCGAACGCCTCGAGGTTCTTCTTCATGCGGCGCAGGTTGAAGAACAGCTTCTTCTGCGCAGCGGTGGTGCCCATCTTGACGAGGCTCCACGAGCGCAGAATGAACTCCTGCATCGAGGCCTTGATCCACCACATGGCATACGTCGCCAGGCGGAAGCCGCGATCGGGCTCGAACTTCTTGACGCCCTGCATCAGGCCGATGTTCCCTTCGGAAATCAGCTCGGACACGGGCAGGCCATATCCGCGATAGCCCATGGCGATCTTGGCCACGAGTCGCAGATGGCTTGTCACCAGCTGCGCTGCGGCTTCAGGATCGGCATGTTCCTGATAGCGCTTGGCGAGCATGTATTCCTGCTCAGCCGTAAGCACCGGAAATTTGCGAATCTCAGAGAGATAGCGGTTGAGGCTAGCTTCCCCGCCCAAGGCCGGAACGGTCGCGGGGGCTTTGGCCACTGCTGTCTTGTTGCTCACCTGAACACATCCTTTCGTCGCGTCAGTTCCCCGATGAAGAACCTCTAGCGAGCATTCCCCGGTGGGGCCACACATCCTTTTGGTACACAGTAATCGATTTATACCATGATCAAGCTCAAGAACCGCCCAGTTCGACAATCAGTTCCGTCATATCGACGGGCGTCGAGCTGGTGAAATGGAGCGCTTCACCGCTAATCGGGTGAATGAAACCCAATTCTGCCGCATGCAGCGCCTGTCGGGCAAAACCGATACGGGCCAGAATGGGGCGAATTCGTGCGGGTGCGCGTCCATAGACAGGATCACCCAATAGCGAATGGCCGATTGATGCAAGGTGAACGCGGACCTGGTGGGTTCTCCCCGTTTCCAGGCGGCATTCGACCAGGGCCGCACCATCGAGCGGCGAAAGCGTGCGATAGTGCGTGACGGCATGCTTGCCGCGACCATCATCGACCAGGGCCATCTTCTTGCGATCGTGCACCGAACGCGCAATCGCGCCGCGGATCGTGCCAGCAGCGGGCATGGGCCGGCCGGCGGTAACCGCCTTGTAGGCGCGCACGATCGAGTGATCGGCAAACTGGCGGGCCAGCCCCTCGTGCGCGGCATCGCTCTTTGCCACCACGAGCAGGCCGGAGGTATCCTTGTCGATCCGGTGTACGATGCCTGGCCGTGCCACACCGCCGATACCCGAAAGCTGCCCGCGGCAATGATGCAGCAGCGCGTTGACCAGCGTGCCATCGGGATTGCCGGCGGCCGGGTGAACGACCAGCCCGGCCGGCTTATCCACCACGATCAAGGCATCGTCTTCGTAGGTGACCGACAGCGGAATATCCTGCGCCACCGCCTCTGCCGGGACCGCGGCGGGAACGCGCACGACGAATGCAGCGCCAGCGGCAACCTTGAGCGAGGCCTGGCGAACGCCCTGCCCATCCAGCGTAATGCGCCCCTCGTCGAGCAGCGCCTTGACCCGCTCGCGCGACAGGCCGCTGGCGTCGGCCAGAGCCTTGTCAAGGCGGCCGGGCGCGGCGATCGTGCCGGTCAGAATGTCGTCTAATTCCCCCATTGGATTGAGGATATGGGTATTCTTTGGCATGGGAACAAGGGGGTAGGCGATAGGGATAGACCAAGTATGGTTGGCCCCTTATCTCACAGCGCTATGGCCTTTCATGCCTACCTGCTGCTCTGCGCCGACGGATCGTTTTATGCTGGGCATACAGACGATCTGGAGGCGCGCATGGCGCAGCACCAACACGGCATAAGCGGCTATACGGCAAAGCGCCGCCCCGTCCGACTGGTCTGGCAGCAGGACTTTGCCACGCGAGACGAGGCGTTGTCCGCTGAGTTGCGAATCAAGGGTTGGTCGCGGGCCAAGAAGCAGGCTTTGATCGACGGTGACCGGGATCGGTTGAAGGCTTTGGCGCGCAATCGGCAAGGCAGTGGGGTTCAGCCAGGGGGCTTCGACAGGCTCAGCCCGAACGGAGGGGGGGATAATGAAGTTGTTGTCACCCAAACGCCGTTCGCCCTGAGCTTGTCGAAGGGCGCCAGCGCAACGCTTGATATGACCCTATCCCCCGCCGCCCTTACCGCCATGCTCGACGCAGCGGCGCGGGCGCACCCTCGGGAGGCATGCGGGCTCTTGCTCGGGCATGGAAATCATATCGCCTTGGCGCAGGAATGCACCAATGTGGCACCAGATCCGTCGCATCATTTCGAGATCAATCCGGTCGGATTGATCGCCGCGCACCGCGCCGCGCGTGCCGGTGGGCCGGCATTGATCGGCTATTTTCATTCGCATCCCAATGGTTTGGCGCGTCCTTCTGTCACCGATTCTGCCCAGGCGGCGGGCGATGGCAGGATATGGGCAATCGTGGCGCAGGGACAGGTGAGCCTGTGGCGCGATGCGCCATCTGTATTTCAGGCGCTTTCCTATCACGTCGCAGACGGTTAAGGCGCATTGCTGGGGAGAGGATGCAGCAGCAGCCAATCCCGACGCATTGCATACCCCGGAAGGCTTCCCAATCTGCCATGACCATTGCCACGCTTGATCTCGCCAGCCTGCTCTGCTCGCGGCTTTGCCACGACCTGTTGAGCCCGGTGGGCGCGCTTACCAACGGGCTGGAACTGCTGGCCGAGGAACGCGATCCGGAAATGCGGCAGAAGTGCATGGAATTGCTGGAGCAGAGCGCCACCAGTTCGGCCAACAAGCTGCGCTTTTTCCGCCTGGCGTTCGGTGCTGCTGGCGGCTTTGGCGATATGGTGCCCGTGGCCGAACCGCGCGCGCTGGTCGATGCGCTGGTTGCAGTCAATCCGCGCATTTCAGTGGCCTGGGCCCTGGCGGACGACATGCTGCCCAAGGCGGCGGTGAAAACGCTGCTGAACCTGTCCCTGATCGGAATCGAGGCGCTGGTGCGTGGCGGCAGCCTGGATATCGCCGGCGAAGTGCGGAATGGCGCGACCGAGCTGGTGATCCGCGCCAGCGGGCCGCGCATCGCGTTCGATCCGCTGGTCGCCCAGGCCCTGGCCGGCACGCTGCCGCCGGCCGAATTGTCCAGCCGCACCGCGCCGGCCGCCATGCTGTATCAATTGGCGCAGAGCCTGGGCGGTGGTTTCCAGACCCATGTTGCCGCCGACGCCCTGGTGCTGGGCGCCGTGCTGCCGGTTCGTTGACAGACCGCCGCGCCGCATGAACCGCTGGCTGGTCCATCGCGAGGAGCCGTCGCCCAATTTCAACGAGCGACGGCTGCCGGTAACGATGATCGTGCTGCATTATACCGGCATGCAGAGCGCGGCCGAGGCGCTGGAGCGCCTGAAAGACCCGGCTGCCGAGGTTTCGGCGCACTACCTGATCGATGAAGACGGCACGGTGATCCGCCTGGTGGACGAGGCCAAGCGTGCCTGGCACGCCGGGCGCAGTTTCTGGCGCGGGATCACCGATGTCAATTCCGCCAGCGTGGGGATCGAACTGGTCAATCCCGGGCACGAGTTTGGCTATCGCCCCTTCCCCAATGCCCAGATGGAGGCGCTGGTGCCGCTGCTGGGCGATATCATGCGGCGGCATGATATTCCGCGCGCCAACGTGGTGGGCCATTCCGACGTGGCGCCGGCCCGCAAGACCGATCCGGGCGAACTGTTCGATTGGGACATGCTGGCCCGCTATAATCTGACCCTTCCCCGCCCCCGCCCCAAGATGCGCCTGCTGTATGACAACGAAGGCGCGTTTTTCCTGGCGCTGGAACGCTTTGGCTATGATGTCAGCGACAAGGAAGCAGCCGTTGCGGCATTCCAGCGGCGCTGGCGGCCACACAAGATCGACGGCGAGGTCGATGGACAAATCGGCGCATTGCTGTTCGAACTGCTGTTGGCGCGCGATCTGGGCCATGCTAGGTGACCGCTTCGCGCCGGGGAGCCGGGCAGCCGCGTCATCACTTCGTCTGATGCCGAGGAAAGTCCGGGCTCCACGAGACAAGGGTGGCGGGTAACGCCCGCCGGCCCGGTGCAAGCCGGGCAAGGGAAAGTGCCACAGAGAGCAAACCGCCGACAGGGCTTTTCAAGCCTTGGGCAAGGGTGAAAGGGTGCGGTAAGAGCGCACCGCGCGACCGGCAACGGAAGCGGCAAGGCAAACCCCACCCGGAGCAAGACCGAATAGGGGCAACGCGCATCCCTCGTGGATGCAGGCGTGTTTCGCGCCAGTTGCCCGGGTTGGTTGCTAGAGCGGCCTGGCAACAGGTCGCCAAGAGGAATGGCTGCCCGTGCCGATACGGTCCACACGTGGGATACCGTCGGTGCGACAGAACCCGGCTTACAGGCTCCCCGGCGCGTATTCAGTCAGACCAGGCAAATGTTAGCTCCACTAGGCCGGTGCGGCGTCTGTCAGTCGTAACAGCCTCAGCCATCTGCCGAGACGTTGAAATCGGCCTGTTTGCAGTATCGTATTCAGGCCATTTGGACTGAGCGTCTGGCAAGATTGGGCCAATGGCCTGCGTACGTCATGATACCATGGCCGTATGGATCAGCCCGCGCCCCGCCCGTTCGCCCGCTTCTTCGCCCCGCTCGCCGGGGAAACCCCGCTGCGCCAGGCGATCACCGCCGCCACGCGTCGCAGCGAGCGGGCCTGCATTGCAGCGCTTGTGCCGCAAGCGACCGTGCCGGAAGACCTGCGCGCGCCGATCGCGGCCACGGCCAGCGCCCTGATCAGCCAGTTACGCGCCGATGCCCGCCCCGGCGCGGTGCAATCGCTGGTGCAGGAATATGCGCTGAGCAGCCCGGAAGGGGTCGCGCTGATGTGCCTGGCCGAAGCGCTGCTGCGCATCCCCGACGTGGCCACGCGCGATGCGCTGATCCGTGACAAGATCGCGCCTGGTGATTGGCGCGGCCACGTGGGCAAGGATCGCCCGCTGTTCGTCAATGCCGCCTCGTGGGGCCTGCTCGTGACCGGTCGCCTGGTCCAGGCCGAGGACGAGGCCGGCCTCGGCGCCAGCCTGACTCGCCTGATCGCGCGGATGGGCGAGCCGGTGATCCGCCGCGCGGTGGACGCGGCGATGCGCATGATGGGCGAACAGTTCGTCACCGGCGAAACCATCGAGGAAGCATTGCGCCGTGCTGCCCCGCGCGAGGCCAAGGGCTTTGCTTTTTCCTACGACATGTTGGGCGAAGCGGCGATGACCGCCGCCGATGCCGATCGCTATAACGCGTCGTACGAGCAGGCGATCACCGCGATCGGCAAGGCCAGCGCCGGGCGCGGCATCCATGGGGGCCCGGGCATCTCGATCAAGCTGTCGGCGCTGCATCCGCGCTATGCCCGGGCCAAGGCCGAGCGGGTCAAGGCCGAACTGCTGCCGCGCGTCAAGGCGCTGTGCGTGATGGCCAAGGGCCATGACATCGGCCTCAACATCGATGCCGAGGAATCCGACCGGCTGGAACTGTCGCTTGACCTGCTGGAAAGCCTGGCGACCGATCCCGACCTCGCCGGGTGGAATGGCCTGGGCTTTGTCGTGCAGGCCTATCAGAAGCGCTGCCCGTTCGTGATCGATTGGATCGTCGACCTGGCGCGGCGCGCGGGCCGGCGTATCATGGTGCGGCTGGTCAAGGGCGCCTATTGGGATGCCGAAATCAAGCGCGCGCAGGTCGATGGCCTCGCTGATTTCCCGGTCTATACGCAAAAGGTCCATACCGACCTTGCCTATGTCGCCTGCGCACACAAGCTGCTGGCCGCGCGCGACGTGGTGTTCCCGCAATTTGCCACCCACAACGCGCAATCGGTGGCGACCGTGCTGCACCTGGCGGGACCCGATTTCACGATGGGCGACTATGAGTTCCAGTGCCTGCACGGCATGGGCGAAGGGCTCTATGACCAGGTCGTCGGCGCCGACAAGCTCAACCGCCCATGCCGCGTCTATGCCCCGGTGGGCACACATGAAACGCTGCTGGCCTATCTGGTGCGGCGCCTGCTGGAAAACGGGGCCAATTCCTCGTTCGTCAACCGCATCAACGATCCGGCTGTCTCGATTGACGAACTCGTGGCCGATCCGGTGGCGGTGGTGACGGCACAGGCAGATCCCGGCGCGCCCCACCCGGCGGTGGCCCTGCCCGCCGCGCTCTTTGCCGATCGCCGCAATTCGAGCGGGCTCGACCTGGCCGATGAAGCGATCCTGGCCGATCTTGCGCCGCGCCTGATGGCGAGCACGGAACGCGCATGGCAGGCAGGGACGCCTGGCGAACCTGGCACGGGCGAGGCGGTGCGCAATCCGGCCGATCACCGCGATATCGTGGGTGAAGTCTGGCCGCTGGACGCCGCAGGTGCGCAAGCCGCCGTGGCCAGCGCCCAGGCCGCCGCGCCGATGTGGGCAACTACCCCGGTGGCCGCGCGCGCGGCGATGCTGGAACGCGCCGCCTGCCTGCTGGAAGACGAAGGCCGCGCCTTGATGGGCCTGATCATGCGCGAGGCCGGCAAGACTGCCGCCAATGCCGTGGGCGAAGTGCGCGAGGCGGTCGATTTCCTGCGCTATTACGCGGTGCAGGCGCGCAGCACCCTGGCCCATACCAGCCCGCTGGGGCCGGTGGTGTGCATTTCGCCGTGGAACTTTCCGCTGGCGATCTTTGCCGGGCAGATTGCCGCCGCGCTGGTGGCGGGCAACCCTGTGCTGGCCAAGCCGGCCGAGGAAACGCCGCTGATCGCGGCACAAATGGTGCGCCTGTTCCATGCCGCCGGCATTCCCGCCGATGTGTTGCATCTGGTGCCCGGCGATGGCGCGATCGGCGCTGCGCTGGTGGAGGCGCCAGGCGTTGCGGGGGTAATGTTTACCGGATCGACCGAAGTGGCGCGGATTATCCAGCGCACCTTGGCCACGCGCAGCGATGCGAGCGGCCGGCCGATCCCGCTGATCGCCGAAACCGGCGGGCAGAACGCGATGATCGTCGATTCCTCTGCCCTGGCCGAACAGGTCGTGGCCGATGTCATCGCCTCGGCATTTGATAGCGCGGGCCAGCGCTGTTCCGCGCTGCGCGTGCTGTGCCTGCAGGAAGACGTGGCCGATCGCACGCTGGCGATGCTGCGCGGCGCGATGGCAGAGCTGACTGTCGGCAATCCCGATGCGCTGGAAACCGATGTGGGGCCGGTGATCACCGCGCAGGCGCGCGACGGGATCGAGGGACACGTGGCAGCCATGGCCGAGCGCGGCGCGCGGGTGCACCGCCTGCCCCTGCCCGATCAGTGCGCCAACGGCACGTTCGTGACGCCGACGCTGATCGAGATTCCTGGCCTTGCTGCCCTTGGTCGCGAAGTGTTTGGCCCCGTGCTGCATGTCGTCCGGTTTGCCGCGCGCGACATGGATCGTCTCGTCGCGCAGATCAACGCCACCGGTTATGGCCTCACCTTTGGCCTGCACACCCGGCTGGATGATACCGTGGCGCGGGTGACGCGGGCGGTGGAAGCGGGCAATCTCTATGTCAACCGCAACACCATCGGCGCGGTGGTTGGCGTGCAGCCGTTCGGCGGCCGGGGCCTTTCGGGCACGGGACCCAAGGCGGGTGGCCCGCTCTATCTGGCGCGACTGGTGCGCGGCGCCACGGGCAACCCGCCCGTTCTGGCTGGCGCGCTGGGGCAACCGGGGCCTGAGGCGGCCATACTGGCCGATTGGCTGGACCAGCATGGCGAGGCCGCAACCGCCCGCGCCGTGCGCCACGATGCCGCGCGCAGCAAGCTGGGCGTCGACGTGGAACTCGCCGGCCCGGTGGGGGAAAGCAACCGCTATCGCCTGGCGCCGCGCGGCCGCATTGCGCTCTATGCCACGACCACCGCTGGGCTGTGGCGACAGCTGGGCGCGGCGCTGACCACGGGCAACCACGCCGTGATCATGCCCGGCGCGCCGCTTGCTGCCCTGCCCGCCGATTTTCCGGCGGCGCTGGCCGCGCGGATCGGCTTTGCCCGCAGCGAACCGGTCGATGATCTGGCAGCCGCGCTGGTCGAACATGTCGGTGCGCCGGCACGCGCAGCGGCAGAGGCGCTGGCCGCGCGCGAGGGCATGATCGTGGCCCTGCACGCCGCCGATACGACAGGCGCCTACCCGCTCGATCTCTTGGTCGAAGAAGTGAGCCTGTCGATCAACACCACCGCCGCCGGCGGCAATGCCAGCCTGATGGCCATGGTCTGAACCCAGGCACCCTTGCGCGTCAGCCCAGGGCCTCGGCCAGGGTGGCGCGCAGGGCGATGGGGGTGATCACCAGGGCCAGCACGGCGCCAAAGCCAAGCTTTGCGGCGAGGGCCACGGACCACGGCAATTGCGCAAGGCCCAGCGCAAGGCACACGGCGGCGGCCCCAGCCAATGCCAGCATGGCCGAAGGCACCGCGAGGATCAGCCCGCGCAACAGCAGGTTGCCCGGCAGGCGCAGCGCGCTGGGGCGCGAGGCCACGCGGCCGGCGCGCAGGGCCTTGCGCGACAGGGCACCGGGCACCAGCGTGCTCATGAACGCCACGGCAAAGGCCTGCGGCCCGAAATCGAAGACGTAGTGGCCCATGCCCCAGATCGGCACCGGCCCGTGCAGTCCGAATACGGCAAGGAAAAATACACCGCTCAGCACGGTATTGATCACCATGCTGATCGCCGTTTCGCGGCGGATATGCAGGTCTGCATTGGTCATCTGCGCTTCTCTCCCCCAGGCACGCATTCCTATGCGGCCCGTGTTACAGCAACGCGGTGGCCGGTCCATCCCCTTCGCAGCGAACCACATCATGAAATGCATCGATCAGCCAGCGCAGGCCGGCGTCTTCGGCGCGGGCCCGGTGGAACTGTGCCATTTCCAGCATGGGCGGCATGGCAAAGGGCAGTGGTGAAACGGACACGGGCCAATGCCGGGCCGCCTTGGCCGCCAGGCGCGCATGCATCACCGCCAGGCGCGTGGTGCCCACCAGCAGTTCGGGAATGATGGTAAAGCCGGAAACCCGCACTTCCACCCGCCGCGTGATGCCCTGGGCGCGCATATAGCTTTCGGCAAAGGACACGCGGTTGAACCGCCCGATCTCCACCGCCACATGCCCGGCGGCCACGAACGCTTCCACATCGATCGGCTTGGCCATGACCGGATTGTCACGCCAGCCGACCACCACGTGGTGTTCTTCAAACAGCAGTTCGGCGGGATGTTCGTCGCTGACATAGCTTTCCGGTGTCAGCAGCAGGTCGATCTCGCCCCGATCGAGCCGCTGCGTGGCATCGTCGCTCAGCGGGATCACGTCGATCCCCACGCCCGGCGCCACCCGCGCCAGATGCGGCAGCAGCGGCGCCAGCAAAACGCTGGCTAGATAGTCTGACAGGCAGATGCGGAAATCGCGCGTGCTGGTGGCCGGATCGAAATGTGGCGAACTGCCGACCAGGCCATCGACATCGTTGAGGATGGCGCGGATGGCCGGCTGCAGGCGCAGGGCAAATGGCGTGGGCATCATGCGCTTGCCGTTCTGCACCAGCAGCGGATCGGCGAAGAACGTGCGCAGCCGGGACAGCGCCGCGCTGATCGCCGGCTGGCTGAGGCTGAGATGCTCGGCGGCGCGCGTGACGTTGCGCAGATCGAGCAGCGCATCGAGACAAACCAGCAGATTGAGATCGAGTCCCTTGAAGCGCATTGCACACCATAATTCTGACAAATCGAAACCGATAAAAACAAATCATTTCCATTATGGCAAGGCGGTGGCGATGCTTGCGCCCATAAAAAGCACAAGAGGGAGAGGCATCTTGCACTTCGACATTCGCCCCGCGGTATCGATCGTGGCCCTGGCCGCAGCGATTGCCATGCCGGCCGCTGCCCACGCCGCATCGGCCCAATCGCCAGATGGACCAGCCCAGCAGCCACCTGCTGCCGCCGCGCCGGAACAACCGCAGGCTGGCCTTGCCGAAATCGTGGTGACCGCCCAGCGCCGCACCGAAAACCTTCAGCGCGCGGCCATTCCGGTCAGCGCCGTGGCCGGTGACGTGCTGACCAAGCAGAGCGTGACGCGCGCCGATGACCTGACCCGCCTGGTCCCGGCACTGCAGGTAGCGCCGGCGGCCTCGTTCACCCAGATCTATCTGCGCGGGATCGGCACGTTCGGGGCGAATGCCTTTGCCGAACAGGGCGTGGCGTTCAACCTCGACGGCGTCTACCTGTCGCGCCCCGCTGCCCCGGCGGCGCTGTTCTATGATCTTGAGCGGATGGAAGTGCTCAAGGGGCCACAGGGCACGCTCTATGGCCGCAATGCCACGGGCGGCGCGGTCAACCTGATCACGGTAAAGCCCAAGCTGGGCGAGGCATCCGGCTTCGTCACCGGGGAATACGGCAATTACAACGCGATCAAGGCATCGGGCGCGATCAACCTGCCGCTCGGCAGCCAGGCAGCCCTGCGCATTTCGGCCCAGCATGCCCAGCATGACGGCTATTACAGCGACGGCTATGACGACGAGGACACGACCGCCGTGCGCGGGCAACTGCGCTTTGACACCGGCGACGGCTTCAACGCCAACCTGATGGTCGATTATGGCGATGTTGGCGGCAAGGGCCTGGGCGGCACGATCATGCCGCTGCTGGCGGGCAAAGACCGCCTTGGCCCCAGCGATCCGCGTGTCCTCGCTGAATACCTGTCACGCGCGCCCACCGCGCCCGTGCCGCAGATCATCGCGCGCGGCGATGGCTATCAGAACAACAAGTATTACGGCGCGCTGGTCACGGTGAATGCCGATCTGGGCTTTGCCAAGCTCACGGTCATCCCGGCGTGGCGGCGCACTGACCTCGACTTTGTCAACTACTCGTCCAGCTTCCTGATCGACGTGACGGAAAAGTCTGACCAGATGTCGCTCGAAGCGCGTCTGGGCAACCAGAATGCCCAGCTCAAGTGGGTGCTGGGCAGCTATTATTTCACCGAAAGCGTCAAGGCGAAGCAGTTCTTCGACCAGGGCAACAACGGCACGCGGATCAATTCCAACCTGGGTACGGACAGCTATGCCGTGTTTGGCGAGGCGACCTATTCACTGACCCCGCGTTGGCGGCTGACCGGCGGCCTGCGCTATACCCACGATACCAAGACGCAGCAGACCGAAGCGCACACCTATCCCTTCGTCGGGTTCGTGCCCCCGGCCTATCCCAACTTCACGCCGATCGTCCTCGACCTGACGACCAATGCCACCACCGATGTGAATTTCAGCAAGGTAACGTGGAAGGCCGGCATGGAATTCGATGCCGGGCCGCATTCGCTGCTCTATGCAACCGTGTCCACCGGCTTCAAATCGGGCATCCTGTTTTCCGCGCTGGGGCAGAACTATTCGCGCCCCGAACGGCTGACGGCCTACACCATCGGCACCAAGAACCGCTTCTTTGCCAATACCCTGCAGGTCAACGTCGAAGGTTTCTACTGGGACTATCGCGACCAGCAGATTTCCCACCTTGCGCCCGTGCAGGTGGCGGCAACGCCGGCCGGCGCGATCTATGGCCCGGTATTCGCCACGGAAAACGCGGGCGCGGCCAAGCTCTATGGCGCAGAAGCCGAAGTGCTGTGGCAACCCACGCGCAACGACCTGTTTTCGCTCAACGTGCAATACCTGCACGCCACGTATGACAGCCTGCAGTACAAGGCCTACTCCACCACTGGGCCCGCGCCCGTGGTGGGCTGCGCGATCACGCCCACGGCACTGATGGGCGCGAGTGCGGCGGCGCGCATCTACAACGTCGATTGCTCGGGCAAGTCGCT
This sequence comes from Novosphingobium sp. GV079, assembly GCF_003058045.1. NCBI lineage: Bacteria > Pseudomonadati > Pseudomonadota > Alphaproteobacteria > Sphingomonadales > Sphingomonadaceae > Novosphingobium > Novosphingobium sp. GV079. The sequence goes on along the minus strand of NZ_QBUE01000004.1, from coordinate 198,923 downwards.
GGTCAATGCGCCGCGCTGGGTGGTCAATGCGGGGTATGACCATACGTTCGACATGGGCAGCGCCGGCCGGATCATCGCGGCGGTTGACACCCGCGTGGAAAGCTCGCGCTATCTTTCGATCGACTATCTCGATCTGGGCCGCCAGGGCGCCTACATGATGTCGAACGCGCGGCTGACCTGGGAAAATGCGCCCGGTTCGCTGGCGATCACCGGCTTTGTCAACAACCTGGAAAACGCGCTGGTCTTTGCCAATTCCACGCAAAGCCCAGGCAAGCCCGGCGTGATCTACAACCAGATGCGCCCACCGCGCACCTATGGCGTGCGCGGAACGCTCAAGTTCTGAGCGATCGCTGGGGCCGGTGACAGCACCGGCCCCAGGATATAGCAAATCGTCGCGTCGATCATGGCATCCGCGCGCGTGTCACAATCAGCCAGGCGCTTGATCAGGTCATGGTTACCAAAAGTGATCAGCGCCGCGCCGACCAGGTTGAAATAGGCCACGGCCGGTGGTGCGCCCGATAGCAGCCCTTTGGCACGCAGCGCGACAAACAACGGCTCAAGCAAGTGCCAGACCGGCGCACCAAAGGTTTCCACCACCCAATCGTGACGCTGCGAATGCACCGAAAATTCCTGCAGCATCAATCGGGTAAGGCGCGGGTTGCGGGCAAATACGCGCAGCAGCCCAGGAAGCACGCGTGCGGCGGTTTCGGCGGGCCGCTCCAGATCGTCACCCTCCAAAGCCGCGCGCAGCAGATCTTCGCCCTCGTGGGCAAAGGCTTCCACCACATTCTGCCATAGCGCCGCCTTGGATGGGAAATAGTAGGCCAGGTGCCCCTGTTCGATGCCCGCAGCAGCAGCAATCGCGCGGGTGCTCGCCGCCTCGAAGCCCAATTCTGAAAACACCGTCAGCGCTGCATCCAGCACGGCACGGCGATTGTCGGCCCCGTCATACCGTTGCGGGCGGCGGGCCTTGGCAGATGCGCGCGTGGTCATGACCATGTCATGCCGGCTTGAACAGTTTTGGTCAATTGACAAACATAGTTTGTCGCGCGACAAAGATGATCTAAGCACACCTCGGGAGAATGCTGCCATGGTTCACGCCGCCTATCCGCTCACCGTCGATCAACCCTATCCGCGCGAACAATGGTGGGTTGCGGCCTATGGCGCCGAAATCGGCCGCAGCCTGATGGCACGCGACATTCTGGGCGAGCGGGTGCTGCTCTATCGCACGCTAGATGGCACAGCCGTGGCACTATCGGGGATATGCCCACATCGCGCGTTTCCTCTGGAAATGGGCCGCCTGGTGGGTGACGCCGTGCAGTGCGGCTATCACGGTTTCACGTTCGGTAGCGATGGGGCCTGCCACAAGGTGCCGAGCCAGTCCGGCGTACCGGGCCACGCCAGCCTGCGGCGCTACCCGGCGGTGGAGCGCGGCGGCATGGTGTGGGTCTGGACCGGCGCTCCTGACCGCGTAGACCCCGCTCTCCTGCCCGATCACGATCGCATCGGTCTGGGCGGGTCAGGGTGGACGGTGGATTACCAGAAGATGGTGACGATCGAGGCGCGCTATACCCTGTTGATCGAGAACCTGCTCGATCTCAGCCATGTGACGTTCATCCACAGCCAGACCATCCCCGGTGGTGAAAAGGTGGCCGCGCTGCCTGTGGATGTGGTGCAGGACGGTGACCGGCTGACCGTGCGGCGCAAGGCTGTCAGCATGCCAGCCAACCCGATGATCCGCGCGCAGTTCCCCGGGCAGGAAGGCGCTGTCGACCAGGAATTCGATGCCGAATACTGGGGTCCGTGTCTTATCCGCACTGGTGGCACGATCAGTGACCATGCAACGGGGCAGGCACTCGGCACGCAGAACTTCATCCACATGATCACGCCGGCCATGCCCGGCCGGCTCCACTACTTCGTGGCGACGACCCGCGATTTCGGCTCCGACAACCGGGCGTTGAGCGCGATGAACCTGGCCATGGGCGAACGCATTCAGCCTGAAGACGTGGCCGCGATCACCGCCATCGAGCAAGTCCTGCGATCGGGCACCATACTGCCGCGGGAAATCAGCGCGCGGGTGGACAATGGCGCGCTGCGGGTGCGACGCCTGCTGGAAGCGCAGATCCGCGCCGAGTCAGTACCGGCAGCTGCCTGAAGCGCAATGAAAAAAGGCGGCCGGGCAATGATGCCCGGCCGCCCCTTGCAGCACTATTGAGGCGTGCGATCAGAACACGATGACGCTGCGGATCGACTTGCCGGCGTGCATCAGGTCGAACGCGGTGTTGATCTCTTCCAGGCCCATGACGTGGGTGATCATCGGATCGATCTCGATCTTGCCCTGCATGTACCAGTCGACGATCTTGGGCACATCGGTGCGGCCCTTGGCGCCGCCGAACGCCGTGCCGCGCCAGTTGCGGCCGGTGACCAGCTGGAACGGACGGGTAGCAATTTCCTTGCCCGCTTCGGCCACGCCGATGATGATGCTGGTGCCCCAGCCACGGTGGCAGGCTTCCAGCGCGGTGCGCATCACTTCGGTGTTGCCGGTGGCGTCAAACGTGTAATCCGCGCCGCCATCGGTCATTTCCACGACCTTGGCCACGGTTTCCTCGCGGCTCAGGCCCTTGGAATTGAGGAAGTCGGTCATGCCGAAGCGGCGGCCCCATTCCTCACGCTCGGGATTGAGGTCGACGCCGATGATCTTGCCGGCGCCAGCCAGGCGCGCGCCCTGGATCACGTTGAGGCCAATGCCGCCCAGGCCGAACACCACGACATTGTCACCCACCTGGACCTTGGCAGTGTTGACCACCGCGCCCACGCCCGTGGTCACGCCGCAGCCGATATAGCAGCTGGTCTGGAACGGGGCGTCTTCGCGGATCTTGGCCACCGCGATTTCGGGCAGCACGGTGAAGTTGGAGAACGTGGAGCAGCCCATGTAGTGATAGATCGGCTGGCCCTTGTAGGAAAAGCGCGTGGTGCCATCGGGCATCAGGCCCTTGCCCTGCGTGGCGCGGATCGCGGTGCACAGGTTGGTCTTGCCCGAAAGGCAGCTTTTGCACTGGCGGCATTCCGGCGTGTAGAGCGGGATCACGTGATCGCCGGGCTTCACGCTGGTGACGCCGGGGCCAACCTCGCGCACGATGCCGGCGCCTTCATGGCCCAGCACCGACGGGAAGATGCCTTCACTGTCCAACCCGTCGAGCGTGTAGGCGTCGGTGTGGCACACGCCAGTGGCCATGATTTCCACCAGCACCTCGCCCGCCTTGGGGCCTTCGAGATCGAGTTCAACGATCTCAAGCGGTTTCTTGGCCTCAAAGGCCACGGCGGCACGGGTCTTCATGAAGGTATCCTCCTTATCGATCGCAGTGGCCTACATCATTGCATGGCAGGCACAAAGAGCGCATTTGCGCAAAAGTTCGTTGCTTGCTTGGGATAATGCCATGTCGGACTGGGATGGGCTGGAAGAACTTGTCGCGATTGCCGAAAACGGCACTTTCGCGGCCGCTGCGCGCAAGCTGCGGCGTTCCACCTCGCACGTTAGCCGGGCGATTGCCCAGTTGGAACACCGCACTGGAACCACCCTGCTGCACCGCACGACGCGCCAGGTTTCGCTGACGGCGGCCGGGCGCGAACTGACCGAGCGCGCGCGGCGCATCATCGACGAGCGCGATGCAGCGCTGGCCGTGGCCAGCGGCGATACCGGTCTGCGCGGATCTTTGCGCATCACCTGCCCCACGGCACTGGGGGAATACTTCATCGCCCCGCTGGCGCTGCGCCACGCCATGGCCAACCCCTGGCTCGACGTGACGCTCGATTTCAGCAACCGCGTGGTCGATATCGTCGCCGAGGGGTTTGATGTGGCGATCCGCACCGGGCCGCAGGGCGATTTGCGCCTGGCGGCCCATCACCTGGGCGGGCGCAACCTGGTGACCTGCGCCGCGCCGGCCTATCTCGCGCAGCGCGGCCGCCCGGCCGAGATCGAAGAACTGGATCACCACGACTGCCTGGTCGGATCGGCCGATGTCTGGCATTTCCGCCGCCATCGCGCGGAAACGACCTATCAGCCGCAGGGCCGCTGGCGCTGCAACAATGGCCCGGCGGTGACGGCGGCGGCGGTGGCCGGGCTGGGTATTTGCCAGGTGCCGGATTTCTATGCGGCGGCTGCCTTGACCCAAGGGCGGCTGGAGCCCGTGCTGGAGGCGTTCCGCGCCACCGAGGAAGCCGTCTGGGCCATGCACCCACGCCGCCGCCTGGTGCCGCGCAAGGTCACCGATTTCATTGCGCTTCTGGCGGCCGAACTGCCTGCCGCGATGGCGCGTGGCCTTACGCCAGCGGATCATCCCGGCGCGTGTCCTTGAGCATCAGGCCCGCGACCAAGGCAACAGCGGCCAGCACGGTAACATACCAATAGAACCCGCTTTCATGGCCGATCTGCTTGAAGCCAAGCGCCACGTTTTCCGCAGTGCCACCAAACAGTGCGTTGCCCACGCCATAGGCGAGGCCCACGCCCAGCGCGCGGACGTGCACTGGAAATAGCTCTGCCTTGAACAGCCCGCTGACCGAGGTGTAGAAACTGTTGATCACGAGGCCGGCCATGACCAGCAGCCCGGCCACCCACGCGCTGCGGCTTGCCGCCAGCGCGGTGAAGATCGGTACGGTCAGCGCCATGGCGAGCGCAGCGAACAGCACGATGTTGGAGCGGCGACCGATCCGGTCTGACAGCGCGCCCATGACGGGCTGGATCAGCATGAACGCCACCAGCACTACCGTCATCAGCAAGGTTGCGTCGGGCTTGGTCATGCCCACGGTCAGGACGAGGTATTTCTGCATATAGGTGGTGAAGGTATAGAACGACAGGCTGCCCCCCGCCGTGAGCGCCATGACCAGCAGGAACGGGCGGGTGTGATGGGCGAACAGTTCGCGCAGGGTGCCGGCACCGGCCCGCCCTTGCGCGGCCTGCCCGGTTTCGTGCATGTGCCGCGACAGCCACAGGATCAGCGCCGCACCGCCCGCGCCGATGACAAAGCCGATGCGCCAGCCATAGGCTTTCATCGCGCCCTCGCCCAACAGATGTTGCAAGGCCAGGATCACCAGCGTGGCCAGCAGTTGCCCGCCAATCAGCGTGACATACTGGAACGAGGCCCAGAACCCGCGCCGCCCGCGCCCGGCGATCTCGCTAAGGTAAGTGGCCGCCGTGCCATATTGCCCGCCGGTGGAAAAGCCCTGGAGCATCCGTCCCAGGAGCAGCAGCGCGGGCGCGGCAATCCCCACTTGGCGATAGGTCGGCAGCGCCGCGATCAGCAGGGCGCCCAGCCCCATCATCAGCACCGAGACGACCATGGCCCGTTGCCGCCCGTGGCGATCGGCAAAGCGGCCGAAATACCAACCGCCGATCGGGCGCAGCAGAAAGCCCACGGCAAAGATGCCACTGGTCGCCATGACCTGAACCAGCGCGTTGCTTTCCGGGAAAAATTCCGCCGAAAAATAGAGCGCGGTAAAGGCGTAGATATAGAAATCGTACCATTCGATCAGATTGCCGGCCGACCCGGCCAGGATCGCGCGCAGGCGCTGCGCATCGGTGATGGTGGCAGCATTGCCCCGGTCTGCATGGCTGGCCATGGCCCACATTCTCCCGTGATACGATCAGGTTGCCTTCCCGCTTTAGCTGCCTGGCCTGTCTCCGCAACCACAATGCCCTTGCGATCTCAGATGCAAAGGCCCTATGCAGACGGCGAGGACGGAGCAGCGGCAGGGACGATACGGTGGCAGGATTGGCAGTTCATGATGCACTCGACGCCATTCCGCCAGCCTTTCCGCTGCAACAGGTGCAGGAGCGGGTTCACGCCGAGTGGGGATTGCGCGGCCAGTGGCGTGCGATCAACTCGGAGCGGGACCAGACCTGGCATCTCACCGGTGACGCTGGATCGGATTACGTGGTCAAGCTGTCGCACCGGATGGAGCAACCCGCCACGGTGGATTTCCAGATCGGGGCGCTCGATCATATCGCGCGGATCGACCCGCAACTGGCGGTGCCACGGATGGTGCCCACGCTTGCCGGCGCCAGGCGCACGACGATTACCGCCGATGATGGCACGGTGCACATCCTGCGCATCCTGACCTATCTCGACGGCAGGATCGCCCAGGATGCCTTTGCGGACTGCACCGATCCGGCAGCACTGCGCCGCGCCACGGGCGCCTTCGTGGCGCGGTTGAGCCTGGCGTTGCGTGGCTATTTCCATCCTCATGCAGCCAGCAACCGGCACGATTGGGATCTTTCGCGGGTGACCGCGCTGGCCCCGGCCCTGCCCCGCATTGCCGATCCGGCCCTGCGCGCGCAATGCGCCCAGGTTCTGGCCGAGGCCGACAGCCGCATCTATCCGGCGCTCGCCCGCACGCGCCACCAGGTGGTGCATCAGGACGCGCACATGGGCAACCTGCTGGTCGATCCGGCACAGCCCGCAAACATCGTGGGCGTGATCGATTTCGGCGACATGCTTTATGGTGCGCTGCTGGCCGATCTGGTGACGGCGGCAGACTGTTTTCCCGATGAAAGCGCCGATCCGCTGGTTATCCTGGCCGAGGTGACGCAGGGCTTTGACACGGTCTATCCGCTGGAAGAAGCGGAAATCGACCTGGTGTTCGATATGTGCTGCCTGCGCTTGGTCAACACCGTGCTGGTAGCCAATGCCCGGCGTGATCCGGCAGACGAAACGCCCGATGCGCATCTGGGCGGCGGGCGCAAGCATGGTGCGATGCTGGCCAAGTTGCTGGCAGTGGGCCGCGAGGCCGCAACCCACGCGCTGCGCCGGGCCTGCGGTTTTCCGGTGCCCGCGCTGGCCCCGGATCCGGCAACCGCGCGCACCGACCTGCTCGCGCAGCGGGACGCGGCGTTTGGCAAGATCTGGCACTTCTATGAAACGCCGCTGCATCTTACCCGTGGACAAGGTCCCTGGCTGATCGGCGCGGATGGCACGCACTATCTCGACGCCTATAACAACGTGCCTCAGGTGGGCCATTGCCACCCGGCCGTAGTGCGCGCCATCGCGCGCCAGGCTGCCGCGCTCAACGCCAACACGCGCTATCTGGCCGACAGCCCTGGTTCCTATGCCCAGGCGCTGCTGGCCAAGGCACCGGCCGGGTTCGATGTCTGCTCGTTCGTCAATTCCGGCAGCGAGGCCAACGACGTGGCCGCACAGATTGCCCGCTTTGCCACCGGGCGCACCGGCGCCGTGGTGATGCAAGGCGCGTATCACGGGATCACGGCCACCACGGTAGAGCTTTCCCCGCTCACCAAGGCGCCGCCCGCGCATGTGGCCTGCCTGCCCCCGCCCGACCTCTATCGCGGCGTGGCGCCCGATCCGGCGGAAAGCTGGGCCAAGGCCGTGGCAGCGCTGGCCCAAGCCGGCCACCAGCCGGCGTTCCTGATGATTGACACCGCGCTGACCAGCAACGGCGTGCCCGGCCAGCCAGAAGGCTATATGCAAGGCCTTGCCCGTGCCGCGCGCGCATCCGGCGCGCTGGTGATTGCCGACGAGGTGCAAGCCGGGCTCGGCCGCATGGGCAGCTTCTGGGGATTTGCCACTCAGGGCCTGGACCAGGTTGACGTGATCACGCTGGGCAAGCCGGTCGGCAATGGCCATCCGCTGGGCGTGGTGTTGACACGGCGCGACCTGTGGCAGGCGTTCTATGCCGATTGCGAAGTGTTCAGCACGTTTGGCGGCAACAGCGTGTCCTGCGCGGCGGGCCAAGCCGTGCTGGACGTGATCGAGCGGGAAGACCTGATCGCCCGCGCCAACCACATTGGAGACTTGCTGCGGGCAGAGTTGCGCACGCTCGCGCAGCACTTTGCCCTGATTGGCGACGTGCGCGGACGCGGCATGCTGACGGCGCTGGAGTTCGTCACCGACCGTGCCGCCCGCACCGCGGCGCCGGCCCAGGCGCGCCTGCTGGTGGAACGGATGCGCGAAAACGGCGTGCTGGTGGGCACGTCGGGCGAATATCGTGCCACGTTCAAGCTGCGCCCGTCGCTCACCTGGACGGAAACCGAAGTGGCGTTCTTCATCGATGCCCTGCGCAAGAGCCTCAACGCCCTCTAACGCCTGCGAAAGAACCGATCGTGCCCAAGCCACTGCTGATCATCCAGCCTGCAACCTCGTATGACGACATGCCCGCCACCTGCGCCGTGCACGGGGACGAGGTCGCCTGGTTCAGCGCCGGCTGCGGGGTGCCACGTGACGAGATCGTGGCGATCAAGGTCTATCAGGACGAGCCGCTGCCCGATCCAGCAGAGGTGCGCGCCACGATCATCACCGGCGCGATCGACATGGTCACCGATGGTCACCCATGGATCGAGCGCACCGCCGCCTGGGCGCGCGATGCCATGGCGCAAGGCGCGCCGATCCTGGGCGTGTGCTTTGGCCACCAGTTGCTGGCCCATGCCCTGGGCGGGGTGGTGGACGACAATCCGCGCGGTGCGATGTTTGGTGGGGTAGACGTGGCCCGCACCCCAGCCGGCGCGCAGGACGCGCTGTTTGCTGCGCTGCCGCCGGTGGCGCGACAGATGGTGTTCCATTTCCAGTCGGTGCTGGCCTTGCCGAACGGGGCGCAGGTCCTGGCCACCAGCGGCCACGATCCGCACCACGCCGTGCGCTATGCCCCCCGCGCCTGGGGCGTGCAGTTCCACCCCGAATTCGATGCCGCGATCATGGCCGGCAGCTATGACGTCTATGCCGATGCCATTGCCCGCGCAGGCTTTTCCGTGCCCGCCCTGCGCGCTGCCAATGCCGATACGCCCGATGGCCCGGCGCTGTTACGGGCGTTCATCGCGGCGGCCGATCAGGCCTGATCACCTGGCGCGATCAGCACCTTGCACTGATGGGTGCGCTGGCGCAGGCTTTCGAACACGTCGGGCGTCTGCGCCAGGGCGATGGTATCGGTTACCAACAGGCGCGGTTCGGCCAGGCCGCGATCGAGCGCGTCGAGCGCGGCTTCGTATTCCTGCCGCGTGAAGAACGCCGAGGTGATCAGCCGCACTTCCTTTGACAGCATGGCAAAGGTGTTGAGCGTATCCGGCCGGGTGCATAGCCCGAGCAACACGATGGTGCCACGGTTGCGCGCGGTTTCTACCCCTTGCGCGATCAGGCCAGGCACGCCGACGCATTCGAACACCAGATCGGCCGGGCCGCCGAGCCCGCGCTGGGCTGCGGCCACCGGATCATCGGGCGCCACCACGAAATCGTGCGCGCCCATGGCAAGCGCACGATCCCGCTGCCACGGGGCGATATCCTGCACCACTACGCGCCCGGCCCCGTGCTGCCGCGCCCAGAACGCCACGGCAAGGCCAATCGGCCCCGCGCCCAGCACCAGCACCTTGTCTCCCCGGCGCAGGCCAGACAGGCCGATGCCATGCAGCGCCACGGCCAGCGGCTCGATAATCGCGCCATCGGCAAGGCTGGCGCTTTGCGGCAGGCGGACGCATTGGTTGGGCCGGGTGAGCGCATATTCGGCATAGCCGCCACCCTGCAGGCCAAACGCGGTGCACCACTGCACCTCGCCGGCGCGGCAGGTCGGGCAATCGCCGCAGCTTTTCAACGGGCTGACCGCCACGCGATCACCCACGCGCCAACCGGAGACATCACGGCCCAGCGCGACCACTTCGCCGGCAAACTCATGCCCGAGGATGGAGCCGGCGCCCTGGCCATAGGCAGGGTCCTCGGTCATGTGCAGATCCGATCCGCAGATGCCGCAGCGCCCCACCCGCACCACCAGATCGCCCGCCTCTGGCACGGGATCGGGCACCGTTTCCAGCGCCAGGGGCCGGTGCAGCCCCTGCATCACCACCGCGCGCATTACTGGTACTTGCCCAGCATCATGCCGCCATCGATCACCACGTGGCTGCCGGTCATATAGTCAGACGCATCTGAGGCGAGCAGCAGCGCGAGCGGCTTGATCTGCTCGGTCTCGGCCAGCTTGCCCAGCGGCACGATGGCATCCCAGGCGGCGCGCGCCACCGGGTCTTTCTTGAGCCAGCCGCCGCCGATGTTGGTCACGAACGGACCAGGCGCGATGGCGTTCACGCGGATGCGAAACTCGGCCAGCTCCAGCCCCAACGCGCGGACCATGTGCAGCACCCCGGCCTTGGCTGGCATATAGGGCAGACCCACGATCGGCTCTGTCACCAGGCCGGCGTTGGATGCGGTGCAGATGATCGAGCCGCCGCTGCGCCCGTTGGCGCGGCCGGGTTGCTTCATGATCCGCACGGCGTTGGAAATGGTGTAGAATACGCCGTTGAGATTGACCGCGATCGACTTGTCCCAGCGCGCCGGATCATAAGTATCGACCTGGCCTTCCGGGTTGCGATGGCCCGCCGGGTTCCAGAAGCCGGCGCCGGCATCGATCCCGGCATTGGCAAAGCAGATATCCAGCCCGCCGAACGCGCTGGCATGGTCGTCAAAGGCGGCTGCCACCGCATCGAAGCTGGATACATCGCAATGGACGGCGCGGGCCTCGTGCCCCGCCTCGCGCAGCAGGGCGGCTTCGCGCTCTGCACCGGGCAGGTCTATGTCTGCCAGAGTGACCGCCGCGCCGCCTTCGGCCATGGCCTGGGCATAGGCAAGGCCAATGCCGCTGGCAGCCCCGGTAACCAGCGCGCTGCGCCCGGTGATGCTGAAACGATCGATAATGGCCATGGTGTTCCTCTCCGATTGGGGGGATGCCCCGCCTTTCAGACGGTGGCTTCGGTGTCTTGCGGCAGGGTGGCGCCCTGCTCGCGTGCGATCAGGCGCTGCAGCAGCCGGCGGGCGCGGATGCCGCCGCCATCGCCGCCCAGCACCAGCGGCTTCAACGCCCAGAAATCAGCCCCACGCATCAGGCGGTGGCTATCGCGGATGATCGGCATGTCTTCGCGTTCGAACGCATGTTCGAGCGCGGCCTGCATGCCTTGTGAAAACACCGCATCGCCCAGCGCGAAATCGCGTCCCGTCGCCCAGATATAGTGCGTGGTATCGGGCGTTTCGGGAGTAAAGGCATGGAGCGAAGGCAGCAGCGTGCACTGTTCACGCGGCGTGCCGGGCGGGCCGGCGACATAGTCAAAGCGCAGGACCGCCGGTGCGTGCCAGGTCACCTCGCCATAGAAATCCTGCGCCTGCCCCACGCGGCCCAGCATGGCGCCGATGCCATCGGACAGCGTATCATTCAGGCGGACATATTCGGCATGCACCGTTTCGCCATCCTGCCAGAAGCGCCGCTCCCCCTCGGTAAAGGCGCGGGCAACCAGCGCCGGATGGACGAAATTGGCATGGCTGAGATCGAGGATATTGTCGCTATAGAGTTCGTAATGCCCTTCCGCGCGGGTGGCGCCGCGCACCACCGCCCAAGCGGGATCGACCAGCCAGGAAAAATCCGGGATCAGCGCGGCATCGGCGCGTTCCGCCTCACCCATCCAGATCCACAGCAGGCCATGGCGCTCGACCAGCGGATAGACCGGCAAGCGTGTGGCGGGCAACTGCCCACCGGGGTGGGGATTGTGCACGCAGGCGCCCGCGCCATCAAAGCGCAGCCCGTGATAGGGGCACGCCAGCGCGCCATCGATCACCCTGCCCTGCCCCAGCGGGGCAAAGCGATGGGGGCAGCGTCCACCCACGGCATGGGCGACGCCCGCCTCGTCACGAAACAGGGCAACCGGCTCTTCCAGGAAGATCCGATCGATCGGGTCGCTGCCCAGCTCATCGGACCACCCCGCCACGTACCAGCAATTGCGCAAGTACGTGCCGCGTGGCTGGCCGGTCAAAAGGGGGATGGAAAGTGCCGGCGCTGGCATCACGCTGCCCCGCTGCTCACAGATAGAGTTGCTTGTTGATCGGGATACCGTGTTCGCGGCAGTAGCTTTCATAGTGGTTCATGAACCACCACACATCGAGCGTTTCCACGTGGTTGCCCTGGGCATCGAAGAACTCGTTGGCGCCCTGCATGTGAAACAGCGCCTTCATTCCCTGGGGATCGTCGGTCACCAGGGTGTGGGCGGTGCCGGGGGTTTCGGTGATGAATTCACCCGGCTTGCACACCCAATCGTATTCGAGATAGCGGAACGAGCCTTCCAGCCCGATCGCCCAGACCTTGCCCCGGTGCTTGTGCGTGCCGATCACGCCGGGGCCCTTGATCCACAGGATGTTGACATAGATGTTTTCGCGTACGTCGAACGCCAGGTGGCGGATCGCGGCGTTGTCTCCGAATGGAACCCACGGGCTTTCCGCCTCACCCGCGCCGACATAGGTGCCTTCCACCCCGCGCGCGCGGATCAGGTCACCATAGAGTTCGGGCACCGAGACGATTTCATAGGCGGATGAGGGCGGCGCCTTCATGCTGCTGGCCATGGCGTTTGCCTTTGTCAGAGATAGAGCTTGGGATTGATCGCAAGGCCGTGCTCGCGGCAGTGCGTCTCGTAGTGGTTGATGAACCACCAGACGTCGGCGGTATCGACCAGATTGGCCTGGTCATCGTAGAAATCGATCGGTCCCTGCATCCAGCCGAACAGCTTGCAGCCCTGCGGGTGATCGGTCACCAGCGTGTGGCTTTCGCCCGGCGTTTCCAGGATCAGGCCCCCCGGCGTTGCCACCCAATCATATTCGAGATAGCGCACCGATCCTTCCAGGCAGACCATGGTGATCGTGCCGCGATGGAAATGGGTGCCGATCACGCCTGGTCCCTTGACCCACAGGATGTTGGAAAACAGATTCTGGCGCACGTCGAACGCCAGGTGCTTGATCGCCGCGCCATCGCCGAACGGCACCCATGGGCTGTCCACGTCGGTGGCGGCGTCGATATAGCGGCCGCCGGGGCTAAGCCGTTCGACCAGGGCCTTGTGCGGGAATTTCACGTCGACGATTTCCGCCTTGTTTGACGGCGGGGCTGTCATCACGGTCATGGGGGGATCTCCGGGGTTCAGCGGATCAGGGTGTCGACGTAATCGGCGCCGATGCCGACAGCGGCATAGTGCGCGCGGGCGGCGGCGATATAATCGAACACGTCGTAATGGCCGATGGTGTTGCCGGCCTCGTCGAGCCACATCAGCGGGCCCGACACGACGAAGAACACCTTCATCGGGTCTTCGTGTTCATAGCATACCAGGGTGTGGCTCTCGCCCGGGGTTTCATAGATGAAATCGCCGGCGGTGGCCGTCCAGGAATGTTCGAGATAGGCCCACTTGCCGCTGATGGTATAGGCCCAGATCGGATGCGGGTGATAGTGGCGGTTAACCAGGCCAGCCTGCTTGCTCATCAGCACGTCGGCCCACATGTTCTTGGATGGGCTGATCCACACCGGCTTGGAAAACACGGTTTCGCTGATCGGCACCCAATAGCGTTCATCGCCTTCGGCAATCTTGGGCATATAGACTTCGGGCAGGCCACCATCGCGGAAGACTTTCTCTACCGGCTTGATGTCTCTCCAGAATTCAGCGTGGGGGGCTTCGGGCATTATCGTTCTCCAGGGGAGGAGCCGGGCAGCGCGGGGACGCGCCGCCCGGCCTTGTTGCGTCAGAACTTCACGCCAACGCGCGCATACCATTCGGCCGGACGGCTATAAGTGCCGTAGATCTGGCCGCCGGCCAGCTGTGCCTGGCCGGTAGTGAGATAGCGTTCGTTGGTCAGGTTGGTGCCGCCGGCCGTAAGCTCCCAGCTGCCGCCGGGCGCGCGGTAGGTGACAGAGCCGTTGAGCACGGTGGTGTGTTGGCGATCGAGCAGGAAGGTGCCTTCGGTGTCATTCTTCATCATGCTGGTGAAGGTGACATCGCCAAGGAACACCAGGGTGCCGTGGCTGCCCAGATCGGCCTGATAGCGGGGCGATACGTTGAACTTCCACTTGGGAGTCTTGGGCAGCGTGGCCCCGGCAAAGACCCCGGCCTGCAGCGCGGAGGGTGCAACCTGTGCCGGGCCATCGACGCTGGTGTACTTGGCATCGGTATAGCCGAGCGAACCGGTTATGGTCAGGCCGCGCGCCGGGGCTGCCACCAGTTCCACTTCAAAGCCCTTGATCCGCGCATCACCGGCATTCTGGATGGTGGGCGAAACCCCCTGCTGGAAGTTGAGCTGGATGCCATTGTAATTGGTGAGGAACACTGCGCCGTTGATCTGCAGATGCCGATCGAGCAGTTCAGACTTGATCCCTGCTTCCCAGGTCTCCGCCTTTTCCGGGCCAAAGCCCGGCGCATAGGGCAAGGGGTTGGACAGGCGCGTGGTCCAGCCGCCGGTCTTGTAGCCCTTGGACCAGCTGGCATAGACCATGATGTCCTGGTTGGGATGCAACTGCACGCCAACCTTGGGCGAGAAGTTGGAGAAGGTCTTGTGCTGCACGCCGGCAACGTAATAGCGCAGCGGCTGCCCGGCATTGGGGAAGCCGTTGTCCACGCGGCACGCGTCGCTGATGGGGTTGAGCGAGGCGCAGTTGGGATCACCGAAATAGTTCGCCAGCTTGTAGTTCAAGCCGTTGGCATCAGACTGGAAGCCTTCGAACTCCTTCTTTTCGTGGGTATAGCGGCCACCCACGGTAAAGGCGATCAGGTCTGACAGGGCGTAGTCGACCTGGCCATAGAACGCATAGTTCTTGGTCGAGAGGTTGTTGGGCCCGTCAACCTGCAGCAGGCCTTCGGCAAAGGTCACATAGTCGTGCAGGTCACCGCTTTCGGTGAAGTAATAAGCGCCAAGGACGTACTTGAGCTTCTTGTCGACAGCCGTGCCAGTGAGTTGCAGTTCCTGGCTGAACTGCTTCTGGTTCATCGAGAAGCTGGTGTGGAGGAAGTTGAGCGGCGAACCGTCAAGGTCCATGCCCACCACCCAGTGCAATTCGCGATAGGCCGTGATCGACTTGATCGAGGCCGTGTCAGACAGATCGAAATCGAGCGTCAGCGCGGCGCCGCCCTGCTTCAACTTGTTGAAGTTGTTGCCGTTGGCATAGGACGTGTCGATGTTGTTGGTGACGAACCGATTGTCATAGGGCAGCCGGTTGTTGTCAGGATTGTTGTCGGTGTTGACGCCATAGATCGCGGGCAGATCGAGGATCGAGTTGAGCCCGCCACGGCGATAGAGATAGGCGGCCGAGGGCGGCCCGCCGATGAAGCTGTCGCACGGGCCGGTAACGCCGCCCACGGTGGTGGTGGGATTGCCGGCGATCGCGCAGTTATAGGTGCCGGCAAACACCGCCGGGAAGGTGGTGATCACCTTGTTGGCGATCTGCGAGGTATCGGTGCGGCTGTAATCCCCGGTCAGCGTGGCGCGGAACGTGGCGCCGTTGTAGCGGATCTTGCCACGCAGGTTCCAGGTATTGTCCCCCCCTTCGGTGCCGTAGCCCTGGTTGCCGTAACCGGCAGCCTTGAGCGAGGTGATCGGATCGAACGTATAGTTGTTGGCGCCCGGATAGGGAATGCGATGCAGGTAGCCATCGCGCTTGGTGATCGCAAAGCTCAAGGAAGAGGACAGCTTGTCGGCCAGCGGCATGTCGACCGTGCCCTTGGCGCTGAACAGGCTGTAGCTGCCGGTCATCGCGCTGCCGACAAAGCGGAACGTATCGCCCGGATCGTGCGTCACGATCGAGATGGCTCCACCGATCGTGTTGCGGCCAAACAGCGTGCCCTGCGGCCCCTTGAGCACTTCGACGCGCTCGACATCGGGCAGGTCCTGGTTCGCGCCGACCGAGCGGGCAAGATAGACGCCGTCAAGATAGATGCCCACGCCCGGATCGATGTTGAAGGCAAAATCGTTGGCGCCGATGCCGCGGATATAGGCCGCCAGCACCTGGCTTGACCCCGAAAACGGCGTACCGGCATCAAGCGTGACGTTGGGCGCGATGTTCGAGAGCGAGGAAACGCTGGTCACCGCGCGCTCCTGCAGGGCCGCTGCGGTGAAGGCGCTGATGGCGATCGGCACATCCTGGACGTTTTCCGCACGCTTCTGCGCGGTCACGACGATTTCCTGGATGCCCCCGTTGCCGCTCTGCGCCTCTGCCTGCGGCGCGGCCTGGCCTTGCGGCGCCTGCTGCGCCATCGCCGGGCTGGCTAGTGCAATGGCCAGTGCGCCCACCGATACCGGTGCGAACTTCATGGTCTCTCTCCCTTTTTTCGATGCGGGTTGTGCCCGGATTCCCCTGACATCCGATCCGCTGTGAATGATGGTAGGTGTTCGGGGTGATCTGCGCTTGCATTGGTGCGCAAGCCGATCAGGATTCTGGCGCAACCACCCCGAAAAATTCAGCGCGCCCGAACAATTCAGCCGGCAAGGTTCAATTACCGGCGCGCCATTCGCGCGGCGCCACGCCAAAGCGCTGGCGAAAACAGCGCGCGAAATAGGCGCTGTCGTTAAATCCCATTTCGAATGCGATCTGCGTGATGCTGGCGCCAGGGCTGCCGGTAATGCGATCGGCCGCGCGCTGCAGGCGCCGCTCGAGGATATAGGCGCTGGGCGTGGTGCCCATCATGGCAAACACGTTCTGCACCGTGCGGACCGAGGTGTGGCAGGCATCAGCGAGGGTCTGCGTGCGCAGCGCCGGATCGCCCAGATGAGCATCGACCAGCGCCACCACCTTGTCGCGCAAGGCATGGTCGGTCACGCGCTCTTCAGGATGGGTGGCGCCGCGCATGGCGAGCGCGGCGAGGTCATAGAACACGGCACTCACGCCCTGCTGCCAGGCCATGTCCTGCCCGCTTTGATCGCCCTGGTGCCACAGCGAGCGCAGGAAATCGTGGAATACCCGGCCGCCCGGACTGGCCCCGCACAGGCGGCGGCTGAGCATGTCATCGAGGCCGGGCACGCGTTCGGCGAGCGGCGCGCGCGGGAACTCTACCACCAGCAGTTCATGCGCGGAAAGATCGAGCGTGTAGGACTGGTGCGGCGATCCGATCACGAAATCGCCGGCTTCGAGCAGGCTTTCCGCCTGCCCCTGGCGATGCAGGCTGCGGCCGCGGCATTGCAGGTGCAGGATCAACCGCTCGGTCGTGGACTGATCACCCTGCCGCCCCACGAACGAGGCGGTCGAGCGCGGGCGGATCATGGCGAGGTCACCCACCGTCCATGACCACATTTCGCCCACGAAATCGCGGCCCTGGGTTTTCACATAGGTGCCGGAATAGATGCGATCGACCAGATCATTCCAATACGACAGGCGCTGGTCGGGCGCGATGGCATCGGTGGCGTAGCGTTGCACGGCATTCATCGGCGTGAACTCCCCCAACGAGAACAAGATCAGGCGCTTGGCACGACCCCCGGTGTTACGGGATGGCGGCCCGATGCCGCCCGCCGCGCGAGCACGCGCGGTGCGCTTTCCTCAAGGCCGAGCGCCAGCACACCGGCCGCCAGGCACAGCACGAGCATCAGCCACACCGGCGCCGCCAGGCCATAGGCATCGGCCAGGAAGCCGGCCAGAAACGGGCTGAGCACCCCGCCCAGCACTTCACCGATACCCATGACCACGCCGGTCAGCGTTGCGGTCAGCCGTGGGTCGACGCTTTCAGCCGGGATCGTGGCCATGAACATCGGGAACAGGCCGTTGAGCGCCCAGCCAAAGAAGAAGATGGCGCCCAAGAGCCAGGCCGAGCCGCCATAGTAGATGGCGCCCAGCGGCAGGATCGCACCCAGGAACGAAAAAGCGATCATCACCGGGCGGCGGCCAATGGCATCGGACAGCGCCGGCACGGCAAAGCTGCCGATCCCCGCCGAAATGCCCAGCGTGGCCATGAGCCAGCCCATCGTGCCCGGATCGAACCCGCGCCCCTTGGTGAGAAATAGCGGCATGAACGCCCAGCACACCACCAGATAGGACACCAGCAGGATCGCGATCAGCGCACACAGCACCACGTTGCGGTGGGCAAACGCTGCGCGCAGCGTCACGCGCGGCGCATCGTCATGATGCTCAACCGCAGGCGGTTCACGCAGGGTGAACCAGATCAGCGCCGCAGTAATCACGCCTGGCGCAGCCGCCAGGTAGAACCCCTCACGCCACCCATAGGCGACCGCCAGTGGCACCAGCAGGATCGGCGCGAGCCCCGAGCCGAGCAGATTGGAGCCCAGGTTCTGAGCCACGCCCATCGCCATGCCCCGCCGTTCCGGCGATACCTCGCCCACGATCATGGCATGGCTGACGGGCATGACCCCGCCTTCGGCCGCGCCCATCAGCAGACGGGCGCCAAGCAGCATGAGGAACGAAGTGGCAAAGCCCGACACCACCGAGCACAGGCAAAACGCCAAGGTGGCGACCACCACCACGGCCTTTTGCGCGCCGAGCCGATCCGAAACGCGCCCCACGACAAAGCCCGACAGCGCCCAGGTGAGCGAGAGGGCCGAGGAAAACAGCCCAACCTGCGTGTTCGACAGGCCCAGATCGGGCTGCACGAACGGCATGAGAAAGTTGAGCGCGTTGCGATCGAAGAACAGGATGCCGAAATTGAGGCTGAGCAGACCGGTCACCCAGACCTGATAGCCGCTGCTGGCGCGCGCCGGCGCGTGGGCCCGCCCGCTCACAGGAAGGGCCTTACCGGATCGCTGCCATCCCACCCGCGCGATGCCTGCCACATCGCGGTGAAATGGCGGTCCATGTCGGGCGTGGCGGGGATCAGTTCGACAAAGCCCGGCGCGCCATCATGCCCCCCTTCGAGATAGGCGACAGCGCCCCCCGTGGGCACCGGGGCGCGAAAGGCCATGGTATAGCCGCGTTGCAGGTAGCCGGGCAGCGCCGCATCGACATCGCGGCAGGCAATGCCAACGTGGTGGAAGCCATGGCCGCGCGCCTCGATCGTCTCGCGATAGACCGACGGGTTATCATCGAGCGGCTGGATCAATTCGATCTGCATGTGCCCGGCAAAACCCATGGCGATCGCCACGTCGGCGGTGGACGGCGTGCCGCGATAGACCTGCCCCTCGGTCAGGAAATGGGGTAGCAGGAAAAATGGTCCTGCCCCGCAATCGCGGATGAAGTGGTCGATCGCGGCGTTGATATCGCGCACCACGAACGCAGTCTGGCAAATTCCGCCGATCGGCTGGCCATAGCCGAGCGTGGCGGCCGGTGTGACGGCAGACGTAAGCTGGTCCAACGGCGTGTCCTTTCCCCTTGCGCACGCGCCCACCGCCGGAAACCCGGCGTCGCACCATGCGCGTATCCTCTTCCCTTGGCGCGCCGGCCGCTATCGGGCCGCGTCACGCCTGCTCTGGCCCAGGGCGGCGATCACACCGTGATCACGACCTTGCCAAACAACCCTGCCGATGCCTGATACTCCCAGGCCTCGCGCGCCTGCTCCATGGCAAAGCGGCGATCGATCACCGGCGTGATGCCGTGGGCATCGATGAACTGGTTAAGCCGGCGCGCCATGCCGGCCGAGCCGACAAAGATTCCGCGCAGGCTGGCGCCCTTGATCATCAGCCCATGCGGGCTGGTATCGCCACTGCGGGTCAAGACGCCGATCAGCGCGATCTCACCAGCAAAGCCGACCGCCTGGATGCTTTGCGCCAGGGTGCCGGCACCGCCCACTTCGACGACATGGTCCACCCCGCCGCCGGCAAGCTCTGCCGCGCGCACGCCCCAATCGGGCGTGGTGCGGTAATTGATCGTTTCGTGCACGCCCATGGCACGCACCCGCTCCAGCTTTTCATCGGATGATGACGTGGCGATCACCCGCGCCCCGGCCGCCAGCGCGATCTGCGCGGCGAGCAGCGAAACCCCGCCGGTGCCCAGCACCAGCACCGAACGCCCCGGCCCGACCGGCCTTGGCCCTTCCATCAAGGCATGCCAGGCCGTGACCCCGGCGCAGGGTAGACAGGCCGCTTCCTCGAACGACAGGCTGGCGGCGATGGGCACCACGCCGTGGGCGGGCAGCACCACCACATCCTGCAGCATGCCGGTGGCGGGCGGCGCGCCGAGCGCGGGACCGGAACCGGGATTGGGCGGTCCATCGTCCCAGTTCTGGAAAAACAGGCCAGCGACACGGTCACCCACGGCCAGGCCAGTCACCCCTTCCCCCACGGCCACGATCTCTCCCGCGCCGTCAGACAGCGGCACGGTGTCACGATCGACTGCGCCGCCGAAATAGTGGCCCAGCGGGATCAACTGATCGCGATAGTTGAGCGAGCAGGCCCGCACGCGTACCGCCACTTCGCCAGGGCCAGGCTGCGGCTCCGGCACGTTGACCAGCGCCATGTCGTCAAGCGATTGCGCGCCCTTGCGGATAAGCCATTGCCGCATATAGCCGTCCATCTCCCCCATGGCATATGGTCTGCTTCTTACGCCTTGTTGCCAATCATGGCACAGGCGACGGGCAAATTAATCAGCTAGACTAACTATTTTCACCAGGTGAAACGCTTTTCGCGCTCGCTGCGGTAAACTGGGCCATGATCGCGCCGCTTGGCGCCCGCCCCTCCGCCGCCAAGGCCGCGCGTTCGATCGCCATGGCGATTTCGCGCGCAGTATGCTTGAGCGCACCCAGATGGCGCAGCATGACCGCATCATCGGTGCCGCGCTTGGCCGGCCAGGTGATGTTGATCGAGGCCACCGGCGCACCATCCAGCAGGATCGGCACCGCCATCGATCGGCGCCCGTCGCGCAGCACCAGTTGCCTCGACCGATCCGGCCATGGGTGCAGCGGCTCGCGCGCAGCATAGCCGCGAGAGCGTGTTTCAGCCAGGATCGCGCGCAGATCGGCTTCGCTACCTTCTTGCGGGTTGCGAGGGCGCAGGCGGGTGATGATCGCCTCGCGCTCTTCCTCGCGGCAGGCGGCGAGATAGGCCCGCCCGGTGGCGGTATGGATATAGGAAAGCTTGACGCCAACCGGGCCGAGCGTGGCCGAATCGAGTCGGAACAGCGGGCTGTTAGTTTCCACGATCTCCATGTGATCGAGGCGCGGCATGGCGAGCACCGATGGCCACGAGACGCGCGTCGACAGTGCCTTGAGCCAGGGCGAGGCCACCTCGGCGACATGCTCCAGCGTCAGCGCCTGCGAACGCGCCCGGGCATCGACGTGGGGCAGATAGGCACCGTCGGCAAGCCGCTGCCATATCAGCCCTTTCTGGCCCAGCGTCTGCAGCATGCGCAGCAACGTCGCCTTGGGCAGGCCCAGCGCCACATGCATTTCGTGCAGGCTGGCCGCGCGGCGGGCCTGCACCTGCAGCAAGACATCCAAGCCACGCTCCAACGCGCGGACGGTCTTCACCTTCCGATCCTGCATCCTGTCTCCCGACCGCTGCTGCGGCTCGTTATGGTTTCATCTTGTGAAACGGAAGAATGGCGCAGCCGGTGGCAAAGTCAAATCCATTGGCGCAACATCAAGGCCAAGGGAGAGAACCGACCATGACCCAGAGCCAAGGCGCCACAGCGCCCAGCGTGCTGCTTGTCATTACGCAGGATACCAAGGAGGAAGAGGCCCGCTTCACCCGTGCCGCGCTGGAAGCGGCGGGCGTGCGCGTGGTGCACCTCGATCCCAGCGTCCGGCGCACCCTGGGCGGCGCAGAAATTGCGCCGGAAGACGTCGCCGCCGCTGCCGGCATGACCATTGCCGAGGTGCGCGCCCTGGGCCACGAGGGCAAGTGTCAGGCCGCCATGATCAAGGGCGCGATCGCCGCCGCCCACGCCTGGGATGCGCGCGAGCCGATTTCCGGCATCCTTGCCATCGGCGGATCGATGGGTTCGGCCCTGGCCGGCGCGCTGATGCAGACGTTTCCCTATGGCCTGCCCAAGCTGATCGTCTCGACCATGGCCTCGGGTTTCACCAAGCCCTACATGGGCATCAAGGACATCGCGATGATGAACGCGGTGACCGATATCTCTGGCCTCAACACCATCAGCCGCGATGTGTTTGGCAACGCCGCGCGCGCCGTTGCCGGCATGGCGCGCGGTTATGACCGCAACGCCCCGGCCGAAAGGCCGCTGGTGCTGATCACCACGCTGGGCACGACCGAAGCTTCCGTGCGTCGCATACGCGAGGCGCTGGAGCGCGATGGCTGCGAGGTCATGGTGTTCCATTCCTCTGGCGCGGGCGGGCCGACGCTGGATGGCCTGGCCCAGGCCAAGGACGTGGCCCTGGTGCTCGACCTGTCACAGACCGAAATCCTCGATCACCTGATGGGGGGATTGGCCGACAGCGGCCCGGACCGCGGCAAGGCGGCCCTGGCGCGCGGCATCCCCACGATCCTGGCGCCGGGCAATGCCGATTTCATCATCGCCGGACCGATCGATGCGGCGCGCGCGCAGTTTCCCGGCCGGCGCTATCACGAACACAATCCGCAGCTGACCGCCGTACGCACCACGATCGAGGATCTGCGCAAGCTGGCCGATCACCTGGCCGCCAATGTGCGCGATGCGCAGGGGCCGGTTCACGTGCTCACGCCGCTGCACGGCTTTTCCAACCATGACAGCCCCGCCGGCCACATCATGGACCGATCGGTGCCCGGCCCCTTTGCGCAATACCTGCGCGAGGTGATGCCGCCGCATGTGCCCGTCACCGCCGTGGACGCGCATTTCAACGATGAAGCCTTTTCCGATGCCGTGATCGCCACGGCGCGGGCGCTGCTGGCCGATGCGCCGGCGTGTGTCGCCTGATCCGTCCAAAGGGACCAAGATGACTCCAGACCTGCCATTGACCGCCGAAGATGTGGCCGAGATTGCCGAGATCCTGGCGCATTCGGGCTATCGCGAGCTTGACCTTTCCACCCGCCGCTTTCGCCTGCGCGTGTCACGCGGGGCAGACCAGGACGGCGGCGGCGATGGCGGCCTGACCCAGGAATGGCAATGGGCGGGCGATGGATCGGCCGGCGCCGGCCCTGCCAGCGCCGAGGCAGCCGGCGAAGCGGCGGCCGATCCCGACGTGATCGCCAGCCCGCTGCCCGGCACGTTCTATCACGCACCACAGCCCGGCGCGCCGCCATTCGTGGCCGTGGGAGACGCCATTACCGCCGATACCGTGGTGGGTATCGTCGAAACCATGAAGCTGATGAACCCGGTCCATGCCGGGCGCGCGGGAACCGTTGCGGCCGTGCTGGCCGCCAATGGCGCACTCGTGGCCAAGGGCACCCCGCTCGTGCGCCTAACCTGAAAGCATCCGTCATGACGATCAAACGCCTGTTCATCGCCAATCGCGGCGAGATCGCCTTGCGCGTGCTGCGCACCGCCCACGCCATGGGAATTGCGACCGTGCTTGGCGTTTCGGAAGCAGACCGTACATCTCTCCCGGCGCGCCTGGCTGGTGCCATCGCCGTGCTGGGCCCCGGTAGTTCGCCGCAAAGCTATCTGGCGATCGACCGGGTGGTGGCAGCAGCGGTGGAGCATGGCTGCGACGCGGTGCACCCTGGCTATGGCTTCCTCTCTGAAAACGCGGCGTTTGCCCGCGCGGTGGCCGAGGCCGGGATGGTCTTCGTCGGCCCGGCGGTGCAGACGCTGGAAGGCATGGGCGACAAGCTCGCCGCGCGCGCACTCGCGCTGGCAGCCGGCCTGCCCGTGCTGCCCGGTGGCGCGGCGGAGACGGCGCAAGACGTGGCCGCCCGCGCGCAGGAAACCGGCTATCCCCTGCTGCTCAAGGCGGTGGCGGGCGGCGGCGGCAAGGGCATGCGCCGGGTGGACCGGGCCGAAGACCTCGATGCCGCGCTGGCCATGGCGCGGGCCGAGGCGCAGGCATCGTTTGGCAACCCTGCGGTCTATGTCGAACGGTTCGTGGCGCGCGGACGCCATGTCGAGGTGCAGATCCTGGGCGATGGCACGCATGCCATTCACCTGGGCACCCGCGACTGTTCAATTCAGCGGCGGTTTCAGAAACTGGTGGAGGAAGCCCCTGCCCCGGCCATGCCCGCAGCCGCCCGCGCCGCCATCGAGGATGCGGCCGTGCGCCTGGCCCGTCACATCGCCTATCGCGGCGCGGGCACGGCCGAATTCCTCGTCGATGCCGACGATTTCTCGTTCTACTTCCTGGAGCTGAATGCCCGCATCCAGGTGGAGCATCCGGTGACCGAGGCGATCACCGGCGTCGATCTGGTGGAACAGCAGTTGCTCGTGGCGATGGGCCATCCCCTGCGGCTAACCCAGGCCATGGTGCGGCCCCATGGCCATGCGATCGAGGTGCGCGTCAATGCCGAAAATCCCGACGCCGATTTCCGCCCGGCGCCCGGCGTGGTGGCGCGCGCGGCCTGGCCGGCGGGGCCGGGCATCCGGGTGGACAGCCACATCGCCAACGGCGGCGAGGTTCCACCATTCTACGATTCGCTGCTGGGCAAGCTGATCGTCCATGGCGTCACGCGCGAACAAGCCGTGGCGCGCATGGCGGCGGCCCTGCAGCACCTGCGCATCGACGGGCTGCCGACCACGGCGCCGCTTCATCGCCGCATCCTGGCCGATCCGCGCTTTGTCGCCGGCGGGGTGGATACCGGCTTTCTTGCCGGCCTCAATCTTACAGGATCCAATCCATGACCGCGATCCGCCTTGTCGATGTGACCATGCGCGACGGCAACCAGAGCCTGTGGGGCGCCACCGGCCTGCACACCGCGCATATGCTCCAGGCCGCCGCCCTGACCCAGGCCTGTGGCTTTGCCGCGGTGGATTTCACCTCATCGAGCCACATGGCGGTGGCTGTCCGCTATTTCCGCAACAATCCTTGGGAACGGCTGCGGCGCATGGCCGCCGCCATGCCGACCACGCCGTTGCAGTTCATCACCACGGGCCTGCGTTTCATCGCCTGGCAGCAGGCCGATCCCGATTTCATGGCGGTGGTCTATCGCACGCTGCAGGCCAATGGCGTGGGCCGCTTCGTGCTGCTCGATCCGATGCATGAAGTGCCCGCCGTGATCGAGGCGGCGCGGCTGGTGAAGCAGGAAGGCGGGGCGCAGGTCATGGCCGCGCTAACCTTCACGCTGTCTTCGATCCATACCGACGCGTTCTACGCCGATTTCGCCCGCGCCCTGGCGCAGTGCCCCGATATCGACCTGTTCTATATCAAGGACCCGGGCGGGCTGTTGTCAGTGGACCGGGTGCGCACGCTGGTGCCGGCGGTCAAGGCTGTGATCGGCGCCAAGCCGCTGGAAATCCATGCCCATACCACGATCGGCCAGGGCATGGTTTCCAGCCTGGAGGCAGCGCGCCTGGGCATCAGCGCCGTGCATGTGGGCGTGGGCCCGGGTGGCGATGGCTCATCGCTGCCCGAGGCGAACCGCATGCTCGCCAACCTTGAGGATGCCGGCCACAGCGTGGAGATCGACCGGGACGCGCTCACGCGCCTGACTCGCTATTGGCAGCGCGTGGCTCTGGCCGAAGGGCTGCCGCCGGGCGCGCCGCAGAATTTCGATGCCAGTTTCCTGCGCCACCAGATCGCCGGCGGGGTAATGACGACCACGGCGCGGCAACTGGCCGAACTGGGCCTGGCCGACCGGATGGAGGCCGTGATTGCCGAAACCGGGCAAGTGCGCGCCGAACTGGGCTATCCGATCATGGTCACGCCGTTTCCGCAGATGGTCATGAACCAGGCGCTGTTCAATGTGATCGGCAGCCATCGCTATGCCCAGGTTTCAGACCAGGTGATCCGCTATTGCCTGGGCAAGTTCGGCAAGCCTACCTCGCCCATCGATCCGGCGGTGCTGGCCACGATCATGGACCGGCCACGTGCGCGCGAACTGGAGCGGGAGCCGGCGTTTCCCACGCTGGCTGATCTGCGCCGCCAGTTCGGCCAGGGCCTACCCGATGAGGAATTCCTGCTGCGCGCGGTCATGCCCGCCGATCAGGTCGATGCCATGCTGGCCGCCGGCCCCTCGCGCGCCACCTACACGCCCGAGGCCGCGCCGCTGCTCAGTCTGCTGCGACAATTGGCGGCCAAGCCCGACGCACGCAACCTGGTGGTCGAACGCCCCGGCTTTCGCCTCGCCCTTCATGCCGGAGCCAGCCTGTGACCGCCCTTTCCCCCGATCACGCGGCGCGTCTGCGCGATGCCGCCGGCTTCATCTTCGACATGGATGGCACGATTGCCCTGGGCGACGCCAAGAGTGGCGGGCACAAGGCCCTGCCCCACGCCGTGGCCCTGCTGGAACGGCTGCGCCAGCGCGGCACGCCCTATGTAATCTTCACCAATGGCACGGCCAAGGCGCCGGCCGACTATGCCGCATCGCTGCGCAATGCAGGATTTCCAGTAGACGATGCGCAGATGCTCACGCCATCGGCATCGGCCGCCGCGTGGTTTGCCGCGCAGGGGTTGCGGCGGGTGCGGGTGCTGGGCAATGCCGGCTGCGCCGCGCCGCTGCGGGCGATCGGGCTTGACGTGATCGATCCGTCGGAACCGGCAGAGCGCGTCGATGCAGTCTATACCGGATGGTTCCGCGAGTTCGATTTTGCCGCGCTTGAGGCCGGCTGCGATTCGCTGTGGCACGGGGCGCGGCTGTTTACCGCCAGCAACGTACCATTCTTTGCCACGGCCACGGGCCGCGCGATTGGATCGAGCTTTGCCATCAATGCGATGCTCACGGCAATGACCGGCAAGCGAGCGCGCATCCTGGGCAAGCCATCGCGCGTGGCCTTTGACGTGGCCCGCCAGATCATGGGCCTGCCGCGCAGCGCCGCGGGCGCGATGGTGGTGGTGGGCGATGATCCCGCCCTCGAAATGCGCATGGCCAACGGCGCTGGCGCCATGGCCGTGGGCCTAACCACCGGCCTGATGAAATCGGCCAGCGACCTGCCGCAGCGCGATCGGCCTGGCGTTCTGCTCGATGGACTGGAGCCGGTGTTACACGCGCTGGCCTGATCACTTGCAGGCGCAGGACGCCTTCTTGGTTTTCTGCTTGGTGGTGACGAATTCGGCACGGGTCAACGCGCCATCGCCATTGGCATCGGCGCTCTTGAACTTGTTCTCGGTGCTCACCGCCCATTCGTCAAAGCTGAGCAGGTTGTTGCCGTCGACATCGAGCTTGCGGAAATCCTTGGCCCGCGGGGCCAGCAGTTCGTTGCGGGTGATGCGGCCATCGCGGTCCTTGTCGAACCGGTCGAAGCGGCGCTGCTCGCGGCTGGCCTCGCTGGCATGTGGCAAGGCCGGGCCTTGCAAGCCGTCACCATCGGCGGTGGGCAGGGTATCGTCCTCGCTCGCCTCGGCTGACGGTGCGCTGCTGGGGACGGCGGCCAGCGCGGGGTTTTTCTGCACGGCAGCGTGGCCTTGCCACCAGAAAACGCCCGCTGCCACCAGCATCAGCGCGCCCAAAGCACCCACCAACGTCCTGTTCATGTCCACCCCCCGGTTTACGCAATTTTACGGTCCCGGGCGGACGTTCACAGGGGAAAGCGATACCGATTTGGCAGGATCAGCGGCCGATCAGACCAAGCCTCAGCGCCGCAAGGAAGCGCAGCGCCGGACTGCCGCCCTCGCCGCGCAGGGCCATGCCGCGTAGCAGCGCCAGTGGCCGCATCGCGCGGGGCAGCGGCGTGATCCCGGGTGTAGACGGTGCCAGGCCGCGCCATTGGCGGGCGGCCAGTTCCACCGGCGTCAGATCGACAATGTCAGACAGACCGGCGAGCGCCAGCATCACGCCCACGCGGGCCTCATCAAGCGCGGCAGTGCCTTCCTCGCCCACGTGCAGCGCCTCATAGCCATCGACCAGTGCAGAAAGCGCGGCGCGTGCCGGGTTCCAGGGGGAAAGCATGGCCAGCAGGGGTTCACCCTTGGGCCAGCGGGCGGCATCCTCGCCCAGGCGATCACGCCACCATGCCAGCCGCAGCTGGATCATGATGGCGTCGCGCCCATCCCGCGCGGCATCGGCCAGGCGCTGTTCGAGCGCGAAATAGCCGATCCACAGCGGGCGTGTGGCTGCCGGAGCATAGCTTGCCGCAAGCCGTTCAAGCGGCGGCAAGCCATCGATCAGATCCTGCATTGCCGGATTATGCACTGCGAGATCCTGCGCCCCGGTCAGCCACCACCGCTTAGCGGTAGCAGACCTTCTTGACCGCAGCCACGATCTTGCCAGCGTCGATCAACGCGGCCTTTTCGAGGTTGGCGGCATAAGGCAGCGGCACGTCTTCGTCGCACACGCGCAGGACCGGGGCATCGAGGTGATCGAAGCCTTCTTCCATGGCGATGGCGATGATTTCCGACGCGATCGAGCAGACCGGGAAGCCTTCTTCGGCAACGACCATGCGGTTGGTCTTGGCGAGGCTGGCGAGCACGGTTTCCTTGTCGAGCGGACGCAGCGTGCGCAGGTCGATCACTTCGGCATCGATGCCTTGCTCGGCCAGTTGCTGCGCCGCGTCGAGAGCAAAGCCCACGCCGATCGAGTACGAGACGATCGTCACGTCCTTGCCTTCGCGCACCACGCGGGCCTTGCCGATCGGCAGCACGAAATCGTCAAGCTGCGGCACATCGAACGTGCGGCCATAGACGAGTTCGTTTTCCAGGAACACCACCGGGTCCTGGCTGCGGATCGCGGCCTTGAGCAGGCCCTTGGCATCGGCCGCGTCATAGGGCGCGATCACCACCAGGCCGGGCACGGCAGCGTACCACGGGCCATAGTTCTGGCTGTGCTGCGCGCCGACGCGAGCGGCGGCGCCGTTGGGGCCACGGAATACGATCGGGCAGCGCATCTGGCCACCGGACATGTAGTTGGTCTTGGCCGCCGAGTTGATGATGTGGTCAATCGCCTGCATGGCGAAGTTGAACGTCATGAACTCGATCACGGGCTTGAGACCACCCATGGCGGCGCCCGCACCAATGCCGGCAAAGCCATATTCGGTGATCGGGGTATCGATCACGCGCTTGTCGCCAAACTCTTCGAGCAGGCCCTGGGTCACCTTGTAGGCGCCCTGGTACTCGGCCACTTCCTCACCCATCACGAAGACGGCGGAATCGGCGCGCATCTCCTCGGCCATGGCATCGCGCAGGGCTTCGCGCACGGTGGTGGGAACCATCGTGGTGCCGGCCGGGATTTCCGGATCAGCCGCAGGCTTGGCGTCATGCTTGGGCGCGATCGCGGCGGCAGCCTGGGCCTTGGGATCAGCAGCGGGGGCCGGCGCCGCTTCGGCCGCCGGGGCGGGCGCGGCGGCAGGGGCAGCCGGCTCGTCTTCACCCTGCAGCGTGGCGATCACGGTGCCGACCTTGACGCCTTCGGTCCCTTCGGAAACCAGCAGTTCGCCGATCGTGCCTTCGTCGATGGATTCGAATTCCATCGTCGCCTTGTCGGTTTCGATTTCGGCGAGGATGTCACCAGACTTGACCGTATCGCCGGGCTTCACAAGCCACTTGGCCAGCGTGCCCTCTTCCATCGTGGGCGAGAGGGCGGGCATCTTGAGTTCAATTGCCATCTCAGTACTTCTCCACCAGCACGTCGGTATACAGCTCTGCCATGTCCGGCTCGGGCGAGCTTTCGGCAAAGTCGGCGGCCTGGGCCACCTGCTGGCGAATCTTCTTGTCGATGTCCTTGATCGCTTCTTCGGTCACGCCGCGCTTGAGCAGTTCCTGCTTGGCGCCTTCGATCGGATCGTGCTTGTCGCGCATTTCCTGCACTTCTTCACGGCTGCGATACTTGGCCGGGTCAGACATCGAGTGGCCGCGATAGCGATAGGTGTTGAGCTCCATCAGCACCGGGCCATTGCCGCCGCGCACATATTCCAGCGCCACTTCGGCAGCCTGGCGCACTTCGAGCACGTCCATGCCGTTGACCGGCATGCCGGGGATGCGGAACGCGGTGCCACGGCGATAGAAGTGGGTTTCGGCCGAACCGCGCTTGACCGCGGTGCCCATGGCATAGCCGTTGTTTTCCACCACGAACACGATCGGCAGCTTCCACAGCGCGGCCATGTTGAAGGTTTCGTAGACCTGGCCCTGGTTGGCCGCACCATCGCCGAAATAGGCCATGCACACGCCGCCATCATCGCGATACTTGTGGCCGAACGCCAGGCCTGCACCCAGCGAGACCTGCGCGCCGACAATGCCGTGGCCGCCGAAGAACTTGTGCTCGGTCGAGAACATGTGCATCGACCCGCCCTTGCCGCGCGAGATGCCCGCGCCGCGGCCGGTCAATTCGGCCATGATCACCTTGGGATCGATGCCATAGGCCAGCATGTGGCCATGGTCACGATAACCGGTGATCACGCTGTCGTGGCCCTCGTTGAGCGCCGACTGCAGACCGACCGCCACGGCTTCCTGGCCGATATAGAGGTGGCAGAAGCCGCCGATCAGGCCCAGGCCATAAAGCTGGCCCGCCTTTTCCTCGAAGCGGCGGATCAGCACCATCTGCTCATAGAACTTGAGCAGTTCGGCGTCCGACGCATCATAGCGCTTGTTGTTCGCGTGCGACTGCTGAAGGCTGCGCAGAGCGAAGGTGGCATCGTCCTCGACCGGGCTGCTCAGCGCGGCCGACACGTCGGGAACCGACGCGGCCACAGCAGCAGGCTTGGGGGCGGAGGAGCGGGGATTGGCGGCACGCGGCCTGGCGGACTTGGCCAAGTCTCAATATCCTTATTCTGGCTGCCTCAAGGCTCTGCGTATTCGCAAAACCGGCTCTCCCATTGAACCATGATCGCGCCTTGCGCAACGGCCAACAGATGCCAAGACGACAATTGATGCAGCGAAAACGCGGTTTCTCGGGATTTATACTAGTATAACGAAAAATCGCTGCAATGCGGCATTGCAATGCACCCTGAAACGACGCGGATGCCGTGCCATGCGCGCTGCCCTTTCCACGCCAAACAAGCCACGAAGCCAGCATGATTTGCCCGGTGCGTCAAATCGGGGTTTGCGTAGTGACAGCCGAAGAGGATGGCGCCGCGCACAACCACAGGCCGGATCGTGGCGTTGCGGCCGCGGCTGCAAACACCAATGCGACCGACTGCCCGAGACAGACGCCGGCTTGGGCGGATCGTGCTGTAGCGTGATGATAAGCGAGTGGCGCACCCGGAACGATTCGAACGTCCGACCCTCAGATTCGTAGTCTGATGCTCTATCCAGCTGAGCTACGGGTGCCTGCCAATGTCGTGCCTGCCGGGATACCCATGCAGACGCCTTTCCAATGGAAAGGTATGGCGCACCCGGAACGATTCGAACGTCCGACCCTCAGATTCGTAGTCTGATGCTCTATCCAGCTGAGCTACGGGTGCCTGCCATGTATGGCCAGTGAAGGCCTTCCCCTGCCCCACGCCCCTGAAAGGAGAATGGCGCACCCGGAACGATTCGAACGTCCGACCCTCAGATTCGTAGTCTGATGCTCTATCCAGCTGAGCTACGGGTGCCGGGGAGCCGCGCCTCTATGTCACACAGCGCAGGTTGGCAAGCACCTTGTTCAGGCGCCGAGCAAATTTTGTGCAGTTATGCACAGTGCGATATCAAGCGGCGGCATGGTTTCGGGAACGGCCAAACTGCGCAGGGTTGCGAGGTCCACCCATTGCAGCGCCGCCCCTTCTTCGGCGACGGGCGTACCGCGCCAGGCGTGGCAGCGATAGAGCAGCAGGACCAGATCACGCCCGCTGGTGGCGCCGGTCGTGGCCGCCGCCTCGTGCACGGCAAAGGTCAACGGCGCCAGATCGGCAGGATCGACGGCAATTCCCAGCTCTTCTGCCAGTTCGCGCACCAGGGCCGCTGCCGGCGTCTCACCTGGCTCCACCTTGCCGCCGGGAAACTCCCACAGCCCGCCGTGATGCTTGCCCAGCGGGCGCTGCTGCAACAGCAGGCGGGATTCGCTGCCCTCGCCCGCCACCAGCGCTGCCGCGACGACCAGCAGCGGCGCGGATGCCTGGTGCGGCAGGGGCGAGGCAAGTGTAGCTGACATTGGTTAATCCGATCCGGCAAAACATAAGGGCAAACCGCCAGTCATGCCGGCAACGGTTTCTTAGGCCATGTCCCGCTAAGCGGAAAGATGCACAGGTGGATGGGGCCAAGACATGAAGAACTTCTTGCGCAGGATCGCGCGCGAAAGCGAGGCGGTGACGCTGGTGGAATATGGCCTGCTGGTGGGGGCACTGGGCCTGTCGATCGTTTTCGGGCTCAACGCGTTTACCAATCAACTCTACCGTCTTTGGCACATTATCGACAATGCAGCGGTGGCTGCGGCCAATCGGCATTAAGCGCATTTTAGGTTTTACTGCCTAGAGACAGCATTGTCCGCAGCGTGACGCAAAACCGAGGCGGGCCGGGAAAAGAAGATCTCTTCAGGAGTAGAATTATGAAGCTCGTCCGCGACCTGTTCCGCAACGAAGAAGGCGCCACCGCCATTGAATACGGCCTGATCGCCGCTCTGATCGCCGTTGCTGCCATCACCGCCATGGGCGCGCTGGGCAACTCGCTCGGCAACACCTTCAACCTCGTGTCGAACGACATGAACAACGCTTCGGACGGCCACCTCTAAGAGGCGCCGTCGCCCGGCGAAACACGCCGGGTGAGCAACAGGAAGGGGCGGAAGAAGGCGGGTGCCTTTTTCCGCCCCTTTTTCTGTCAGCAGCACCAGACGGCCGGCACGAAAAAGGCCGCCAGGCATCGTGCCGGCGGCCTTTTCATGTTTGGCTCGTGCGGATCAGGCGCCGATGCGCAGGAACCGTTCGGCGCGCAGGGCGCGCAGGGCATCGGCGTTCTTGCCGGCCAGGTGATCGAGTTCTTCACCGATCGCGGCGGCGAGTGCGGTGCAGGTGGCGGCCGGATCGCGATGCGCGCCGCCCACCGGTTCGGGCACGATGCGATCGATCACGCCCAGCGAGAGCAGATCCTGCGCCGTCACTTTCATCGCCTCGGCCGCTTCGGGTGCCTTTTCGGCCGTGCGCCACAGGATCGAGGCGCAGCCTTCGGGCGAAATCACCGAATAGACCGCGTGTTCGAGCATCAGCACGCGCTCGGCACTGGCCAGCGCCACGGCCCCACCAGAGCCACCCTCGCCCACGATCGTGGCGACCATCGGCACGCCCAGCGCCAGGCAGGCTTCGGTCGAGCGGGCAATCGCCTCGGCCTGGCCGCGTTCTTCGGCCTCGACGCCCGGAAAAGCGCCCGAGGTATCGACCAGGGTGACCACCGGCAGGCCGAATCGGCTGGCCATTTCCATCAGGCGCACCGCCTTGCGATAGCCTTCGGGCTTGCCCATGCCGAAATTGTGGCGAATGCGGCTTTGCGTATCGTGGCCCTTTTCATGGCCGATCAGCATCACGCGGCGATTGCCCAAACGGGCAAAGCCACCGACGATCGCCTGATCCTCGCCATAGAGGCGGTCCCCACCCAGCGGCATGAACCCGGTGAACATCCGCTCGACATAGTCGCGGAAGTGCGGCCGCGCCGGATGGCGGGCCACCTGGGTCTTTTGCCAGGGCGAGAGCGCACGATAGGTGTTGGCCAGAAGCTCGGCCGACTTGGTCTCAAGACGACGGATCTCGGCGGCGATATCCAGCTCACCGCTGGCGGCAGCCGTATCGCGCAGTTCGGCGATGCGGGCTTCCAGGGCGGCGACGGGTTTTTCGAATTCGAGGTACGAAATCATGGCGCCTGCGCTAGGGACACGCGGCCGTTTGGTCAATGGTCGCGCATGGTCAAAGGTGCCTGAGCGGGTGCTTCTCGTTCACCAGCGCCACCAGGCGGGCCGAATCCACGTGGGTATAGATTTCGGTGGTGGCAATATCGGCGTGGCCCAACAGGGTCTGCAACACGCGCAGGTCTGCCCCGCCCTCCAGCAGATGGGTGGCAAAGGCATGGCGCAGCACGTGCGGGCTGACCTTTTCCGGATCGATTCCGGCGCGCAGCGCCAGATCGCGCACCAGTTGGAACAGCCGCACGCGCGTCAGGTGCCCGCCACGCGGCGAGGGAAAGAGGTGGCGCGAACCACCCGGCCGCACCGCCAGCCAGCGCCGCAGAGC
The DNA here is from genome assembly GCF_003058045.1 of Novosphingobium sp. GV079. Taxonomy (NCBI): domain Bacteria; kingdom Pseudomonadati; phylum Pseudomonadota; class Alphaproteobacteria; order Sphingomonadales; family Sphingomonadaceae; genus Novosphingobium; species Novosphingobium sp. GV079. The sequence goes on along the minus strand of NZ_QBUE01000004.1, from coordinate 165,125 downwards.
GGCCAGCGCCCGGGTGGACACGGGCACCAGGCGCTGCTGCCCACCCTTGCCAGTGATCGCCAGGAACGGCACGTCGCGCGGCAGCGCGGCCAGCGGCAGCGAGACCAGCTCCGTCGCGCGCAGGCCCGAACCATAGAGCAGCTCCACCAGGGCCAGCAGCCGCACCCCTTCGGGCGTGCCAGCGGCCGCATCGGCCTCTGCCGTTTCCAGGAACCGCCCGATTTCCGCATGATCGAGCAGGCGTGGCAGCGGCCGCCGGGCGCGTGGCCGCACCAGCGCGGTGCTGGGATCATCGGCCCGCAGGCCTTCGTCCTGGGCAAAGGCCATGAACTGGCGCAGCGCTGAAATCTTGCGCGCCTGGCTGGCCGGGGCAAGTTCGGCCCAGGTTTGCGCCAGGCCGGTCAGCGCCTCGACATCGGCAGTAACCAGATTGCCGACCACGCTTTCCGCGCCGGCAAGATCGCGCGCATAGGCGGCCAGGGTATTGGCCGCGGCGCCGCGTTCGGCCGCCATCATCGCCAGGAACGCCGCCACCGCCGGAGAGGCCGAGCCGGCGCCGCGCTTGATCACAACCGCGCCTTCACACCCGCGCCACCGCTTCGGCTGCGATCATCCGCGCCTCGCCATCCAGGCCGACGCGGCGCAGCGCCGAAACGATGTGATAGAGATGCACCGCCGTCATCTTGTCCCAGCTTTGCGCCTGCATGCCAAAGCCGGCGAGCAACGCGACCAGCGCGGGATTGTCGGATTGGGCGGCATCATCGATCGCGCGGGTCCAGCGCGTTTGCCGGCCCATGTTGATCTTGAGCTTGCCGGCAAAGGCATTGGCCGTGGCATCATCCACGCGGCCCAGGCCCATCAGCCCGGCCAGCAGGAACTGCGAACGCAGCGCGCCGCTGCTGTCATCGCCGCTCTGGAAGGATTCCAGTGCAGCGTTGCCGATCGCCGTGCTTTTGGCCGGGGCGGACAGGGCAATGAGGCCCCAGGGCTCGCTGCCCACGGCGACGACACCGCTCCAACGCGCGGCATTGGCATCAAGGCCGGCGGTCAACATCGAGGCAATCAGGCCACCGGCATCGCCTGCCAGATCGGGGCTGGGCAGCATGCGCGCGGCGGCATAGGCCGTGAGCACCAGGCGCGAATAGGCCCGATCGGGGTTGTCGGCCGAACCCCACAGCGCCTTGATCGCGGCCAAGCGGTCTGCGGCCTCGGGCGCGGTATAGGCGGTGCGCAGCTTGTCGGCCAGCGGGCCCCAGGTCTTGTCCTGGTCGGCCCCGTCCTGGGCGTTGATTTCGGCAAGCTGGCTGTAGAGGTCAACCATCGCCGCGCTCGACAGGATGCCCCGGCCGGCGGCCACATCGGCTGCGGCGCAGCGTGCCGGCAGCGGCAGCATGGGCGCACGCACGGCCAGCACCGCGTAATCGGCCCAGGCCTGCTCGCGCAGGTTCTGCGGCGGTTCGATCCCGACTGCAAAGGCCATGCCGGTGCGCCACGGCGTCAGTTGATCGACATCCTTCCATTCGATGTTGACCGCGCGGCGCGTGGCAGAGGTGGCGCCGGCCAGCTTCTGCGCCAGCAGAATATCGATCTTGTCGGTGCCGCCGCGGCGCATCAGGCGATCAAGCTGCGCCATCGCCGGCGGCCCGTCACCGGTAAAGCCGGAACAGATCGCGCGGGTCAGGTCCCACTGCATGCCCTGCCGCCCTGCGGCGGTAAGCGCGGTGATCGGGCACAGCCCGACCGGGTCGGCCGTGGCCAGGAATGCCCCCATCGCGGCGTCTTCCAGGCCCGGCGTGAAAAAGCCGCTATCGACTGACTGCACCATGGCGCGCGCGGGATCAGCCTCACCCATGCGCAGCAGCAGCCCAGCGCGCAGGGCGGCCCAATCCGCGCCGTTCATGCCCACCGGGGTATCCATGCGGCTCATCAGCGCGCGGCGCACCAGGATATGCCCCCAGCGCGACACCATCGGCCCGCGCATGTGGTTGAGCAACTGCTCCACGAACGGGCCGTTGAGATAATGCGTGGACGTGGCCGGAAACCCGCCGTCGACCTGATCGATCACCCCGACCCGCGCCAGGCTGCGCTGGGTACTGGGCGGAATATCGTACTTGGGCTGGGCCTTGGCGATCAGCGCATCGAGCGTGCCGGGATCGATCGAATCGAGCGGATCGGCCGGGCCGCTACTGCCGGTCACATCGGCATTCTCATCCAGCGGAAGCGGCTGGATCACCGGTGACGCAACGGCCGCAGGCGCCGCCGGGGTCGCGGCCGGCTTGGCCGGCGCGGGAGCCGCCTTGGCGGCGGCAGGTGCTGCCGCGGGCTTGGCCTTGGCCGGCTGCGGGCGTGCGGGCTGCGCCGCCGGCTTGTCAAAACCGGGCGGCAGCAGCGATTCCTGCGCCAGCAGCGCGCCGGTCATCCCGGCAATGGCAACGCAGCCGAGCAGGGCATGGCGGAAAAGGCGCGGTTTCATGGCTTGCTTTCCGAATGGGCCGAGCTGGCATTACTGGGCACGGCAACGGGCTGTTCCACCCAAGCGGTCTGGCGTGGCCCGCCCAGCATCCAGGCCAGCATAACCAGGGCCACGATCACGGCCGCCACCAAGCCACCGCCGATCGCCAGCCAGGGCAGCCCCTGAAACGGCGCGAATCCACCAGCGGAAAGCGGCGGCCGATTTTCCGGCCCGCGCCCGTCACCCTTGCCACTTTGCATCGAACCCTGATTGTTCACGTTGCCTCGCTGCCACGGCGCTTGCGCTTGGCCCTAGCGCAAGTATAGGCGGCGCGGCAATGGACCACGAAAGCGCCCTCTTATCCATGGCGGAAATCGCCCGCATTGGCCGCCGGATCGATCGGCCGGTGGTGCTGGTGGGCATGATGGGCGTGGGCAAGACCACGGTGGGCCGCAAGCTGGCCAGCCTGCTCGACGTGCCGTTCGTTGATGCCGACGAAGAGATAGAGCGCGCGGCGCAGATGCCGATCCCCGAAATCTTTGCCACCTATGGCGAACCCTATTTCCGCAGCGGCGAGCGCCGGGTCATCGCACGCCTGCTCGACGGCGCCACGCCAACGCGGCGCAAGATCCTGGCCACCGGCGGCGGCGCCTTTGTCGATCCCGATACGCGGCGGCTGATTCTCGACAAGGCGGTGTCGGTCTGGCTCGACAGCGATATCGACACGCTGGTGGAGCGCGTGGGCCGCAAGGACAACCGCCCGCTGCTGCGCGGCGGCAACCCGCGCGAGATCCTTTCCCGCCTGCGCGAGGACCGGCGCGCCGCCTATGAGCAGGCGGCGATCCATATCACCAGCGGCAACCTGCCCCACGGCGTGACGGCAAACCGCATCCTGAAAGCGATTGACGCATGGCTGTAATCCCCGTCGCCATTGCCGGCGCCCCCTATGACATGGTGATCGAAGAAGGCGCCCTCGCCCGCGCTGGCGCGCTGTGCCGCCCGTTCGTGCGCAAGGACAGCGTCGCGGTGATCACCGACGAAAACGTCGCCGCCGCCTGGCGCGAGACGGTGACGGCCAGCTTTGCCGCGCAGGGCATCGCCAGCCAGTGGCTGGTGCTGCCGGCCGGAGAAGCGACCAAATCGTGGGACAGCCTGGTGCGCGTGGTCGATTGGCTGCTGGGCCTGGAGATCGAGCGCAAGGATAACGTGGTGGCGCTGGGCGGCGGCGTGATCGGCGATCTCACCGGCTTTGCCGCCTCGATGGTCAAGCGCGGCTGCGGCTTTATCCAGATGCCCACCACGCTGCTGGCGCAAGTCGATTCCAGCGTTGGTGGCAAGACCGCGATCAACACCGCCATGGGCAAGAACCTGGTGGGCGCGTTCCACCAGCCCAGCCTGGTGCTGGCCGATCCCCTCAGCCTCGATACCCTGCCCCTGCGCGATGTGCGCGCCGGCTATGCCGAAGTGGTGAAGTACGGGCTGATCGACGATCCCGAATTCTTCTTCTGGTGCGAGGCCAACGCCGCCCGCCTGCTGGCCGGCGACCCCGCCGCTCGCGAGCACGCCATCGCCCGCAGCGTGGCGGCCAAGGCGCGGATCGTGGCGGCCGATGAAAAGGAAACCACGGGCGTGCGCGCCCTGCTCAACCTGGGGCACACGTTTGGCCACGCGCTTGAGGCGCAGACCGGCTTTTCCGATCGCCTGCTGCACGGCGAAGGCGTGGCGCTGGGCATGATCCTGGCCGCGCGCTATTCCGCGCGGCTTGGCCTGATGAGCGGCCAGGATGCCGAGCGCGCGGCCGCGCATATCGCTGCTGTGGGCCTGCCGGCTTCGCTCAAGGCACTCGACATGAATTGCGACGGGCAGACGCTCAAGAATCACATGCTCCACGACAAGAAGATGGACGCGGGCACCCTGCCCTTCCTGCTGATGCGCGGCATTGGCCAGACGTTCCTGGCCAAGGATGTGGACCTGGCGGATGTGGCAGCGTTCCTTGACGAGGAACTGGCGCGCTAAGCGCCCCCTCCACCACCGCTACGCGGCGGTCCCCCTCCCCACAAGTGGGGAGGATCTTGAAGGTTGTGTGATGACAAGACCGTCTTGGGTGGCGGGATCGTCCGGGGATATCCGGGATCATCCGGGGAAAACCCGCTGAAAATCGGCATTTCTGCGATTTTGGCGGGCTCGGCTGGGGCGCGGGGCAATGTCTAATTGGATCGGCCATTTAGACGTTGCGCTGACAAGAGCGGCTTGAGTAGCGCCAGGCGCTCTCAAAACCCTCTTAGCCCCGGATAATCGGCGTTTAAGGGGCCGCTCACGAACCCATGAGGGCACGCGAACTGGGCGGAAGTGGGGTTTTAGTTTGCCCAGATCGCTGCGGGGAGCGGCATGGCCGCGAAAGCCTAATAAATCGGGGCTCTCATCGCGGTGCCGATCGCACTTGCAGCCCAATGCGGCGAGATGGGAAGTGGGACAGTTTTCCGGCTGGCTGATCACGGCTGAAGCATACCTGATCCCTTCCGCACGGCTGTATCGGCGGCTTGGCTGCCGCATTGGCTGTTGAGCGCCGCGAGCGTCGATGCGGCAGCGCGCATGTTGGCTTCCCGCAAGTTGGCCAAGGTTGATCGGCCAGCCTCATCCTGCACGATACCTTGGCTGACGGTGGCCGTTTTCAGTTGGCTCACGCTGTTGAGATAATCGTCTTCCAGCCCGGAGCAGGCCAAATATTGCCGTCCAGCGTAAATGCCCGCGCCGATCACAATCGCCGACACCAAGCCGATGGCTATTTTAACCCATGGCACGCGGTTCGTGCTTGCGCCTCCATTTGCCGATGCGCGCGGCAGCGCGGCGAGGCCCCAGCAGAGCATCACGACAACGAACGCACCAACCAGGAACGGGGTCATAAGCTCTTCACCACTGCGACAACCCTGCCGAACACGTGCAGCTCGCCATCATACGCCGTTTCAGGGGTGACGGCAGGATTATCCGACAGAATTTTGATGCCACCATCAGGCATAGGCCGCAATCGCTTGATCATGCCAATCTGGCCATAAGAGATCGCCCAATACAGATCGCCAAAACGCACATCGATCTGCGATCGGTCAATCAGGATGACGTCCCCATCACTGATCGTGGGCTCCATGGAATTGCCCATGCCGCGCGCCCAATAAAGCAGCTCCGGGGGGCTTGGTGTGATCATCTTGAGCCACGCTATCGGGAACGACATCGTTTCGGCCTGATCCTCGACGATCTCGGTGTCCATGTAAGCGGCACCGAGGCCAAACCGAAGATCGATCTGCTTCACTTCAACCAGGCCTTCAGGGACAACAGCGGGTACCGGAACTGACAGTTTCGGTTCGCTCAACTGTGCAGATGAGACGCCTGGTTCGTCAGTCTCACCCAAAAGATATTCAGGCGTGGTGCCAAGCGTCCGGGCGAGTTCCACCAGTTGACGTGGCCTATCGGTACCACCGCCCTCCAGCCGATTGATCGACGGTTGCGTCGAACCGGTCAGTTTAGCGAGCTGCCCTTGCGACAGGCCGCGCGCTTTGCGGAGCTCGATGAGTCGTTCTGGGCGAAATCTGCTCATGCGCTTCGGCTATCCGTTTACGAATAATTCCGCGCCATACGTTTTCGAGTTGCCAATTCGATTTTGAATGCATATGAATTCGAATATGGATATTCGAACCGCCATGCATGACGCGCTTATCGAGTGTCGCGACAAAGCCGGCTCCGTTAGCCAGCTAGCGCGCGATCTCGATGTTCCCCAACCCACCATGTGGCGCTGGCTCAACCAGACCAAGAGATTGCCGGCTGAGTACGTGCCGCTTGCAGAGAGGCTTTATGGCGTCTCCCGCATGCGTCTTCGCCCCGACGTCTACGGGCAAGGGCAGCGCCGCGCACGGCGGACGGTGGCATCATGACCCAGTTGGCATTGGAACTGGCCGCACGCCGCTCAGGCAATGCCGTCCGCACAGAATATGAACGCCAATTCTTCACGGCTTTGGCGAAATTTGCTGTGCGAGTTGATCCGCCAGTCGACGGAACTGCGCCAGCGAAGCCTGCGCAAGCTGACGCGCCTGCGCAGCCTGCTCGAGCTGATCACAGGCATCGTCCACAATGGCTACGGACATTTCGCAGTGGTCTTCTGACAGGAGCCCAGCTTCCGACAGTGCCGCTATCGATATCGCTGCCAGTTGAAACCCAGCAATGGCCAGCGGTTGCAGTAGATCCGAGGATTGTTCCGACAAGCAATTTCTCCTGGTGTGGCTTCGACTTTGGCGTCGATCCCGATCTCCACTCCGATACCTATCGGGTCACCCTTCCGCATCGTCTAAGTGAGTGCTGCAAATGAGCATTCTTGCTGACGCCCAATTATTTGGCGTCGATCCCAACACCGTCGACGAAGGGAAGCGCATCGGCTTCCTGCACGAGGACAAGGCTGCCGCGATCGGCCGGCTGATGGCCGTTGATGGGCAGCGTGACCCGATCAAGGTGGTTGCCCAGCCCAAGAACACGGCGCAGCCGTGGCGGCTGGTGACTGGCATGCACCGCCTGATCGGTGCGCGGCTGGAAGGCCTGCAGGTGTTTGCCATCGAAGTTTCGGGCAAGCCCGAAGACTTGGCCGACCTGGAAGCATCGGAAAACCTGCACCGCCGCCCGCTGGCGCCGATTGAGCGCGCCAAGTTCACGGCAGCGCTGGTCCAGGCTGCCCAAGATCGGATCGCGCGTGAAAATGGCAACCTCAAGCAGCAGCAGTTAGCCGTTCGTGCTCGCTGGGAGCGGGTCAAAGCCCATCAAATGCGCCCCGACGAAGCGCTTACCGAAGAGGTCAACGATACGTGTGCAAAGATTGCACGCGTATACAGTTGGGAGGATTCGGTAGGCGAAGCGCTCGGCATGTCGCGGCGCTCGATCCATAACGATCTGCAGCTGTTTCGCCTGCTGATCGAACCGTTTCCGGCGCTGATCGAGCCATTGGCCAAGCACCCAGTGGTGGGTGAAAACGCGTCACAGTTGCGCATGCTAGCGACCATCCGTGAGGAAGACGCGCGCCGCCGCGCGATCGAGGCGCTGCTGGCGGACAAGGAAATGAGCGCGGACGATGCGCTGATCGCCGCTGGCATTTCCGGCGATACCGGGCGCAAGCCGACGGACGAGGAAAAGAAGGTTAGCGCGATCGTCGGCAATCTCGGCCGCCTGACCGCGCCCCAGCAGAAGCGCTATATCCCGCTGATCGCCAAAGGCCTGAAATCCGACGACGTGAAGCGCCAGCTGCGCGACCTGTTGAACAGGGACTTGGGCGAGCACGCGGCCGGCCCGGCAACGGGCGCGCTCAAGACCGCGTTCCACGTGCTGACCGCGCTGCTGACTGGCGAACAGGAGATCGACGACGACACGCTGCGGGATGCCTGCGGCGCGGTGCAGAGCGCTCTGTTCGGCCTTGATGCTGAGGTGGCGAAGTGAAGCGCGGGTCGACCTTCGCGACGCTCGACCTGTTTGAGGCGCAATACGTCCTTCTGGCGCTCGATTCCCAGATCAAGCTGCTTGAGTGGAATCTGGCACGGGCTCCCAAGGCCAAGCGCTACGAATTGCGCGTCTCGGTGGGAAGGTACCAACAGCTGCGAGACCGCCTCGCCAAGCGGGTCGTGCCTGCCTTCGCCAAAATCTGCGCGGAGGTAGCGGAATGAAACGCTGGCTCCCCTCCATAGAGGTCCAAGGCAGCTGCATCGGAGCAAGCGATTATGAGGCCGAAGGCCACGTAATAGTCATCCGCTGGGGCAAGTTCATCGTCGAGCTCGGCTTTCTCAAGGTCGACCGGATTTACGCCGAGGAGCCCTCCGATGCGCGCTGAAATCTCCTCTGGCCGCAAGGCGAAGCGCCACCCTTATGACTGGTACGTCGAAGAGGGCTGGGAATGGGAGCAGATCGCCAATGCGATCGGCCTGGAAGAGGCAGAAAGCGGCGCGACGATCTGGGACCCTGCGGCCGGCCAGGGGCGCAGTGCGGAATGGCTGCAGAGCGCGGGCTTCTATGGCCGCTTCGTGCTGTCGGATATCGTCAACCGCGTCGACGTGCGGCGCTGGCAGGCATTCGAACGGCCGGAGCTCATCAGCTTCGAGAACATCTGCTTTATCGAAGACGAGTTGCAGCAGCGCGGCGAACACGCGCGCGTCTCCATCTGGTCCAATCCGCCCTTCAGCTATCGCAAGTATTGGTTCGAAGGCCGGCAGATGATCGTGAGCGAGGCATTTGTGCGGCGGGCGCTGCGCCTCGCCACGGACCGCGTCGTCATGATCATGCCCGCCAAATGGCTGGCCATGGGCAAGAAGCGCTCGTGCCTCGTGCGTATCGACAATCCGCCCCAGTTCGTCCTGCACTTCTGCGAGCGGCCTTCGATGCCTCCGGGCGACATGATCGAGGCCATGGGCAAGCGCGCCTTCCGGGGCGGCATGGTCGATTTCTGCGCCGTCGTCTGGGACGTGCGCCAGCCCACGCAACCCGGTGAAACCCGCACGATCTGGCTCCCGCCGCTGAGCGCCGGGACGATCGCGTCAATCGAAGGAGTGGATTGATGTCTGTCTCGCCCACCCGACGCCAGATGGCGCTACTTCGCTACGTCCACGGCCATATCCTGGCCACCGGCATGGCCCCCACGATTCGCGAGTGCGTGCGCGACATGGGCTTCAGCTCGAAGTCCGTTGTCCACTGGCTCCTCAAAGGCCTGCAGGAGCGCGGAACGGTTCGCATCCTGCCTGGACAAGAGCGCGGCATCGAAGTGCTGACGCCGCCCGCCATTCCCATGATCGACGGAACGCCGCTCTATGCAGTGCCTGTCGCGCTCTCGCGGAGGGTCTGATGGTCGCCTACAGCTTCAAGCCGCAGTTCGAAGAGGACATCGCGACGCTGAACAAGCGCCAGACCGTGCGGAACGAGCGAGCACGGCACGCACGGCCCGGAGAGGCCATGCAGCTTTACACCGGCATGCGGACGCGGGCCTGCCGGAAAATCCTCAATCCCGACCCCATCTGCATCGATGTGCGACCGATCCGTATCCATCTGGATAGCCGGAACCCGCTGCTGATTCACAGCATCGCCATCAACGAAGTGCCGTTGGACGACGAAGAAATCGAGCAGTTTGCCGTTGCGGATGGCTTCGGTGGCGCGCTGGCGACCGGATTTGCGCGTCAGCGGATGGGCGAGTTCTGGCTGCGCCACCACAAGTGGAACGGATTCCTGGGCGTCGTGATCCGCTGGAAGCCGGCAAAGTGACCGGCGCCGCTTCCTTGGCAGAGCACTACCGTGCGCACCGCGAGGCTTTCGAGCTGGCGCTGCAGATGGGCTGCACGCCGAGGGAAGCGGCGCGTCACTTGCGCGACCAGGCCCGTGCGCGGCGCCGCCTGTGCGGCACCGCTGCGCCTGTCGCGCTCGCCGAAAATCTTGATCCGATCGAGCAGCGCCCCGCCGAATTCTCGCAGTGGGACGCCCGCTGGATGATGAGGGACTAAGCCGATGAAAATCGCCGGCCTGATCATCAATCTGATTGCCATCGCGCTACTGACGCTGGCCTTGACCATTGTCATGCTGGCCGATGGCGAAGCGACGGCGAAGCGGAACGGCTGCACACCGCCGACTGACGCGGTGCAGCTTATCCAATGGCACGGGTGCGGCCGATGAGCCGCCCGGCCACCATTGAGTTTCGCGCGATCGATGCGGCTGCGAAGTCGGGCGATTCCTTTCTCGTGAAGCGCGGCGACGACATGGCGCTGGCACGCTGGGCGGGCGACGCGTGGGTCTATCCCGCAACGTCGGGCCGCTCGATCGATTTCGAGCCCGAGGCCTATTACGACCCAAGCTGGCGCAGCGCCGGGGCGGTGGTTCGTGGCTAAGGCACGCGCGCATCCCGACCAGCTGGGCTTTGTCTTCACCGCGCCGGTCGCGGCGACGGGCGCTGCTGCCCTGGCCGGCCTGGAACAGCGCATCTGCCGTACCGTGGGCGCGATGCTCAACAGCGACACGCGCCAGCGCGAACTGATCGCGGCGGAAATGTCGATCCTATTGGACGAGGAAGTCAGCCGGGCGATGCTTGACGCCTATTCGAGCCCGGCGCGCGACCAGCACAAAGTGCCCATGTCGCGGTTTCTGGCGCTGGTGGCGGTTACCCAGCGCCACGATCTGCTCGACCCGCTGATGCGCGAAATCGGCGCCGCGCTGCTGATCGGTGAAGAAGTGAAAACGGCCCGCCTGGGCCAGATCGAGCGCGCCATGGCGATGCTCGATGAAGAGCGCCGCAAAATTTCGGCCACCGCGCCGCTTATCCGAGGGGATCGATTCCTGTGATGCAACCGGCCCGCACCCAACAAGAAACCGCCGCGCCCGCCATCGATGGTCCGCGCGAGTGGTTCACGGCGGCCGAGCTGGCGCAGCTGCAGCTGCCCGGCCTGCCGCATGACAAGCGCGCCATGAACCGCCATGCCCGCGACAACCGCTGGCTGATCCAGCATGACAAGGCAGGCAACCCGCTGTGCCGGCCGCGCGCCGGGCGCGGCGGCGGGCTGGAATTCCACGTTTCGCTATTGCCGGGCCCAGCCCGGATCGAGCTCGGCCGCAAGATGGGCGAAACCGTCCTGATCGAAGCCGAGGACAAGGCCGCGAGCAGCTGGCGCTGGTTCGATCTACAGAGCGGGGCCGTCAAGGCCGAGGCCGAGTTTCGCGCCCGCGTCGTCGGCCAGTTCGAAACGCTGGTGCAGTCGGGCCTGTCGCGCACGCTGGCGGTCACGGTCCTGGCCCATGAAAGCGGCAAGACCGCGCAGACCATCTGGAACTGGCTCAAGCTGGTCGATGGTGTGGCGCCACACAACCGACTGCCGGCGCTGGCGCCGCAGCGCAAAGGCGGCGGGCGCGAGGCCGAGATCGACGATGAACTGTGGCGCATCTTCCTGAGCGATTATCTGCGCCTGGAAGCGCCCACAATGACCAGCTGCTATGATCGCACGGCGGCGATCGCCAAGGATCGCGGGTTGCCGATGCCGTCCGAGCGGGCCTTGCGGCGCAAAGTGGAGCGCGAAGTCGATCCGCGCGTGCTGCTGTTCCGGCGCGAAGGGAGTGAGGCGCTGCGGCGCTCGATTCCCGCGCAGCGCCGTACCGTGGCGCACCTTCACGCCATGGAAGTGGTCAATATCGACGGCCACAAGTTCGACGTGTTCGTAAAGACCGGCGACGGGCGCGTGATCCGCCCGATCATGGTGACAATCCAGGACATTCACAGCCGCAAGGTGCTGGCTTGGCGCATCGGCGGCGAGGAATCGGCGGTGCAGACGCGGCTTTGCTTTGCCGATCTGTTTCAGACGTGGGGCGTGCCGAAGGAATGCGTGCTCGACAATGGCCGCGCGTTCGCCAGCAAGTGGATCACAGGCGGCGCCAATACCCGCTTCCGCTTCAAGGTGCGTGAGGAAGACCCGACCGGCCTGCTGGTCGGTTTGGGCATCCAGATTCACTGGGCTACGCCCTATCGCGGCCAGTCCAAGCCGATCGAGCGCGCGTTCCGCGATATGTGCGACCGCATCGCCAAGCACCCGGCCTTTGCTGGCGCCTATGTGGGCAACACCCCCATGGCCAAGCCCGAAAACTACGGCAGCCGGGCAGTCGAATGGGCCGATTTCGTGGCCCAGGTGGACAAGGGCATTGCCGACCACAACGCCAAGATGGGCCGCCGCACGGAAACCGCTCGCGGGCGCAGCTTCGACGACGTGTTCGCCGAATCCTACGCCACGGCACCGATCGGCAAGGCCACGCCCGAGCTCATGCGCAAGGCGCTGCTGGCGGGTGAACAGCGGCGGATCGACGCGCGCACCGGCGAATTGCGGCTGTTCGGCAATCGCTACTGGTCGTTTGAATGCGGCCGGCTGCACGGCCAGCGCGTCACGGTGCGGTTCGACCCCGACAATCTGCTGCGCGACGTCCATCTCTACGACCAGGACGATCACTATCTGTGCTCGGCCCAGCTGCTGGGCGATGCGCTCTTCCTCGACGCGGCCGAAGCGAAGGCGACGGCCAAGCGTGTGGCTGAGTACCGGAAGAAAATCCGCGAGGCGGCCGATGCCGAAGACCTGTTGCTGGCCGCCCAGGTGGCCGCGTTGCAGGCGGGCGCACCTGAACCGGTCAAGCCCGAGGCGCAAGTGGTGCGCCCGGTGCGTTTTCGCGGCAGCGTTGCTGCGGTGCGCGCAGAACAGGCGATCCCCGAACCGCCGGCCCATGAGGCCAAGGTATTCAAGGCCCTCGGACATTTGAGGGTTGTTGAGTGAAACGGCGACGCGGGGCGAGCCTAGGAAACAAACCCCGCGCCGCCTGTCCCCAAAAAAGAGACAGGAGTTTGATAGCATGAACGACCCCAGCGCACAGCCCATCGACATCGAGGAGATGCGCTCCTGGCTGATCGATCACCGGCAGGCCACCAACTTCAGCTGGTCTGAAGTGAGCAAGCGCGTCGGCATCCCGCAGGGCACGCTGACCCAGTTCGGCAGCGTCAAAGGCTATGCCGGCGACGAAAAGAAGCTGGCCGAGGCAGTTTTCCGGTACCGCCAGCAGCTGGCGCAGCAAGCCAGCATGGCGATCGAACTACCCGAATTGCCGCCATTTTATGATACCCAGACCACCAAGGAACTGACCCACCTGCTGCACTGGGCCAAGCGTGGTCGCATGGCCGTGGCGGCGACGGGTGCCGGTTGCTCGAAGACCGAGACCGGCAAGCATTATGCCGTCTGCTATCCCAACGTCTTCCACGCCACGATGGCGCCGTCTTCGGCTGGCGTGAACAACATGCAGATCGAGGTGTTGCGCGCGATGGGCGAGCGCAATCCGAAGGGCACGCCGCAGGCGTTGACCTATCGGATTTGCGAGCTGGTGCAGAACATGCACATGCCGCTCCTGATCATCGACGAAGCGCAACATCTGACTGAAAAGTCGTTCGAGGAAATTCGCACATGGAATGACAGGGCACGCCTTGGCATCGCGATTTTCGGCAATATCAAGGCGCTCAAGCAAATTGAAGGCGGTGGGCGCGACGATGCTTTCGCCCAGCTCTATAGCCGCCTGTCCATGCGGATAATCCGCCCGGTGCCACTCAAGGCCGATGCCTTGGCGCTCGCAGAGGCGTGGGGTGTCCACGAAGAGCCGCTGGTCAATTTCATCGTCCGTATCGCCACGATCCCCGGTGGCCTGCGCGGTGCTACCTTTGCCATGGAACTGGCAACCATGATCGCGCGCGGCGAGCGCCGACCGTTGGCATTGGACGATCTGCAGGCAGCCTGGGCGCAGCTTTCTATGCGCGGAGGTGCGGCATGAGCCCGGAAAACCTTCGCCAACGGACGCGCGCGGCCATCCTGGCGGTTAAGACTGCCTTCGGTGCGCCAGGCGATTACGGCTATGGGACCAAGCAAGGCGCGGCGCTCGCAGGGCTCTATGACCTGTTCAACGAGATGGCTGCTTTTGCGCTGCTGGCACAGCATGAAACGCAGGAAAACGACGAGACCTTGGAGCAACGCCTCGCCTCTTGTCTCGCGGCGGTTGTCGACACACCGCTGCTTGAACTCTTCGATCCGGTGGGCGGCTATCAGACCAAGATGGCCGTGTATCTTGGCGCGCTGCAACCGGAATTGTCGGAACGCGCCTGCCTCTTGCTCGAGGAGGCCGGGATATGATCACGCAACTGATCCGCGCAGCCAGCATGGCCGATGCCGCGACGCTGCCGCAGCGTCAGGTATCGGTGCAGGTGAGCGGGGCGGGCGTCGAGGTCGTCGGTCGCGTCACCACGCCACTCGCGGGCGCGCGTGCCTCTCTGATGATCGATTGGGAGACGGCCCTGCGCTACCCCGATTCCATCGTGACAGCAGTCGAGATGATGACGGCGCGTGTCATTCGTGAGACGGCGCCGACGGCCGCCATCGTGGTCGAGCACGAAGCTCCCGCCTCGCCGATGGACCGCTTGCTGCGCGGCTCCCTGCTCATCGTCTCGGTGCTGGCCGTCGTGCTGACACTGCTGGGATGGAGGTTGGCATGATGGCCCGCGATTTTTCCATGCCCGTCATGACGGGCAACGCCTCGCCGGAATTCCGCTTCCGTCCGCGCCTGGTGACGGCTCATGCGCCCGCAGTCGTGCTCGCCGCCGAAGCGTTGGGCGTGGAACCGGGCGCGGTGCTGTCACGCGATAGGCACCAGCCCCTTGTGCGTGCCCGTGCGCTGGTGGTCTGGCTGCTGCGCGCGATTCCGTCGCGGCCGATGACGTACCAGCGCATCGGAGAAGTGCTTGGCGGTCTCGACCACAGCACCGTCATCCATCTGCACTGCAAGGCCATCGAGCTCCGCTTGAGCGACCGTGAATTTCGCGCTGCCTGTCGATCATTCCTGGCGCGCTTTTTCCTGACCGAGGAGGACGTCAATGTCCGCAACTAAGTTCGCGCCCAAGGCGCAATTCGACGCATCGTCCCGCGATCGGCGGCTGATGATCGCAAAGGTCAACATTGCGCGTCAGCAGCTGGATATGGACGAGGATTCCTATCGCCAGGCCATTTTTGACGCTTCTGGCCAGATGCGCTTGAGCAAGTGCACCGAGCCGCAGTTGCACCGCATCCTCGACTGGCTCAAGAGCAAGGGGTTCCAGCCCAGGCCCGGCAAGGGCGGCGCGACACATCCCATGGCCCGCAAAGCCCGCGCGCTGTGGATTTCGCTCTATCAGTTGGGCGTGGTCCACAATTCGGCCGACGCGGCGCTGGAAGCCTTCGCGAAGAGGCAGCTGGGCTGCGAGCGCCTCGCCTGGGCGCGCCAGTCCGACGGGAATAGGCTGATCGAGGCGCTCAAGAGCATGGGCGAACGCGCGGGCTGGCTGCAGCATGATCGCTGCACTGGCAAGCGCCTGGAACCGCTTGCCCTGCAGGCCGCGCTGTGCAGCGCGATCCTGGTCAAGCTGAAAGAGCGCGGCGTGGCGCCTGAGGCCTGGGCGCTACACGACGCGGCCTGGAAGCTGTGCGGCATCGAAAACGGGCGTGCGGCGCCATGGACCGCGCAGGATTACGACCGCCTCGCCGCTGCCCTGGGTGCCAAGCTGCGCGAATTCGGAGGCCCGGCCGGTTCGGGAGCAGCAGCATGATCGGGCGGTTCGACCAGAGCCGCTTGTTCGGCCCTTCGCTCTATTGGGAGCGCCGGCCGGCGATAGGTGGCGCCGATCGGCGCGAGCACCTTCGTCGCATCCGTGCCATTCGCCTCGTGGCACTGGCGCTGCTGTGCTTCTGGGCTGGGGTGGTGTTTGCCATCGTGTGGTTCCTCTGATGGCTGGCACAAAGAAAGCCGTTCGCCGTGAACTGCGCGTGTCAGACCACGCGCTGTTTCGCTGGCTCCAACACGCGCACATCGTGGATGTCGAACAGATTCGCACGATGCTGACGACTGCCCTCGATCGCGCATTCCAGGCCGGCGCAGCTATGGGCGGGCGCGAGTTCATCATCCTGGCCGAGGGTATGGTCTTTGTCGTTCGTGAGGACGTTGTCACGACGGTAATCGAAGAGGACAGCCGTCATACCCGAGCACGCGCCCTGACGAAGAGGGCAGACAAATCATGACCGAGTTGCCGGGCGTCCTGCAGCAAATCGCATCGGTGGTCGGCGAAGAGGCCGCCCTTGCGATCGCAACGGCGCGCGGCGGTACCCAAGTCTATATTCCTCCGGTGCCGCCGAGCGACCACTGGCTTTGCAAACTGATCGGCGTAGAGCGCGCGCGGCGCTTGGCCGATGAACTGACGATGGGCATCAAGGGATTGCGTCTGGAACTGCCCCTCGGCCCGGCCAGCAACGCAGCCCAGGCACGGGCTCGGGTTGATGCGATGATCAAGGCGGGTGCCTCGGAGCGTGACATCTGTCTGGCAACCCGCTACAGCATCCGCTCGATCCGGCGGCGCCGTGCCATGCTGAACACGGATCAACTTTCCCTTTTCTGATATGATCCAAGCCGCCCCGGACAGTCGTCCGGGGCGCGTCATATGGCCCACGCGGCCAGAACCGCCGCATGAGCGGCACACCCCAACCATCACCTGACGATATCCTGGTACAGGGATATTCGACGCGCTACGCGGCGGCGGCCAAGAAGCTGCTGCTGATCGAAGGCGGGTTTGTCGACGATCCCACCGATCGCGGTGGCGCCACCAAATACGGCATCTCTCTGCGCTTTTTGGCAGCGGCCGGGGCTTTCGACAGCGACGGCGACGGTATCGCCGATTTTGACCTCGATATGGATGGCGATATCGATGGCGCCGACGTGCGCAAGCTGACGCGCGGCGATGCGGTTTTCCTCTACAGCCGCCATTTCTGGCTGCCACTCAACTGCGATAGCCTGCCGATCCCGCTGGGCGAAGCCATGTTCGACCAGGGCGTGAATGGTGGTCTGAAGGCTGCCCGCAAACTGCTGCAGCGCGCGCTCAACACCTGCCTGCTGCTCATTCCCGTCTCAGCCGCGAAAAAGACCCTGCTCAAAGTCGATGGCGCTATCGGAACCGCTACGATGGCTGCGCTGCGCGAGGTGGCGATGTCCAACAGCGTTGGCATAACCGGCCTGATGAGCGCCTACCGCGACGCGGCGCGCGAGCGGTACCGGAATATTGCGGCCCGCTATCCGGCGCAAAAGCGGTTCCTCAATGGCTGGCTCGCCCGCGCGGACGCGCTGGGCAAATGATCGGCTGGCCGAAAATCGTGGCGAGCGTCGCCACAGCCGCCGGCCTCGCGGCAAGTGCGTGGCTGATCCAGGACCGCTTTCACCAAAAGGCGCTGGCTGATGCAGCTGAGCGCTGTGCCGTCGCGGCAGCCAAGGAAAAGCCGCTCGATGATTGCCTGCCGGCTGTGAAGCTTCAGATCGGCGCCGCGCGGCAGGCAGCATTCTGCGATGCGTCGCTGCTGCCCAACGCCGATGGCCGGTTTGCCATGCTCAACAGCTGCGGCCCTGGCGTGAAAAACCTGGTTGCGCGGCAGGATGCCCTGACCGTCGAGCGCGACACGCTCAACCAGCTGCTGGAACATGCCCAGGCGGATGCCAGCGCCGCCACTGCCCGCGCCGAAAGCCGGGCCACCAGTCAGCAAAAAAGGATGACCGATGCCCTTGCCGCGCTTGCCGCTGCCCCGCGCGATAGCGGCGGCCGGATTGTTTGCGATGCTGGCTGCCTGCGCCAGCTCGCCCAGTAAGCCACCGCCGGCTCGCAAGCCCGATCCGGTTATCGAGACGCGCACGGAAGTGCGCACGGTATGCCCGCCCGAGGTGACGGCGCCGCTGGCACCGCGCCCTGAGCCGGCGGCCGGCGCGGAACTGACCGGCAACGAACTGGGCATGGCCTGGCTGGGCGCGATCCTGTCGCGGCTCGGCCTGGTCGAGGGGCGCGTGCATGACGCGGCGGAGGCCTGCAAGTGATCGCCCAGGTTTCCATGCCCAAGTTCGCCGCCCTGTGGCTCCCGGCCCTGGCGATCAGCGCCACGGCCGACCCCACGCCGCGTCTTGCCGATGCTTTCACCTTCGAAATCGCGCCTGGTGTGCCGATGCCGGCGCTGACCTGCGCGATCGGGGCGATCGGCGTGCTCTGTGCCCGCCCGCTGGCCCGCCGTTCGGAGAGCACGCTGTCCTGGCCGATGTTCGCGCTGGTCAGCCTGATCATGCTGATCACGGCGCAGCTGTGGATCGTCGAAGACCGGCCCGGCCTGCTCTTTGCCTTCGTGGTGTCGCTCGGCCTGGGCTTCGCCGGTTACTCGCTGATCGAAATGGTCGGCGCCCAGGTCGCGCAGTTTGCGCGCGACACGATCGGTCGCGCGGTGGGCGCGGCGCAAGGAAAGGATGGCGACGGTGCCGCGTGATTGGATCGAGCTGGCGATCATCGCCTTCATTCTGGCCGGCATCGGCCTGACCTTCTGGAAGGCTGGCTCTGCCAACCCCGAAAGCACGGGCAGCCTGGGCAAGAAGGTCAACGCCATGTCCAGCAAGGTCGGCACGCTGTCATTGCGACTCGGCCACCTGGAAAGCGAGTTCGCCGAGCTCAAGGCCGAAGCCGCAACGACACAGGATGTGGCGCGCATCGAGCAGCTGATCAACGAGCGCATCAACACGATGCGGGTCGAGATCGCCGGGCACCGGGAGCTGGCAGAGCGAACCAACCGCAGTGTCGAGCGCATCGAGCGGCTGCTGATCGAGAAAGGATTGGGACGGTGAGGGATATGGCCGATGTCCAGGCCGCTGACGCGCGGCTCGCAATCCTGCGCACGCTGGCCGAGCAGGTCGATGGGCAACTGAACGCTCTGCTCATCCGCCGCACGCTCGATATCTACGGCATCAAGCGCGATGACGACTGGATCGAAACGCAGCTGCGCAAGATGGCCATGCTTGGCGCGATCGAACTGATCGATGCGGGCGCTCTCCCGATCGCGCGTATCGCGCCGGCTGGCCGCTCGCACTTGGAAGAACGCGCCGTACTGGCCGGCATCACGCTGCCGTCGGAACTGCGGCGGTGAGCGCGGGCGTCCCCGATGACAAGGCCGGCCAGACCCGCCGCGATGGCCGGGGCCGCCTGTCGACGATCGACCTCTTGCCCGATGAAGCCGAGGCCGATGTGGTCTGGGCGCTCGAGCAGCTGCGCGCCAACAAACTGCCGCAGACCGCGATCCTGGCCGAGTTCAACGAGCGGCTTGCCGATCGCGGCATCCCGCCCGTGTCGAAGTCGGCTTGGTCGCGCTTTGCCGTGCGCAAGGCCATCCAGTTCCGCAAGCTGGACGAAGTGCAGCGCATGTCGGCCGAGCTCGTGTCGTCGCTTGGGACCGAAGGCCCCGACCAGGTGACGGTGGCCGTGGCCGAAATGCTCAAGCTCGCCATGTTCCAGCAGCTGGAAGGCGACGTTTCGACCAAAGGCATCATGGAGCTTTCGCGCGCGCTGCAATCGGCGGTGAACGCGCAGAAGGCTTCGGCCGAGGCCCGGCGCCGGCTGGAAGAAGACGTACAGGCGCGGCTGCAGAAGGCAGCCGAGGCGGTTCAAGAGGTCGGCAAGAAGGCTGGTGTCTCGGATGAGACGCTCGCCGAAATCAACCGCCGCCTGGGGGTAGTGTGATGTCCGGCGAAAACACCGCCTGGATAAAGGTGGCCGATCAGGAAGCTGAAGCGCTGGCGCAGCTGCTGGCCACCAACGGGCGCTGCGTAATGGTGATTGTCATTGGCGCCGAAAGCGACCCGGCAGGTTCCACGTACGTTCTGCATGCGGCGGCAGGCAACACGAAAGGCGCGCACCTGCGGCAGTTTATCGCGGGCGTCGAGCGCAAGCTCGAATGGCTGAAGTCTAAGCTGGTGCGGCGGGGATAATGGGCGCGGCGAAGATCATCCCGGCTAATCCCGACGCGCTTTTTCTGCCCTACCAGGGCAAGTGGATCGCGGATGAGAGCCGCCTCAAGCTGATGGAAAAGGGGCGCCAGATCGGCATCTCCTGGTCGACCGCCTATGCCGCCGTGGCGCGAACCGGCAAGCAGGGCGCGCGGCTCGACCAGTGGGTGTCTTCGCGCGATGACATCCAGGCGCGGCTGTTCCTGGAAGACTGCAAGCTGTTTGCCGGCATTCTCGACATGGCGGCGCGCGATCTGGGCGAGCAGGCGCTCGATCCCGACAAAAACCAGACCGCCTATGTGCTGCACTTCCTGACGGGGAAGCGCATCAATTCGATGAGTTCGAACCCCGATGCCCAGGCCGGCAAACGCGGTGGGCGCATCCTGGACGAGTTTGCGCTCCACCCCGACCCGCGCAAGCTGTGGGCCATCGCTTATCCGGGTATCACCTGGGGCGGCTCGATGGAGTTGATCTCCACCCATCGCGGCAGCCACAATTTCTTCAACCAGCTGGTTCGCGAAGTAAAGGAAAAGGGCAACCCGAAGAACATCAGCCTGCACACTGTCACGCTGCAGACCGCGCTGGACGATGGTTTTCTGTTCAAGCTGCAGCGGTCGTTGCCTGCCGACGATCAAATCCAGGACATGGATGAGGCGGCCTATTTCGACTTCGTGAAGAGCGGTTGCGCGGACGAAGAGAGCTTTCTCCAGGAGTATATGTGCCAGCCCGCTGACGATGATGCGGCGTTCCTGGAATACGACCTGATCGCGCGGAACGAGTACCCGCAAGGCACGGACTGGACGGCGATCGAGAGCGGCGAGCTCTATGCCGGCATCGATATCGGCCGGAAGCGCGACCTCACCGTGCTTTGGGTTGTCGAGCGCCTGGGCGACACGTTTTACACCCGCCACGTCGAGGCGCTGGCCAAGATGACCAAGGGCGACCAGGAGAAAATCCTGTGGCCGTGGATCAGGCGCTGCCGCCGTACCTGCATCGACGCCACCGGCCTGGGCATAGGCTGGACCGACGACGCGCAGAAAGAGTTCGGCACCTACATGGTGGAGGGCGTGACGTTCACGCCAAAGGTCAAGGAAGCCCTGGCCTACCCGGTGCGCTCGCGCATGGAAGATCGCGGCTTGCGCATCCCGTATGATCCGGTGATCCGCGCCGATCTGCGCTCGGTCACCAAGCAAACAACCGAGGCGGGCAATATCCGCTTTACAGCCGAGCGCACGGACGATGGCCACGCGGACCGGTTCTGGGCGCTGGCGCTGGCCGTGCACGCCGCCTCGGCGGCCGACGGCGCGCAATGGCGTCCTGTGTCCTCGAGCACACCCGAGCGGGATGACATCGCTAACCGGCTGCTGAACGCAATCGCCTTCACCATGCTTCGCCACGGTGAAGCGACGGTGGGCGAGTTCAACGACCATCACGGGCCGGAAGGGAAAAAACTACTGCGCCTGCTCGTGCCCGAGCTGGTGATGATCGATGCGCAAGGCCGACTGCGGCCGACCAGCGCCGGGATGATGGCGCTCAGCTCCTCTTACGACAACGAAACGCCGACAGACTGGATACCGGTACGATGAAGTGGTTCACCAAAGCCCTGACCGCGATGCGCCATGTCGCGCGCGCGCCGTTCCTGGCCGGGCTGCTGAAGCGCACCCGGTACGACTATCGCAAGGAAGTGGGCGATTGCCTCGATTCCTCGGTGGTAACCGCGCCGGTTATGTGGATCGCGCGCGCGCTGCCCGAAGCCGTTCTCGAAGTGACGATGCCCGACAAGGATGGAAATCACCAGCCGGTGACCGACCATCCCATGTTGGCGCTGATCCAGCGGCCGAACGCCTATTACGGCGATATCGCGTTGTGGATGGCCACCATCTTTGCGTTCGCGATCACGGGCAACGCCTACTGGCTGATCGTGCGCAACAGCTACGGCGTGCCAGTGGAGCTGTGGTTCGTGCCGCCCTGGATGATGGAGCCCAAGTATCCGCAGGATGGCTCGGTGTTCATCAGCCACTATGAGTACAACTGCGGCGACGGCCTCGGCCCGATGTCGATCGACTTTGCCGATGTGGTGCATTTCCGGCACGGCATGAACCCGCGAAACACGCGGCTCGGCCTGGCTCCGCTCGATGGTGCGATCCGGGAAATCTTCGTCGACCTGGAAAGCAGCAACTTCGTGGCCAGCCTGTTGCGCAATATGGGGGCGCCCGGCGTAGTCATCAGCCCCAAAGGCGGCGCCATGGCCTCGGGCGATGATGTGGCGGCCACCAAGGCATGGTTCCAGCAGCAGTTCGGCGGCGACAATCGCGGCAAAACGCTGGTAATGGGTGCGCCCACCGATGTGCAGCCCTACGGCTTCAACCCGCAGCAGATGAACATGAGTGAAGGCCGGGACGTTGCCGAGGAGCGCGTCTGCGCTTGCCTCGGCATCCCGGCGGCCGTCGTGGGCTTCGGCGCGGGCCTGCAAGCGACCAAGGTAGGCGCCACGATGGAGGAGATGCGCAAGCTCGCCTGGTCGAATGGCGTGCTGCCGATGGCGCGCATGTTCGCCGATGAACTGCAGCGCAGCCTGGTGGGGCAGTTTCGTCGGCCGGCAGGGGAAAGCGTCGGCTGGGATACCTCGGCCGTCGTCGCGTTGCAGGAAGACGAGGACAAGCGTCAGACCCGCTGGAAAGAGGCGCTGGCTTCGGGCGCGGTGACGGTGTTCGAGTATCGCATGGGCATTGGCCTTCCGGCCGACGACAGCCACCGGTTCTATTTGCGCTCGATCTCGGTGATCGAAGTGCCGGAAGGCGATGGCAAGGCGCTGGCCGTGCGCGCTCCCGCGCCGGCACTGCCCGCGCCAAAAGAGCAGAAGGCCCAGGCCGGCGATGGCGCGTATCAGCGCGGCTACGCCTGGGCGCTGCTGATGCAGCAGCAGGGCGAAGGGCTGGCAGCTGCCTTTGAGCAGCGGCTTGAGAAGTGGTTTTCGCGCCTTGGCGCGCAGGCTGAGAAGGCTGCGCTGCCACTGCTCGAAAAAGACCCGAGCATGGCTGGCAAGGAAACCAAGTCCGACGACCTGATTGTCGCCATGATCCTCGACCAGCTGGGCATCACCCGTTGGGACAGCGAACTGCGCGATCTGTACCAAGCCCAGTACCTGGAAGTTGCCAAGGCCGCGAACGACGTGGCCGAGCGCGCCGGCCTGGGCACCTCGTTGCCCGACGTGGTGGCGCGATCGATCCTGGCGGCGGGCGGGCGCCGCGCCGGTCTGGTCGACCTGGAAGGACAGACCAAGGATGCGTTGTTCCAGGCGCTGGCCGAAGGGCGGGCGGAAGGCGAAGGCGCCACGGCGCTGGCGAACCGCATTGCCGACATGGTTGAGGCCGGCCCCAGCGACACGCCGCTGACCAGATCGCGCCGGATCGCACGCACCGAGACGAAGTATGCGCAGAACATCTCGACGATCGAGCGTGCCAAGGCGGCCGGCGTCACATCGCTGATCGTCTATGACGGCCTGCTCGGCCCTGGCCGATCGCTGCTGAGCCATATCGCCCGCAACGGCTCGATCGTGACGATCGCCGAGGGCCTGACCATGGCGGACGAAGAACACCCCAACGGCACCCTGAGCTTTGCCCCCAACTTTGAGGACTGACCCATGCCATTCAAGGCAGTGACGATCGAGAGCATGGACGAAACCGGCAAGGGCCGCGCACGCATCGCGCAGCTTGCCGCCGTCGACTATGATGGTGACACCTATGCACCCGGCGCGTTCAGCTGGAAAACCGGCGGCGGCCAATGGGTGCAGATGATCCCGGCGCACAACCGGCAGGCGATGCCATTCGGCAAGGCTTGGCTGTTCGAGCAGGATGGCTGGGCACTGGCCGACTTCACGCTCAACCTTGCGACCCAGACGGGGAAGGAATGGCACGAGACGCTGAAGTTCGACCTTGCCACGGGGCAGCCGGTGCAGGAGTGGAGCTACGGCTTCCAAACGCTCGACTATGCCTTCGAGCAGCGCGACGGCATGCAGGTGCGTGTGCTCAAGAAGCTCGACTGCGACGAAATCAGCCCGGTGCTGCGCGGCGCGGGCGTGGGCACGGGCACGCTGTCGATCAAGGCAGCCGCGCTCAAGGAAGGCCACTTCGCCGGCCTGATCGAGGCGCTGGGCGAACTGGCCACCGTCACGGCGGCCGATGCGTCTGTGCTTTCCGCAACGGGTCGCAAGCAGCTGGAAGACATCCAGACCGCGCTGGGCAAAGCGCTTGCGCCCGCGCCGATCGAGGCCGACGCCGGCCAGGTGGATGAAGCGCTCTACGGCTTCCTGTTGGCCCAATCGCAGAAGCATCTTCCCCGCCGAGGTTGAACCTCCGCACAGAGGCCGCCAGGGTGCCTGTGAGCGCTTTGGCGGCCGTTCCCCCGGAAAATCCCCTCGCCAGCCTTCTTAGCCCTTCTCAAACGCCAATTTCGCGCTCTTTAAGCCGGCCTGTGCCTCGGCAGTTGTCATCGGCGGGCCTGATCGGCTAGACCTGTTGCGCGGCGTATCGCCATTGCGCCATCCCTTGCATCGACAAATTGCTCAGGCCCCGGACACCCGTCCGGGGCGCTAGGCCTGTTCGAGTGCCGCCATATGGCCCGGTCTTTTGTGGACTGCGGTGCAGTGGAGATCGGCATGTCGGTACAGGAACTGAATTTGGAGCAGGCGCGCCAGAAGATGGCGGCCAAGCAGGACGAGCTGGGCAAGGTTTTCGAGCAGGCCCTGGTGACCGGCGGCGATGGCCGCAAGCAGTACGACTTCAACAAGGTGACCGTGCTGGGCGCCGACGTGAAGGGGTCCATCGCGGTGGCCGAAAAGGTCAACCAGATGAATGCCGAGCTCAACGAGCTGGGCGAGCACGTGCAGCGCCTGGACGCGGCCGAGAAGGCTGCGGCCGAACATGCGGCCCGCAATGCGCCGCAGCGCGGTTTCCGCCTGCCGGGCGGCAAGGGCGATGGACGCGGTGAGCGCAAGGAAATGAAGTCGCTTGGCGAAATGCTCGCCGAAAACAAGTCCTACCAGGACTATGCCAAGGCCGGCGCGTCGGGTGCCATCAGCCTGTCGCTGCAGGACCTGCTGCCTTCGGACATGCTGGCGATGGGCGCCGCGTTCGAAACCTTGGGTAGCAAGGCACTGCTGGCCACCAGCAGCGGCTATGCGCCGGAAAGCCTTCGCCTGCCGAACTATGTCGAGGCAGCAACGCGGCCGATCCAGCTGCTGGACATCATCCCCATGTTCCCGACCGACCAGGCCGCGATCAAGTACATGGAAGAAACCACCCGTACGCATGCTGCGGCCGAACTGGCCGAGGGTGGCACCTATGCGGAAAGCGCCTTCGTGTTCACCGAACGCCAGGGCTCGATCTCCAAGATCGGCGACAGCGTACCGGTGACGGACGAGCAGCTCGAAGACGTCACGATGATGAGCGGCTATATCAACAGCCGCCTCACCTTCGGCGTGCGGCAGCGGCTCGATCGGCAGGTGCTGATCGGCAATGGTACCACGCCCAATCTGCGCGGCATTGCCAACGTCGCTGGCATCCAGACCCAGGCGCGCGGCACCGATCCGGTGCCTGACGTTTTCTTCAAGGCGATGACGAACATCCGCGTCACCGGCCGCGCGATCCCGACGCACCATGTGATCCATCCCACCGACTGGCAGGGCGTGCGCCTGCTGCGCACCGCCGATGGTGTGTATGTCTGGGGTTCGCCCTCGGAAGCTGGCGTCGATCGCCTTTGGGGCCTGCCTGTGGTGCAGCAGGACGCCAGCGGGGCTGGCACGGGTTACACCGGCTCGTTCCAGCCTGCCTGGATCAGCCTGTTCGAGCGCCGGGGCGTCGACGTGCAGGTCGGCTATGTCGGCACCCAGTTCCTCGAGGGCAAGCGCACCGTGCGTGCTGACATGCGAGCGAACCTCACCCTCTTCCGTCCGCCGGCCTTCTGTTCGGCGACCGGCCTGTAATACCGAGGGGCTGCGATTGCGGGGTGCTGCCGTTCGGGGCGGTCCGCATAGCCCGATGCCGTGGCCGGGCGGGCCGCCGCTTCAATAGTCGGCGATAACCCAGGGCCGGTCGCCCGCCGCCGAACAGGCGGGCAAATTTCTTCAGGAGACGGCGATGCCCACGATTTCGGGTTTCTCGAAGGCCATTCAGAGCGCGATCATTCCCGGCGGGCCGGTCGGCGCGTTCAACGTGCCGGGCGATCTGCAGCCCAGCGACACGCTGCTGTCGGTGCTGCACATCACCGACGGCAACCCGGCCACCGCCGTCGAGCGCAAAAGCGAGTTCTCCATCACGGCGGGCAAGGCGAACTCGGTCACCAACACCACCACGGTCACCACGGGAGGCTTTCTCTACGTGACCTGGGTCCGCAACGACTGAGGATTTTGACCATGATGATTGCCAAAGCGCGGTTGTTCCTGACCGCTTCCCGTGATGCGCTGGTGGCCGAGGGCGATCCTGCCGGCCGCTTTCTCTTCGCCGCGCCGGGCGATGAAATCCCCGACAGTGCGGTGGAGCTTTTCGGGCTGGTCGACGGCGATCTGCCGCCCGTGGTGGCGATTGACGCTGCCGCAATCGCGGCGGCCGAGGCGCAGGCCCAGGCGACTGCCCAGGCCAAGGCCGCCGAGGAGGCTGCCGCACAGGCCGAAGCCGAAGCCAAGGCGAAGGCCGATGCCGATGCAGCCGCGCAGGCAGCAGCTGCCGCGCAAGCGGAAGCCGAAGCCAAGGCGAAGGCCGATGCCGATGCAGCCGCGCAGGCAGCAGCTGCCGCGCAAGCGGAAGCCGAGGCCAAGGCAAAAGCCGAGGCGGATGCTGCTGCGGCAAAGGCCGCCGCTGATGCTGCTGCCAAGGAGCAGACGCCGGGCGAAGACAAGGAACAGTCCGCCGGTGAAAACAAGGGCGGCAAGCGCGGCACGCCGCCTGACCAGAAGGGCGGCTGACCATGGCTCTCCTCGATCGCGTCAAGCTGCGCACCGGCAGCGATCTGCCGGATGACGAACTGCAGGCGATGATCGACGGCATCGCCCAGGAGATGGATTCGCGGTTCGGGCCGGCCGGTCCGATCACGGTGGAATTCGGAGACGTGGGCGATCCCTGCTCGCGCATGCTGCGCACCTTGCGCCTCATGCGCCCGCTCGACGCGGCGCAGCCTGTCGAGATCGAGGAGGCCGAGCCCGGCGACACCGGGCAAGCCGCATCCATTACCACGCTGGCGGCGGGCGATTACCGTGTGCTGCACGGTGGCCGCACGCTGCAGCGTCTGATCGATGGGCCGAACGGCCGCTCGTTCTGGGCGCCGCTGGTGACGGTGACGTACATGCCGATCGGCGA
The DNA here is from genome assembly GCF_003058045.1 of Novosphingobium sp. GV079. NCBI lineage: Bacteria > Pseudomonadati > Pseudomonadota > Alphaproteobacteria > Sphingomonadales > Sphingomonadaceae > Novosphingobium > Novosphingobium sp. GV079. The sequence continues at coordinate 137,933 of NZ_QBUE01000004.1, read as the reverse complement.
ACAGGCGGCGCGGGACGAGGCGACGATCAAGCTGATCGCGCTCGACCTGTCCTATCGCGGCGGGCTCAAGAGCGAGCGCGCGGGCGATTACCAGTTCACGCTGGCCGACAACCATGGCGAGGAGCGCGAGCGCATCTTTGCCGGGCTCGAGGCGCGGCGCGGCATGGTGATGGCCTGATGGCCACCCAACGCGCCAGGAAGAAGCGGCCGGCGACAACCCGCGTCGTGCTCGATGCGGAAAAGGCAGCGCCCATGCTCGAGCAGCTGACCGGCCTGGGCGATGGCGCCACGCCGACCGTGATCGGTTGGCGCGGGCGCCTGGGCAACCTGACGCGGGCGCGGGCCGACTATCCAAACGGATGGTCCATCACGCTCAATTTCGCGCGCACCGGGGTGAAGATCAACGGCCAGGGCGCGCTGACCAGTTGGAGCGCCACATGGCGTGGCGCGATCAAAGGAAAGGCCAAGGCCGATGGATGAAGTAGCTGCAAAGACGGGCGCCGCGATGGAAGCGGTTAAGGCAATGCTCGACGCCATGAAAGCGCATGGTGCCGATGCGCGCGGGTTGGCGGTGTGTCGCACCCAATTCGAAACCGCATTTCTGTGGGCCGGCGTTGCGGTCTGCGGCGAGCCGATCCTCTAGGGGCATATAATGGTTGATCTGACCAAGCACGCGGCAGCGATCGTTCAGGCGATGGAAGCCGCTGACTGCGGCCACCATTTGGAGCTGACCCGACTTGTCGATGGCGTGAGCACATACACCGTCAAAGTAGGCGAGGAGACAGCAGAGTTCGAATGGCTGGACGATGCCCAGACCTGGATCGGTGAGGTCAAAACCAAGCGGAAGTCTGCGGCTATCCTTGCCGCCTGCACCGCACTTTGGAACGAAGCTGACGACATGGCCAGCGTTGGCCGAGCGCTCATGGAAGCGCTGCCCGATGGGTATCACTACAACGATTGCCCGTCTGAGATCGTGTCGGACCTGCAAAACCGGATTGCGGAACTGGAAGCCGCACGCGATCCGCTGCCGCCAATGTCCGAACTGTTCGACCACGACGAAGCAGTTGAGTGGATCTCGGCCAACTGCATGGCCATCCGGCGTGACAACGGAAATCTGGACTACAGCTTGGGCGCGATGATCAGGGCTTATGAAGCTGGCCGAGCAGCTACCTTGAAGCAGGGAGCGGCAGGCTAGTCGATGGCAGACGCCCCATCCTGCAAAGACTGCATTCATCTGGCTGGGCGCCTGACATGTGCGCGGCCGGTGGCCAGCCATTGGAATGCGGCGGCCGGGCAGCGCCGATCGCGGCTGAATGTCGACGCGGGAATCGAGCGCTCGGCCCAGCGCTCGCTTTTGCGCAAGCGGCGCTGTGGGCCGGAGGGGCTCTTTTTTGAGGGGGAAGTTGATGGCTAAGCGCGCGCCTTGGAAGTGGTATGCCACACTGGAAGGCGAGACGGACGAATACGCCTACGAGTCCGACACGCGTGAGGCCGCGATTGCTGCCATTGCTGCCGACTTCGGCGCAGGGACCGCCATCGAGGTAGTGGAAGCCCGCTTTTCAGTTGATGAGCGCTATGAAGGCCACGATTTCGTGCCGTTCATCGCAATGCGCAACGCTGAAAAAATCACGCTGGGACCGCGCGCGGCATGATCGCCGGCCGGCTCACCATGCGCGCCGCGATCGAGCGCAACGAGGCGACGGGCAGCGATGCCTGGAACGCGCCCGCTGCGCCCGTGTTCGTGTCGATCGGCGAACCGGTGGCGTGCTTCATCTGGTCTGAGAAAGCTGCCGATCTGGTCGACGGCGGCAAGAACGCCGAGACCGAAACCTATCGCGCGCTGTTCGCCCTGGCGGCGCCGATCCAGCCGCGCGACGTGATCACGACGGTCAAAAACCGTGCCGGGGTGGAAGTGCTGCCCGGCCGCATCGAGATCATGGGGCCGATTCAGCGCAAGCACACGCACTTGGAATGCAACCTGCGGAGGATCAGCTGATGCTGCGCTGGGTACGTTCATGGTTTGCGTGGCGCCGTGTGTTTGTGGCCGGCGTTTGGCTTTATCAAGAAAATGCTGTGACGGGCCGCCGCAGCGCATCACGCATCGATCGCGGCGGCTATTCGCCCGTCGATTTCGATTGGCTCGACGCTGGCATCGGGCATCCCCTGGTAAACCATATGCCCGCGTGGCGTTCGGCCGAGGGCCAAATCAGCGGAAGGTACTGCCACTGATGGCCGAGAAGTCACTCGTCTGGAAAGGCCGGGGCATCACAGCCCGCATGCGCGCCGCGCAGATCGCGGGCGTGAACCGCACGATGGGCGGGGCGGTGAACCATGCCCGGCAGAACCATACCTGGGAGAACCGCACGGGCGTGCTGACCGGCGGCGTCGATATCGTGAAGTATGCCGCCGAGGACGAAAAGGGCGTGTCGGGCACCTGGGGCGTGCACGACGTGGAATATGCACTGATCCACGAACTGGGCGGCACGATCGAGCCGAAGAATGCCAAGTTCCTGGCCATCCCGATCTCGGGCGCAGCAAAGGCGGCAGGCTCGCCGCGCATGATGAGCGGGTTGACCTATGCCCAGTCGGCAAAAGGCCAGCCGATGCTGGTAGATGGCAAGGGCACGGTGCATTACCTGCTGCGCAAGCGGGTGACGATCCCGGCGCGGCCCTATCTGCGCCCAGCGGCCGATGCGAAGTATCCCGACCTGGCTGGCAACATCCGCAAGGAATGGAACAAGCTGCGCCCTTCGAGCACGGGAGGCGAAGGCGATGCCTGAGGTACCGGCCGACGTGATCGGCGCCCTGGTCGGGTTCCTGCTGGCCGATGCCGACGTGGTGGCCAGCGTGGCTACGCGCGGTTTCGGCGCAGAGCTGCCGGCCGGCGAAGCGGCATCGATGCCGCGCGCGGCATTCGTGCTGCGGCCGAGCGGCGGCGCCACGCTCACCAGTGGCAGCTTTGCCGAGGTGGATACCCAGCGCGTCGACCTGTTCACCTATGGCCGCACGCCTGTCGAGGCTGGCATCCTGGCCGATCTGATCGCGCTGAAATTGCGGCGCCTGGAGCGAGCGACGGTGGCGGGCACGCTGCTGCACTGGGCCAAGAGCGCAGGCGGTTTTTCATCCGGGCGCGAGCCCGAAACCGACTGGCCCCGCGCGTGGCGGTCGTTCCAGGTCATGTACGCGCTGGCGAAAGTAGGAGGTTAGAATGGGCCAACCGTATGAGATTGTCGGGCAGCCGCTGTCGCTGTGGCTTGCCGTGGTAGGCACGGCGTTTCCCATCGTGACGGCAGCGCCCGCCGCGCCGTGGGTGCTGGTGGGCACGAGCGGGACGCGCAGCCAGGACGAAAACGGCGTGACGGTGACGCACAACCAGACCGTCAACAAGGTGCGGCCGGGCGGCGCGCTGGGGCCGGTGAAGGCATTCCGCAGCGAAGAAGACCTGATGTTCAAGCTGACCATCTGGGACGTGTCGCTCGAGCAGGTGCGCGTGGCACTGAACAACAACGCGCTGACCACCACGGCGGCCGGCGTCGGCACGCCCGGCACCAAGAAAATCGGGCTGAGCCGTGGGAAGTCGGTGACCGAATATGCCCTGATCGCGCGGGGCGACAGCCCCTATGGCGATGGCATGGTCGGCCAGTACCAGGTGGCGCGCTGCTATGTCTCGAACAGCCCGGCCGTGGTCTATCGCAAGGGTGTGCCGGCGGGCGTGGAAATCGAGTTCACGGCGCTGGAAGACCTGACGGCGGCGACCGAGGACGTGCGGTTCGGTTCGATCGTGTTCCAGCACCAGGCCGCGCTCTGACGTTGCGCGCTGGCGCCGATTGGCGTAGATAGCAAAAGGCCCGAGGCGTTGTGGAAGCGCCTCGGGTCTTTCTGCAAACAGCGATGATATCTAGCGGTCCCGGACAGGCGTCCGGGGCGCGTCACCGCCCGACGTGCGGTCATACCCTCGGGCATGGACACGCCCGACAGCCCCGAAATTCCCGCCGATGATGCGGCTTCCAATGAGCCGCTGCTCAATCTCAACACGCTGATCGTTCGCCCGATCATTGCGATCGACGGCCAGCGCTTCGAGATCATGAGCCCGGATGAGCTCTCGATCCTCGACGGCCAGCGCTTTGGCATTTGGGGCCGCCGCATCAACGCGCTGGCGGAAAGCGATGACGACACAGCCGACCAGGAAGAGCTCGAGCAGCTGGTCGACAAGGTCGCGCGCAAGGTGGCCGTTGGCGTGCCGGACGACGTTTTCGCCAAGCTGAGCGGCGCGAATAAGCAATCCATCGCCGATGTTTTTACCGGGCTCCTGCTGCGCAATCGTCTCGGCGTGGCGGGAGCGATCGCGAAGGCGGCCGGGGTTCCGCTGTCGACTGGGGCAAAGTCATCCCCCAGCTCGTCCGGTTCTATGGTGGCCAGCCACAATGGTGGCTGGCTGAAGCGCCTGCTGCGCTGGTTCGCGCATTCGTGACCATGATGCCGCGCCTCGATGCCCGCGAGCAGCAGGCCGCCATCCGGGCGCAAGGCCTCGCCTTCGGCGCGTTCGAAAAGGCCGATGCCGAACAGATGCAGCGCGAGCTGCGCGACGCGGCGCAGGGCATCCAGCCGCAGGCCGAAGCCGCGCGGCCGAAGCGGGCCACGCCCGCCCAGCTGAGCGCCATGGGTATCGGCGTCTCAATGCCCGTTCAGAAGGGGCAGAACGATGGCTGAGAGCCTGGGCGATGCCGTACTGACACTGCGCACGGACGACAGCGCCTATACCAGCGGCATCGACAAGGCCGAGGCGGCTGCCAATGGCCTGGGCAAGACCCTCGATGCATGCTCGGGCAGCGCGGTTGGCCTGGCTGACAAGATCAACCAAGCGGCGCAGAGCGGTGATCGCGGGGCACGGGTATGGCTTGAGGCTGGCGCCGCGATCGACGCGCTGGCGGCGGCGCAGGCGCAAGCCAAAGCTGAAACAGATCTCGCGAAGGCTTCGTTCAACGCCGGCACCATTTCGCTTGAAGAGTACAATCGGCAAATCCTGCAGACGAAAGCCGGTCTGGCCCTGCTCGAAGATGAGCACCGCAAAGCCCAGGCGCTACTGCGTCAGCACATCGCTTCGACCAACCAGGTCACAGGTGCCACGGCGGGGCAAAAGGCAGGCATGATGCAGCTGACGCAGCAGCTGGGCGACATGTCGACCATGTACTCGCTTGGTATGCGTCCACAGCAGATTTTTGCCAGTCAGATTGGGCAAGTGGCCGGCGCGGTGCAGCTGCTCGCGGGAGAAGGCAGCGGTTTTGCGCGGTTCCTGGCTGGCCCGTGGGGCGTTGCGATTACCGGCGCCGTCATGGTGCTGGGGCCGTTGATCGCCAATCTGCTGGCGGCCGAAGATGCCACCAAGAAGGTGGAACTGGCCTCCGATGGCCTAAGTGATGCCCAAGGGGTCCTGGGCAAGATGTTCGATCTCACCACCGGCAAGGTAAAGGCGCAGAATGACATGCTGCGCCTCAATGCCGAGTTGATGGCGATCAACCTACGAGCGCAGGCCCAGTCCGAAAAATCGAATGCGCAGCAGACGATGGACCGCTTTTCGCAAGGTTCAATCGGCCTTTCGACCAGTCAAAAGGCGCTGGCATCATTGGGTGTGCCGGTTGGCGATGCGATGGCGCGCGAGAGTGAAGTGCGCCAGCTGGTTGCCGACATGCGCAGCGGGAAGCTCTCCGGCATTGGAGCTAGTCGCCGCGTCGAAAATATGGATTTCGGCGGCCTGGCTGTCTCCAAGGAAGAGTTTCTCAAGGCCGTTGCTGACGGTGTCTCGTACCCGGAAAAGGAAAAGGTCGCTCAGGCGATCGAGAACAGCCTGCGCAACAACGAACTTGATCCGACCCTGCGCCAGCCCGACACGGCCAAGAAGAAGAAGGAGCGCAAATCGAAGTCGGGCAAGACTGAGGAACAGATCGATGCCGAATTCCTGAAGGCTATGGAGGGCATCGACGCGGAGGAGTTGGGTGCCCGCCAGCAGCTGGCCACCTCGGCCCAGGAGCGCGCCGATATCGCCTATCAGATGCTCGGCGATCAGCGCAGCCGGCGCGAAGCCGATATCCGCGCCAACAAGGATTTCAGCGAGGCACAGAAAAAGCAGCTGATCGCCGCGCTCGACAGGCTTTACGGGCAGCGCGCGACCGACGGTAGCATTCTGGTTGGAAACCCTGGCGTGTTCCAGCTGCAGGTTGGCCGCGATCAGCGCCAGGCCGAGGCCCAGCAAGCCAACGATATGCTGGCGCGCCAAGCCACGACGCTTGAAGCCTGGGCCCAAGTGGCCACCAGCGCAAAGGAGCGCGCGCGCCTAGAAGCCGATGCGCTGAAAATCCAGCAGCAAATCCAGACCAACCTGCTCGAACAGCAGATCGCGAGCGGCCAAGTGGCGGACGGCGCGAAAGCGCGCCAGGAATTGGCCAGCCAGCAGGCTGCCGCGCGCCAAGGCCTATCCCAGCGCACCGCCGGGCCGCTGGCTTCCTACGCCGCCGGCCTCAGGGCGAATGGCGAAGATGCCGGCCGTCAGGCTGAGCAGCTGGTGGTGAACGAGCTCGACTACATTCACTCCTCGCTGACCGATGCCATCGCCAGCCGCCTGGGCATCAAAGACCCGTTGCTGAAAGCCCTGATCGGCCAGTTCATCGAGCAGCAGATCATCAAGCCGATTGCGCAGGGGTTGGCGCAAGCCACTACGGGCAGCGGTGGCCTAGGCGGCTTTATCGGTTCGCTATTTGGGGGCGGCGGTGGGTCTTCGCTGGCCTCGAGCGCGGCAGCAACCATCGCCGATCCCCAGTTTGCCGGGCTGTTTGCCGACGGAGGCACGATCCCGGCCGGCACGTGGGGCATCGTCGGCGAGGCAGGCCCCGAGCGTGTGCTGGCAACCGGCAACGGCGTCCAGGTCGTACCCAATCCGGCACGCGGCCAGGGCGGCGTACCGTTCAAAGCCGATATCAGCATCAGCGGCGCGCGTGGCAACCAGGAGATCATCCAGATGGTCAATGCCGGCGTGCAGCAGGCGCTGGTTGCGTACGACAGCAACGTCGGTTCGCGGGTCAAAGACAACCTCGCGAGGCACGGATAATGCCGGTGTTCGATTGGCCCGCCTCGTTGATCCCCAAGACGGTCACCATTCGGCCTCCGCGCCGCACCGTGGGCATGAGCGGCAGCCTGACCGACTTCACCCAGGCGGTGCCCTCGATCCGGCCGCCCTTCACGCTGACGATGCAGTTCGATGCGATCGAAGGGTTCGACGTGCTCGCCTATCGCGCCATCCACGCCTCGCTCGAAGGCCGGGCCAACATGGTGCGGGTTCCGCTGTTCGACGTCTGGTACGCGGCCACACAGGCCGAGATCATGGGCGGCATGGTCACCCATTCCGATGGCACGGCTTTTTCGGACGGGGCGCTTTATCTGACCCGTGATCTGTCGGGTGTGCTGGTGTCTGGCTTGCAAGGGGCGAGGACGATCACGGCCGATTTTGGCGGCTATGGGCAGCTGCTGCAGGCGGGCCTGTATTTTGGCCTCGGCGAGCATCCGTACATTGCAACGGGCGTGTCCTGGTCGGGCAGCGTGGCGACGATCCGGTGCTCGCCCAGCCTGCGCAAAGACTACGACGCCGAGCCCCTGCGGCTGAGGCCAACGATGATCGGGCGCCTGCCAGACGATGACAATGGCGCGCTGACCCTTGAGGCGCTGCGCTACGGCACACCCTCGATCGAATTTACGGAGGCTTTCGATGAGCCTTTTTCCTGAGACGATCGCTGCCTCGCTGGCAGGCGCCACGGTGCAATGCGCAGCGCTGGTGCTGTTCGATTTCACCACCACACCCATGCAGCTGTGGACCGGTAACGGCGTGCTGCGCACCAATGATGACCGCCGGTGGCAGGGCATCGGCCATCTGGGCAGCATGAGCGGCATCGAGCAGGCCATCAACGGGGACGCGCCCGAGGCGACATTCAACCTATCCGGCGTGAGCAGCGACATCCTGCTGCTCGCCCGCGATGAGTTCGAGGCGGAAGTCTACGGCCGCACGGCCTATGTGCTGATGCAGTTTTTCGGCGTGGATGACCCCGCCGATCCGCAAAATCAGCGGCCGCTCGATAATCCCTATGCAATCTGGGCGGGGCGCATGCTGCAGCCCACTTTCACCTATGGCGAGACCGGCGAACGATCGGTGTCGATCTCGGCCGAGAGCCTGTTCTCGCTGCGCAGCCGGCCGAAGTACGCGATGTACACCGACGCCGATCAGCAGCGCCGCTTCCCAGGTGACGAAGGTTTCGAGTTCGTTGGCACGCTGGTCAACAAGGTGGTCACATGGCCGGACTACTGACGCGGCCCGGCCCCGACCCGGTGGCAAGCGAACTGGCGCTTTGGGCGGCTACCGATTTCCGGTGGGGCGAAACCGACTGCTGCCAGTCGATCCTGATCTACATCGAGCGCTGCAGCGGACGCCGGCTCGAACCCTGGCCGCGCGCATCGAACGCTTTTCGCGCGCAATTGATCATCGAGCGGGCTGGCTGCCTGGTTGCTTTGTGCCAGGCGCGCTTTGGTGAATTGGGCTGCCCGAAAACCGATGCGCCAGCACGCGGCGATTTCGGCGTGATCGATCTGCCGGGGTCCGGCCATACGCTTTGCCTGTGCCTTGGCCATCGCCGCTGGGCGGCTCGCTGCGATACCGGTGTGGTCATCTTCTGCGGCGTGGCGCTGGCATCATGGAGGCTGCCATGCCCTCGGCACTAGGCGCGCTCATCATTGGGCTGACCGGCGCCAGCGGCCCGGTGGCCGTGCTAATCGGCGGCGTCTTCGGCGGCCTTGCCGGTGCGCTGAACGCGCTCATCTCGACCGTTTTCGGCGCATCGACCCCGAAACCGAGCGATGGGCAGCAGGTGATCCGGCAGTCGATCGGCTCCCGCAAGCGGCACTATGGCATCGTCCATACGGGTGGCCAGCAGTCGTTCCTGGAGAGCTCTGGCGGCACGCTTGGCATGGTGGTGACGCTCGGGACCGGTGAAGAGGGCGACATCCTCGAACACCGGATCAACAACAACAAGGTGACGCTGGACGGTTCGGGCACGGTTACCCAATCGAGCTATCACGGCGCGATCCACATCTATACCCGCAGCGGGACCGCGAGCCAGACGGCCATCTCTCAGCTGACAGCCAAGTTCCCGCAGTGGACCGCCAACCATCGCCAGCGCGGCTGCGCGCATGTGGCGTTGATCTGCGACCCGGTCGACCAGGACAAGTTTTCCGAGGTCTATAACGGCCAGCAGCCGGCTTATACCCAAATCCGGTGGGGCGCCCGCGTCTATGATCCGCGGCTCGATTCGACGGCCGGCGGCACGGGCGCGGTGCGGCTTTCGGATAGCTCCACCTGGCCCCGTAGCGACAACGCGGCGCTGGTGATCGCCGACTATTTTGCCCATCCCGATGGCTATGGCGCCGGCTATGGCAACGTGAACTGGGCGCGCGTGGCGATCGAGGCCGACATCTGCGACCAGACCGTGACCACGGTGACAGCGGCGACGATCAAGCGCTGGCGCATCTGGGCCAGCTATTCGCTCTCGACGGACGAACGGCGGCAGGTGCTGGCCAACATGCTCAAGGCCTCCGACGCCTTCTGCTGGCAGGATGCGGCGGGCAAGTTCAATTTCATGGTCGGGCGCTATGTCGCGCCAAGCGTGGTCATCACCGATGATCACGTGGTCTCGATGACCGCCGTGCTGGGGCCGAAGGCAACCGAACGCGTGAGCGCGGTCAAGGTGCTCTATACCGAGGCGGCGATCGGCTACCGGGAGCAGGAAAGCGCCACCGTCGGGTCAGCCGAAGTGGTCGAAGACCCGAACACCGATCCACAGAGCGTCGAGCTCTATTTCGCGCCCCACCACAACCAGGCCGTGCGCGTGGGCAAGCTGGTGCTCGCGCGCCTCGGCAACCGTTGGCACATCACGGCCGAGCTCAACCTCTACGGTCTCAACCTCTTGGGCGAGCGTTTCTGCCGCCTCGAGCTCGCGCAGCTGGGCGTCTCGGCCGACTTCATGATCGAGAATCTGAAGCTGGATCTGGGCAAGATGCGCGTCACGGCCACGCTGACCGAGATCAAGGCCGCTGACTGGGATTTTGACGCGGCCACCGAGGAGGGCACGCCGCCGCTCATGCCCGAGGACACCACAGCGATCGTGGTCATTCCTGTGCCCTATGCGGTTACACTTTCCTCGGTGCAGATCGCGCTGGGCAGCGGCCAGGGCGTGGCGATCGAGGCCAGCTGGTCCACCGTGCGCGCAGGCTTGACCTATGAGGCGCGATATCGCCCCACGACGGGCGGCACGTGGGTTTCGATGACGGTGGACAATGCGGCGCGCACTGCGCGCAGCGGCCCGGTGAACAGCGGCACGCAATACGAAGTCCAGGTGCGCGCTTTGACCATCAGCTATTGGGCCAGCGCCTGGAGCGCGAGCGTGGATATCACGCCGACTGCAACCGTGTCGCTGAGTGCCCCGACGGAACTGGCCGCCACAGGTGGCGCTGGGGTGGCCGATATCACTTTCAGGATGCCGACCGGGGCCACGCTGGCCTTCGCGCGGCTCTACCGCAATTCGACCAACGATTTCAGCACGGCCACCCAAGTGGGCGGCGATGTCGTTGGCGGCCTGGGCGAGGTCATGAGCGTGCACGACAGCGGGCTTTCGGCCGGCACGGAATATTACTGGGCGCGGGCTTTCGCGACCGGCGGCGGTTCATCCGCTCTCGCCGGGCCGGCCACCGCGACCATCAGCTAGCGAGGACACGACGATGGGAGCCGTAATCGACCAATTCAACCGCGCGTTCCGGGACTTCAACACGGATGGGATCGCCGCGTCGGGTCTGGCTGAAGTGGACAAGGCCGACGCGCGCGCGATCGGCCCGATCATCGAGCAGGCGGTCGCGCAGGTGGGACTTGGTGCGCTCATCAGCGCGCGTTTCGCCACACTGGCTGCGGCCAATGCCAGCCTCGCCTATCCCGATGGTGCAGTGGCGATCGTCTATGCGGATGCTACGGCTACGAACAATGATCTGATCGTCAAATCGGGCGCGTCCGGCACAGGCAATTGGGTTGTATCCGGTATCATCCTCGGCATCATTCAAGCCATTGCCGGACCGGCTACAGCTGCTGCAACCCAAGCTGCCGAACTGGCCGGGCATTATGCGAATGATGCGACGAATACCGATGTTCCTGGTGCACCAGCCGGGTCGCGCGGGGCACGATATTGGGCACTGCAAGCAGCAGCCAGCGCAGCAACGATCGCAGGCATCATCTCGCGTGTGCTCAAATACCCAGGGTGGCTTCTGGCAATCAAGGGCTCTGGCCGGCGTTTGGTGTGGGGTATCAAAGACAGCGGCGCAGTGTGGGCCTACCTGTCCGAGATCGTCACGCTGAACATCACAGCGCTGCTCAGCATTGCCGGTTCGCTGCGCATTGGCACTGTCGCTCTAAAGGCCCCTGGTTCCTATCCTGGCGTGTTCTGGGCCTATATCGACGGGTCGCGTCGCAAGATTTGGGCTCTGCTCACTGATGGCACAATCTGGGCATATCGCGCGCAGGCTGTGACCTTGACTGCGGGCACTATCCGCGTCGGTTCTGCGTCGGTCTATAACGCAAGCTGGATCGTGTTCACCTCTCCCGACGCCAGCGGCAATTATCAGGTCTACAAGCAGTCCAGAGCCACCGGACAGGTCACGGCGCTGACCATGTCCGGTAACCATACAGACCTCAAGATCAATGGCAGTGTGGCTGCCTGGCTGACCGATGGCACTTACAGCGATTATTGCGATCTTGACGCTGGCACGTCCGGCCCCGTCACGGCGCGCCCACTCCTTTGGGCTGTCGGGCACTCAATGTTGGCCAATTACGCCGCGAATCGACAGCCGCCTCTGCCCGATAAGGTAGCTTCTGCGCTGAATTGGCCTTTGGTCAATTTCGCGATCCAGGGGTCGGGATCGGCGCAGCAGGTGGCCCGTGCGGGACTGGTGGCCACGACGCTGACCGTGACCGGCAATACTATCCCAGCGTCTGGGCCAGTGACCATTACCGGCGTAACGCCGAACGATTTTATCATTTCCGCCTATGGCCCGCGATCGATCTACGGTTGGCTCGGTGGGGTCTACGGATATTTGACGTGGGACGCTTCTGCCGGTGAACGATTTTGGCGGGCGACGCCTGGCGACGCAGTACCGATTTCAGCAGCGGCCACCTGGACCCCCGACGTGGGCACAGCATTTTCTGGCGTGGCTTTGATCTGGGCGCTTGTGAATGATGATCATGGTAGCGCTGGACGCGCAGCCTCGCTCGCCAACCTCAACACGATCGTCGCTGCGCTCAAAGCACTGGGAAAACGATTTATCATCCTGCGCGAGTTCCCACGGACTACCGATACTATCGGTTCGGCGAGCCGGGCAGATATCGATGCACTCAACGCAGCAGTCCAGGCCGCCTATCCCAATAATTGGCTTGATCTGATGCCGACGCTCTACGGCAACGCAGCACCGTCGGACGCGACAGCTGTGTCGCAGGGGTTGGTCCCGCCATCATTGAGCGCGGGTGACGGCTTCCACCTGGGCAATGCGGGCAATGATCTGGCCACGGTCGCCATCGTCAACTTCATCAAAGCAAAAGGTTGGGCCTAACTATGCCTACTACTACAGTCGTGGCGCTCGACGGCGCCATCACCACCACCGACGCCAACTGGCCGCTGCTTGCCTATGACGATCAAGTCAATGCGGGCACCATGCTTCTTTGGGACCCATCCATTGCCGCGCAATGGCCGACGGGAGCGATCGGCGGTGCAGTCAACGCGGGGGACGCATGGAAAAACCTGAGCGAGAACTTCGCTGATGGCATCCAGCAGGCCGGGGTTCTGCCAACTTATGATGCCACCGGCGCGCAGTTTGGCGCAGGAACGACGGGCAGCATCTATTGGCCCGCTGGCCTCTTCGACCTCAAGGCGCTGGATTATCCTAATTTCGTGTTCACATGCTGGGGCAAGTTGCCAGCCAATCCCACTACCAGTGGGACGCATCGACTGTTTGGGTTTGGAAACACAACCGGCGCGGTGTCATTCGGCGCGTGGTACGCCTATAACAACACGCCTTTGCTCGGTTTGTCCGCTGTTATCGATGGGTCTGGCGCGTCGGCCGTCGATGCCACCGCGCTCATCAACAAGGCATTTTGCCTACAGTTGACATGCGTTGATGCTGGTGCCGGTCAGCGGAAGATTACGGTCTTTCTCAACAACGCTCAGATTGCTCAGGTCACAAAGACCCCGACGTTGGCCGCGCAGCCCGGAGTGAGTTTCGGACTGGGCAAGGCAACCTCGGGTTTCGCTGGTCCTGATGATGCCAAGATCAGCCGCGTTATCATGGAAAACTGCACGGTGAGCGGCTTCGACCCGGAAGTGCGGCGCGCGGCCGAGTGGAAAGCCAAGCACGCCGCCTTTGCACTCTGATGTAATCCCGCCTCCGGATTTTACGGGGGCGGTTGAGGCGTAGCAGCGCCTCAAACCGCGAGCTGTAACTCGCACCTAGGGCTGTCGCGAGCAGCCTTTCAGTTCCCCCGGCCGTCACGGCGGGGGCATGGTTAGGTGCCAAGTATGAAAGAAGGATTGAACGAAGAAGGTCAGCTCGATCCTGTTCGGGCGACGAAACCGGTGGCGCCTTGGCTCGGTGGGAAACGAGCTCTGGCGTCGCTACTGGGCAGCAGAATCGAAGCGATCCCGCATGCAAGGTACGTTGAACCTTTTGTCGGGATGGGAGGGGTTTTCTTCCGCCGGCGATCACGGCCGAAAATGGAAGTCATCAACGATATCAGCCGCGACGTTGTGAACCTGTTTCGCATCCTGCAGCGACACTTCCAGCAGCTGCTCGACGTGCTGAAATGGCAGGTGTGCAGCCGTGCGGAGTTCGAGCGGCTTGTCCAAGTCGATCCCGATACCCTGACCGATCTCGAGCGCGCCGCGCGCTTCCTTTACCTCCAGCGCGCGGCGTTCGGCGGCCATGCAGTCAAGCAGCATTTCGGAGTCGATTTCAACGGCGGCGCGCGGTTCAACCTGACGAAGCTCGTGCCGATGCTGGAAGACGTCCACGAGCGCCTTGCTGGGGTGCTGATCGAGCGGCTGCCCTATGCCGAGTGCATCAAGCGCTATGACAGCCGGCCGGGCACCCTATTCTATTGCGACCCACCTTACTGGGGCTGCACCGATGACTACGGCAAAAACATCTTCTCACCAGCCGATTTCCAGGCTCTGAGAGACCTCTTAGAGGGTCTTCAAGGGCGCTTCATTCTGTCGATCAACGACAAGCCCGAGATCCGCGAAATCTTCAACGGATTCGAGATCGAGGAGGTTACCCTCAACTATCGGCTGAGCGGGAAGGTGACTCCGGCAAGGGAGCTGGTAATCTCGGGGCCTTGAGGAGGAGGCAATATGCCGAGCAGTTCAAGTGCCATTTGGTTGAAGGCCCGCGAGGAGATCGCCAAGGATCGTTTCAGAGTTGAGGTCCACTCGAACGCAACGGGCTGGCTGGAGATCGGCAGGGTAATCGAAACACGCCATACTGGGATCGCTTGCATTGTCCCGATCGCGGATTCACAGCAACGCATCCATCTCGCGGTGGATGAGATTACGGCAGCGCGCATTACCAAAGCTGGAGACGCGCTCGCTGCCGGCCACACCGATTGAGTGCTCAAAACTGTCTTGTCAAACACTCAAAAAGCTCGCGCCGCGCTACAAAGGTCCTCCCCACTTGTGGGGAGGGGGACCAGCCGCAGGCTGGTGGAGGGGCGATGCCTCAGACTACGTCCGGCACCAAGTCCACCGCTGCAAACTCTGGCAGCATGGCTTCGCGCAGCAAAGTGCGGTGGCATTCGTGCGCGGCGCGTTCATAGCATAGCAGCGCGACGCGCTTTTCCGTGGCCAGGGCATGCAACTGCGCCCCGGCAGCCATCGCCTCGGGCAGTTCAAGCTGGCCGGCATAGATGCGTTCGAGCGCCGCGTGATCATGCGCGCGGGCAGCGGCGCGGCCATCGGCGGGCGTGCCCAGCGCCTTGAAATGAACGTATTGGATGCCAGCCTGCGCCAGCGCTCCGGCCAGCGCGGTCTTGGAAAAGCCGGGCCGGCGCGACAGCGGCAGGGCGCGCACGTCGGCCAGCACGTCGACGCCGGCGGCTTTGAGCGTGCCGATCACGGCATCGAGCGTCGCCTGCTCATAGCCGATCGTCCAGATCGTGGGCGCGGTCATAGCAGGCGGGCGCCGTTCGGCACGGGCCGTTCGGGGCTGGCGAGCACCACGCGGCCTTCGGGATCGGCAAAGCCGAGCGTGAGCACTTCGGAAATCGCCTTGCCCACCTGGCGCGGCGGGAAGTTGACCACGGCGGCCACCTGGCGGCCAATCAGGCTGGCCGGATCATACAGCGCGGCTACTTGCGCGCAGCTTTTCTTGTGGCCCACGCCGGGGCCAAAATCGATCACCAGCTTGATCGAGGGTTTGCGTGCGCCAACCAGGTCTTCAGCGGAAAGCACGGTGCCGATGCGGATGTCCACTTTCAGGAAATCGCTGAAGGCAATCGTTTCTTCGGGCTCGCTGGCGGGATCGTGAATAACATGCATGGGCCAATTGTGCCCCGGCCGCCCCGCATGTGCAAGGCGGCCGGTGGCCCGATCAGTCCTTGTTGGCCTGGGCAAAGGCGGCAGCTGCGCCAAACAGGCCCGGCTGCGGATGGGTGATCAGCTTGACCGGCATCTGCGCCATGATCTGCTCGAACCGCCCCTTGGCGCGGAACCGCTCGGCAAAGCCCGAACGCACCAGGCAATCCTTGATGCGCAGGCCAAGACCGCCGGCCATGACCACGGCCGAGGCACCATGGGCCAGCGCCAGGTCGCCCGCTACGCTGCCCAGGCTCAGGCAGAAGCGGTCGATCGCGGCGGCGGCCAGGCTGTCTTCGCCGCTGCTGCCCAGCGTCCAGATCGCCTTGTCGTCACGCGGGATAAACGGCGCGCCCTCGATCAGCGCCAGCGTTTCATAGATATCGACGATGCCAGGCCCGGCCACCACGCGCTCTACCGACACGCGGCGATGACGCTTGCGCAGGCGGGCGAGCACCGCGTCCTCTATCCCGTCAAGCGGGGCATAATCGATATGTCCGCCTTCGGTGGGCTGCACCTGATAGCCATGCGCATGGCGCCACAACTGGGCCACGCCCAGCCCGGTGCCCGGCCCGACGACGCTGAATACGCCATGATCGGGCAGCGACACGTCGGGGCCAGACAGATGGATGAAGTGTTCTTCGCCGGCCTGGGCCACGGCATGGGCGACGGCGGCGAAATCGTTGACCACGACATAGCGTTCGGCGCCCAGCTTTTCCGGGATCAGCGCCGGGCGGATGATCCACGGGTTATTGGTGAACTTGATCACCTCACCACCCACCGGCCCCGCCACGGCTATGGCGCAGGCCTTGGGCACCACGCCACCGTTCTGCCGGGCGAATTCCTCCCACGCCAGCTGGAAGCTGGCATGTTCGGCCGTCTTGAGTGTGACGGCCTCGCCCAGATGCGTAACCCGGCCATCTTCCACGGTGGCCAAGGCAAAGCGCGCGTGCGTACCGCCGATGTCTACGGCTACGAGTTCCATGATATCCTCTCCCCCGAATGCCGGACGTTACAGGCCTGCTGCGGCCAACATGGCCGATCCGCCGCGCTCGGCCGGATCGGAATAGTGGCGCATCAGTGCAAACAGCTCGCGGCCCACGCCCATTGCCTCGGGCGAGGCCACCACATCTTCACGCGCCGCCCATTCATCGGCATCGACCAGGGCCACCAGTTCGCCGGTCTGCGCGCAGACGCGCACGATATCGCCATCGCGCAGCTTGGCGAGCGGGCCGCCCAGCTTGGCTTCGGGCGAGACGTGGATTGCCGCTGGCACCTTGCCCGATGCGCCCGACATGCGCCCGTCGGTGACCAATGCCACGCGGAAACCGCGATCCTGCAACACGCCGAGCGGCGGCGTTAGCTTGTGCAGTTCGGGCATGCCATTGGCGGCCGGACCCTGGAAGCGCACTACCACGACGACATCGCGTTCGAGTTCGCCGGCCTTGAACGCCTTGAGCACGTCGTTCTGATCGGCAAAGACGCGCGCAGGCGCCTCGATCGTCCAGCGCGATGCATCCACCGCGCTGACCTTGATCGTGCCACGGCCCAGGTTCCCCTGCAGCAGGCGCAGGCCGCCTTCGGGCTGGAACGGCGCGGTGACGGGGCGCAGCATGCTGTCATCCCCGCTCTTCACCGGGGCGGGGTTCCACGTCAGCGTGTCGCCATCCATGACCGGTTCCTGCGCGCCATCGGCCAGCGAAGCGCCATAGACAGTGCGGATGTCGGCATGGGCCAACCCATTGTCGAGCAGTTCGCGGATGACATAGGGCATGCCGCCGGCGGCGTGGAAATAGTTCACGTCGCCCGCGCCATTGGGATAGACGCTGGCGATCAGCGGCACCACGCGCGACAGCTCGTCCATGTCGTCCCAGTCGATCTGCACGCCTGCGGCGCGCGCCATGGCCGGAATGTGGATGACGTGGTTGGTCGAACCACCCGTGGCGAGCAGGCCGACCACGGCATTGACGATGGCCTTTTCATCCACGCAATGGCCCAGCGGGCGATAGTCATCGCCATCCCAGCTGATCTGCGCGGCGCGGTGCACGGCGGCGCGGGTCAATTCCTGGCGCAGCTTGGTGCCGGGCAGGACGAAGCTGGAACCGGGCATGTGCAGGCCCATCATTTCCATCATCATCTGGTTGGAATTGGCCGTGCCATAGAACGTGCAGGTGCCGGCCGAGTGATAGCTTGCGCTTTCGGATTCGAGCAGTTCGTCGCGCCCCACCTTGCCTTCGGCATAGAGCTGGCGAATGCGCACCTTTTCCTTGTTGGCCAGGCCCGTGGGCATCGGCCCCGACGGGACCAGGATCGTGGGCAGATGGCCAAAGCGCAGGCCGCCGATGATCAGGCCAGGCACGATCTTGTCGCAGATGCCCAGGAACAGCGCCGCCTCGAACATGCCGTGCGACAGCCCCACCGCGGTGCTCATCGCGATGGTGTCGCGGCTGAACAGCGACAGTTCCATCGAATCCTGGCCCTGCGTCACCCCGTCGCACATCGCCGGAACGCCGCCCGCCACCTGCGCCGTAGCGCCCACTTCGCGGGCGAAAACCTTGATCTGTTCGGGATAACGACCATAGGGCTGGTGCGCCGAAAGCATGTCGTTGAACGCGGTGACGATGCCGATGTTCAGCGCCTTGCCATCGCGCAGCGCCAGCTTGTCATCCCCGGCGGCGGCAAAGCCATGGGCCAGGTTGCCGCAGGTCAGCTTGGGGCGGTTGACGCCCGCCTCGCGCGCGCGATCGATGAGATCGAGATAGGCGGCGCGGGTATCGCGGCTGCGTGCCACGATACGATCGGTGACCTTGGCCACGGTAGGATGAAGGGCCATCATTCGCTCCAGTAGATGGTAACCGGCGGGCCATCGCTGCCGCGCAGGAAGTCGGAAACAGGATAATCGGCGTTGCCCGCCAGCACGTCTTCGATCAGCGCCTTCTTCGATGCGCCGGTAACGACCAGGATCACTTCCTTGGTGGCCTTGAGCGCCCGCGCGGTCAGCGTCAGCCGATCGAACGGTGCCTCGGGCGGCAGCGGGATCGGCGTGGTGGCAATCACCGTGGCGCCGGGGCGGACCAGCGCCTGCATGGTCGGAAACAGCGAGGCGACGTGGCCATCCTCGCCCATGCCCAGCCACACCAGGTCGAACGGCGCCACTGCAGCGCCCTCTTCCAGGCGTTCGAACCTGGCACCGCTGTCACCCAGCGCGCCGTAAAGCTTGCCGAAATTGCTGGCGGGATGATCGTCGGGCACGCGGCGATCGTCGGTCAGCGCCAGGGTGGCGCCCGACCAATCGAGCCCGCGATCCTTGAGCAGGGCAAAGACCTTGAGCGGGGTGGAGCCGCCGGTCATCGCCAGGCGCTTTTCACCCGGACGCGCCAGTTCGGTGGCGATGCGATCGGCCACGGCGGCAGCATCGCCAGGCTTGGCCCACCGCACGCGCGGGTTGGCGGTCTCAGTCATTCCAGCTTCTCCCGTCGCGCTCGGTCAGGGCGATGGCCGCGTTGGGGCCCCAGCTGCCAGCGGCATAGGGCTTGCACTCCATATCACCACCGGCCCAGACCGCGCGGATCGCATCGACCCAGCGCCACTGCGCTTCTACCTCGTCACGGCGCACGAACAGCGTCTGTTCGCCCTCGATCAGGTCGAGCAGCAGGCGTTCATAGGCAATGCGACGCCGCGCCTTGGCAAACGCCTGGGTCAGCGAGAGATCGAGGTTGACCTCGCGCAGCACCACGCCGCCGCGATCGAGGCCCGGCTCCTTGGCCATGACCTGAAGCCGCACGTATTCTTCTGGCTGCAGGCGGATCACCATGCGGTTGGCCTGCAACTTGCCGCCCCGGCCCGAGAAGATGTTGTGCGGCACCTGCTTGAACTGCACCACGATTTCCGAGCGCCGCTCGGCCAGGCGCTTTCCGGTGCGCAGGTAGAACGGCACGCCCTGCCAGCGCCAGTTGTCGACATGCGCCTTGATCGCCACGAAGGTTTCGGTGTCCGAAGGCTCGCCCAGGTCTTCCTGGTAGCCGGCCACCCCGCCGCCCTTCACCGCCCCGGCACGATACTGCCCGCGCACCATTTCCTCGGCCTTCACCGTGCGCAGTGCGCGCAGCACCTTGACCTTTTCATCGCGGATCGAGGTGGCATCGAAATCGCGCGGCGGCTCCATCGCGATCAGCGCGAGCAGCTGGAGCATGTGGTTCTGCACCATGTCGCGCAGGGCGCCAGTATCGTCGTAGAAACCCTTGCGCCCTTCCAGGCCCACGGTTTCGCTGACGGTGATCTGCACGTGATCGATATTGCCGGCGTTCCACTGCGGCTCGAACATCATGTTGGCAAAGCGCAGCGCCATCAGGTTCTGCACGGTTTCCTTGCCCAGATAATGGTCGATGCGGAAGATCTGGTCTTCGGCAAAGGCCCCGGCAACGGCATCGTTGATCCGGCGGCTGGAAGCCAGATCGTTGCCCAGCGGCTTTTCCAGGCCGATGCGCACGTTGTCATGCGCCAGGCCAGCGCGACGCAGGCCCTCGATCGTCGGCTCGAACAACGCGGGCGCGGTCGACAGGAAGATCGACAGGCCGCAGCTGGTATCGCCCAGCTTGGTGGCGAGATCGGCAAAGCCATCGACGTTCGATGCATCGAGCGTCTGGTATTCCAGGCGCGCCAGAAAACTGGCCAGCTTGGTCTCGTCCTTGCGGTCTTCCGGCAGGAATTCATCGAGCGCAGCGTGGGCAAAATCGCGGAAATCAGCGTCGGTGTGTTCCGAGCGTGCGGTGCCGACAATGCGCAGGCCCGGATCGATCAACCCGTCTTCATGCAGGGCATAGAGCGAGGGCAACAGCATCCGGCGGGAAAGGTCGCCGGTTGCGCCAAAGAGCAAAAGCGCAGAACAACTGCTGTCGGCCATCGGCGGATCTCCTTATCTTTCGCAACACGAATGCCGTGCGCGCTTGCATGGCAACGTGCGACCCCTTGGGTTGGGTCCTTGTCGATGCCTGCCCTAGTCGCTCATGCGGCGCGATGCACGTCGCATAAGTATGCAAGCGGGGTGGGCACTGCCAAGCACGTTTCCATGCCTGGCCATGGTAGCGCGCGCAATTTCCTGCCGCGCGCATGATCGCGCCGTTTTCGTGATAATTCGATTGCAAAGAGGTTGACCATACTGGCATCACGCCTTCAAGGACCGTCCGATTTGTGCGATCCAAAGGGAGAAATAATGCCTGCTGCCCCGCTCAACGGTGCCCCCCTGATCGGTGCGATCGAGGCAGGCGGAACCAAGTTCATCGCCGCACTCGCCACCCCGGAAGGCGAAATCCTGGCGCGCACGCGCATTCCCACGCAAACGCCCGAAACCTGCTTCCCCGCGCTGGCCGATTTCTTTGCCGCCGCGCAGGAAGAGCATGGCCCCGTCGCCGCCTTTGGCGTTGCCAGCTTCGGCCCGATCGACATCGATCCCACCTCGCCCACTTATGGCACGTTCACCACCACGCCCAAGCCGGGCTGGCAGGGCGCGCGTTTCCACGATGTGCTGGGCAGCTTCGGCGCGCCGATCGTGGTCGATACCGATGTGAACGGGGCCTGCCTGGGCGAATGGATGAAGGGCGCGGGCCAGGGTTGCCGCACGCTGGCCTATACCACTATCGGCACCGGCGTGGGCACCGGCGTGGTCAGCCATGGCCGCTCGCTGATGGGCATTTCCCACTTTGAAAGCGGGCATATCCTGCCCCCGCACGACCGCACGCTTGATCCGTTCGCAGGATCGTGCCCCTACCACGGTGATTGCCTGGAAGGCCTGGCATCGGGTCCGGCGATCGAAAAGCGCTGGGGCAAGAGCCTGGACCAGCTGGCCGGTGACAGCGCGGCGATCGATCTGATCGGCGGCTATATCGCGCACCTCGCGGCAAGCCTGGTGCTGCTGCACATGCCCGATCGCCTGATTTTCGGCGGCGGCGTGATGAAGGCGCCGGGCCTGGTGGAATCAGTTCGCCGCCAGACCGAAGCCAAGCTCAACGGCTATGTCAGCCACCCGCGCCTCGATGCTGGGCTGGAAACCTACATCGTCACGCCAGGCCTGGGCGACGATGCCGGCATCACCGGCGCGATCGCGCTGGGCTGCCAGGCGCTGGACGTGGCCCTGCCGGGCTGATCCCGCCTGCCGCACGGCGCATGCAAAAAGCCCGGCAAGGTCTGACCTTGCCGGGCTTTTTGCTGTTCAGCTGTCATGAGAAAGGCGGCCGGGAATGTCCCCGGCCGCCCTCCCGTGGATCAGAACTTGTAACGAACCGAAGCGCTCATCGTGCGGCCCAGCATGGCGCTGTTGTCGAAGATCGCCTGGTTGGCAGACAGGCCGGCCGTGCCCGGGCCCACGGCGATCGAACCGTTGTTGGCGCGGTAGCCGAGCGTGTTGAACAGGTTGTTGACGTTGAAGCTCACTTCCAGCTTGTCGGCCGGGCGAACCTTGACGAAGCCGTTCACAAACGTGCGGCCCGGCGCGGTGTAACCACCCGAAACCAGGAAGTTGGACTGGCCGCTGGCCGAGAAACCGATGGCGGCAACGCCTGCGTCATAGCTGGGCGAGACCAGCCAGGTCCACTTCGGCATGGCGACCGGGGTGGTCTTGGTGCCGACGTTTTCGGCATGGGTATAGACCACATAGCCGTCGAGCGAGAAGTGGCCCGCCGACACGCCACCCGAGGCTTCCACGCCATAGGAGTGGTAGATCGCGTCGATGAACGGGCTTTCCCCGCGCGAAGGAGCGGTGAAGTCGTAATTGCTTTCCTTCACCTGCGCCCGATAGAGCGTGACTTCGGCGTGATAGCGACCGCCACCCACGTTGCCGCGCTGCTTGAGGCCCAGTTCCTGCTGGCTGACATAGTTGACCGACAGGTGATCGCCACCGGCCGTCAGCTTGCCATCAGCCGTAAAGTTGGCGTTGTTGTACAGCAGGCGATCGGCGTTGAAGCGGCCACCGCGGCTGACGCGGACGAACACGCTAGTGTCGTTGCTCACTTCATAAAGCGCGCCGAACGACCAGCTGACATAGCTCTTGGTGTAGTTCAGCACGTTGTCCGGGGTGGACTTGGTGTTGTAGGCCGGGATCGAGGCCGAGCCGAGCGCGTCGGTAACCGTCACGTTGCCCACGGCCTGCGGCGCATAGGCCGCACCCGATGCCTTCACGCTGTCATAGCGCACGCTGCCATCGAGGTTGAGGTGGCCAACCTGGCCTTCGAGCTGACCATAAAGCGCATCGTCGGTGTAGCTGACGTCATACGAACGCCCGCCGCAGCAGCCGCCCCACTGGTTGTTGAAGCCGGTCAGGCCCTGCGCGGTCAGCTGGTTGCCGGCAGCATCGAACAGGTCGAGCGGAACGGGATTGCTCGAACCATTCAGAGTCTGGGTGGCGTTGTTGATGCGCCAATCCATCGCCACGGTCTGGCGCATGTGGAACCAACCGGCATTGGCCTTGACCTTGGCGCCGTCACCCACGTCGAACTTGCCGCTGAACGTCAGGTCGTTCACCAGGCTGCCGACATCCTTCATGTCGACATAGGCCTGCGCGCTGTTGCTGACGAAACGGCCGTTATAGACCTGGCCGGCGTTGGGGCCGGCGGCATAGCGCAGCGTGCCCAGACCCGCGAGCGAGGCAGCGGTGGCTTCACCGGTCCACTGGTTGGCAAAGGTGCCGCTCATCGAGGTCCAGCGGGCCTTGTCGGTCACGGTAAAGGCCGGGGTGAATTCGTAGTGGAATTCGCCGCCCAGCGCGGTGGCGACCGGGTGAATGCCTTCCATCGCCACGGTGCGCACGTTGCCGTTGGCATCAAGGATCTGGAAGTTCTGGTTGTAGATGCCGGTGGAGGCATACTTGCGCGCGTCGACGCCGTCGAACGTGCTGTAGCCGGTGATCTTGTTGCCCGAGAGCGTCACCAGGCTGGGCATCGAGGTAAAGGTCGGTTCCTTGTCGTCCAACCGCTTGAAGTTGAAGCGGATGTAACCCTTGCCGTCGTCAAAGTCCTTGGTGATGTTGCCCTTGATCTGATAGCCGCTCTGCGCCTTGTACGGCAGGTGCGTCGGGCCGTTGCCATCGATCGCATAGCCGCCCAGGTGGAAGCGCACGCTGTCGGACAGGTGGCCGCCGTAATCGAAATCGACGCGGGTTTCGCGATAGTTGAGCGCCTGGCTCAGGCCGATTTCGCCGCCGTCATGCTCGCCGGTCTTGGACACGTAGTTGATGACCGCGCCGGGCGCCTGGCTGGAGAAGGTGGAGGCCGAACCGCCGCGCACCGCTTCCACGCGGTTCACGTTGTTGTCAAAGCGCACCCAGTAGTCGTTGTTACCGAACTGGATGTCGCCGAACAGGGTGACCGGCAGGCCATCTTCCTGAAGGCCGACATATTCCGAACCGCCGGTGGAGACCGGGATGCCGCGCACGCCGATGTTGGCGTTGCCGCCCGGGCCGGCGGTGTCCTGCACGTTGAGGCCGGGGATCGTGCGCAGCACTTCGGCCTGCGAGCGCGGGGTGAAGTTGGTGACCGCTTCCTGGTTGATCTGCGACACCGAGATCGACGAAAGCTGGGCAGACTTGCCGCCGGCAGCGGCGGTCACCACGATCGGGGCGACATCGGCGGCGTCATCGGCGGGGGTCGCGGCCGGCTGGGCATCCTGCGCCAGGGCGGGCGTGGCAATCAGCGCACCGGCAAGGGCGGCGAGCGACGCGCACGACAGAAAAGCGGACGGCTTCATCAGGTACTCTCCCATGAACACGTTCCCACATGCGGAGCGGGAATCGATAAATAGCCTGATACGCAGCACTACAATCGTTTGCAATGCGCATTTGCGCGCTATGCAATGGATTGCATCGTCGGCTATCACTTTGCTTCGGGCTGTGGCATCGCTGCATCACCCATCGCCTCGAAGCCCGGCGTTGCAGGGCTTTAAGTTGCCTGCTCTACCTTGCTTTCAGGGTTCCCCCAGCTAAAAGCGTGGCCATGACCGAAACGTCCAACGAAAAGACCGTAAGAGAGGCAAGCAAACCCAGGATCCGCAACATTGCGGAACTTGCACGCATGGCCGGTGTTTCGGCCGGCACTGTTTCGCGCGCGCTGGCCGGCAAGAGCCTGGTCAACGCCGAAACGCGCGAGCGCATCCAGGCCATCGCCCGCGAACATGGGTTCCGGCCCAACCAGATGGCCCGCCGCCTGCGCACGCAGCGCACCGGCGTGATCGGCGTGGTCATCCCGCTCGGCCACGAGCGCCGCCAACACATTTCCGATCCGTTTTTCATGACGCTGTTTGGGCACTTGGCCGATGCGCTGACGGAAAGCGGGCACGACCTGATGCTGTCGCGCGTGATCCCGGGCGATGACGAATGGCTGGATCGCATCGTCGATTCCGGCATGCTCGATGGCGCCCTGGTGATCGGCCAGTCCAACCAGATGGAGGCGATCGAGCGGGTGGCAGAACGCTATCTGCCGATGGTAGTGTGGGGCAGCCACCGTGACGGGCAGATCCATTGCACCGTGGGCACCGACAACCGCCTGGGCGGCCGCCTGGCGGCGCAGCGCCTGCTCGACCAGGGCAAGCGCAAGCTCGTGTTCTTTGGCGATACCGGCGCGCCGGAAATCGCCGATCGCCTGGCCGGGGCTCAGGATGCCGTGGCGGCGTGCGCGGGGGCCACGCCGCTCGTGGCCTGTTCCACCCATCTGTCCAACGAGGAAATCCCCGAACAGGTGGCCGGGCACCTTGAGCAGTTCGCTGGCCAGATCGACGGCATCGTCTGCGCGTCTGACGTGATCGCGATGACCACGTTGCGCCTGCTGCACGAGCGTGGCGTGCGTGTGCCCCACGATGTGGCCGTGACCGGGTTTGACGATGTGCCGATCGCCACGCAGACCGTGCCGCAGCTTACCACCGTGCGCCAGGATATCGCTGGCGGCGCGCGCGCGATGGTCGACCTCTTGACCCAGCGCATCGCCGGCGTGGAAACCCCATCAACGATCATGGCCCCCGAACTGGTCGTGCGCGAAAGCGCCTGACCAGCACGGGGGGCCAAGCCGCCAGGTTCAGGCCGCGACGGTGACGCGATCCCCGTCGAACGCCAGTTGGAACACCGGCGCCGGCGTGCCACCGAACTGGGCGCGCAGCAGTTCGGGATGATCGGCCAGCTTGCGTCCGTTCATGCCCCAATAGTCGATGAAGCTCCACACCGCGCCTTCGCCCGTCACCCACCAGCTATAGGTCTGGCCGGGCTCGCCGGCCGGATTGGGGGCAACCAGGCCACTGCCGTTGATCTGGCGCCACGGGCCGGTGAGGCTGTCGGCCACCATGCCATAAAGGCCGTTGGGCCCATCGACGGCGCCAGGAGCAAAAGTATGCCGTTGGGTGGACCAGAACAGGTAATAGCGCCCGTCGCGCCATACCACGCAGGGGCGCTCCATTTCGTTGTTGGTGCCGATCGCCTCGACCAGCGGATCTTCCAGCAGCCAGCCGGCATCGCTCAGCGTGGCCAGGCCCACCAGCCCGTTGTGCGGGTTGTCGGTCCAGGCTGCGCTGCCGGTAAAGACGATGTGACGCTGGCCGGTGGCCGGATCACGGAACCACGCCGGATCGCGGAACGCCTTGATCGAACCAGGCTCGGGATTGGTGATTTCCTGGCGATCGGCAATATAGCGGAAGCCATCGGCGGCAACGATCTCCTGCGGGGCCTGCCACTGCCCCGGGCCATCCGCGCCCAGCGTGCCGGGCACTGAGAACAGGCGCTGCTCATAGGAAAAGGCCCCGCCCTGGCGACCGGCCACGGTGTAGAACAGCGTCACCGAAACGCCGTCATCCATCACCACGGCGCAGCCGGCCCATTCGCGGCTGCCGGGGTTGAGCCCATCGGGCAAGGCGTTGCCATGATCGCGCCAGCCATCCGCGCCGTGCGACAGCAGGCGGATACGTGCCACGTCGTGCCGCTGCACCGGATCGGGGAAGCACGGCGCGCTGAGGAAGAACCACCAGGTGCGCCCGGCATGCACCGCCGTGCGCCCGTCTTCGTGCGCCAGCGGCCAGCAATCCCACAGATCGAGGCCCGGCATGATCGGCGCGACATCCGCCGCCGTCACCAGCGGAATTTCGGGCACGGGGTCATAGCCGTGCGGCTCCCAGCGGCTCGGCTGCCGGGTGACCGGGTGAGCAATCGTTTGCGCATCGGGCTGGAAAGAAGGACGATCGGCGGACATGCGACCTCGTGCTGGTTGGCGCGTCAGGCGCGCGAGGAAGGGTGGAGGGTGTAAAGCGGCCAGGTCATTCACCCGGCCTCGATATGAAAGATCGCCACGGTCTGAGCATTCATCGGCGGCATCGGCAACCCGGCATGGGCCAGCCAGCTGCCCGCCAGCGTTACCGGCGCATCCACCATGGCACGATGGAGCGGGGTGGTTGGGGCGGCGTGGCCACCAGTGCCACCGGCCAGGCGCAGCAGGCGCACCTTGCATGCCCCCTGCCCGGCCAGATGCGGCAAGCGCAGCGGCTGTGGCCGACGATCAGCGGCGGGCGCGCGGCGAATGGCAAACAACAATTGCGCCTGGGCGCTGCCCTGCGCCTGCCACACCAGGCCATCGGGGCCTTCGCCCAGCCATACCTGCCCGCCATGCAGCAGATCGCGCCACGTGCGGTGAAACCCGATCCAACCGGCCAGTTCATCCCGCTCTTGCGCGTCAAGCGTGCGCGGGTCCATCTCCACACCGAAATGCCCCGGCATGGCCACGGCGGCGCGAAACGCCAGGGCCTGCGCCCGGCCCGTGGCATGGGCCGGACTGGCCCCCACGTGGCTGCCCATCATCTCGGGTGGAAGGAAAGCCAGGAACCCGCGCTGGATATCCACGCGGCTGACGGCATCGATATTGTCGCTGGTCCAATAGCGGTGGACATAGGGCGCCATGCCGGCGTCGCTGCGCCCGCCACCACCGGCACAGGCCTCTATCTCGACGCCGGGATGGGCGGCGCGCAAGCGGGCCAGCAAGTCGTACAGCCCGCGCACCTGGGACGCGCCACCGGCCGGGGCCAGATCGCGGTTGTGGTCCCATTTCAGATAGCTGATCGGCACCTCGCGGAGCAGGCGATCGAGGCAATCGAACAGATAGTCACGCACCGCTGCCTGGGACAGATCCAGCACCAGCTGGTTGCGGGCCGTGGGCCGCGCACGATCAGGCAATGCCAGTGCCCAATCGGGATGAGCGCGATAGAGATCGCTGTCGGGGTTGACCATTTCCGGCTCGACCCACAGCCCGAATTCCATGCCGGTGGCAATGATCCGGTGCGCCAGCGGCGCCAGGCCTTGCGGATACTTGGCTGGATCGGGCGTCCAGTCGCCCAGCCCAGCCGTATCGTCGTTGCGCCCCACAAACCACCCATCATCGAGCACGAAGCGCTCTATGCCGATCTGCGCGGCGGCTTCGGCCAGGGCGAGGATGCGCGCCTCGTCATGATCGAAATAACAGGCTTCCCACGAATTGAGATGAACCTTGCGCGGCGCCATCATGCCGCCGGGCCAGCGCACCATGGCGCGCACCGCCGCATGGAACACCGCCGTGGCGCCGTTGCGCCCGTAGCTGGACCAGGCTGCCAACACATCGGGCGCGTGCCAGCTGGCGCCGGGGGCCAGAACCACCTCGCCCGGTGCCAGGCGCGCGCCAGCCATGGCGATGAAGAACCCTTCGTCATCGCGCTCCACCCGGATCAGGCTGTCGCCTGACCAGCACAGTTGCAGCGCATGAACCGGGCCCGTGGCATGCCCTGCCCCCTCGCCCAGCACGAACAGCCCGGCCGGGCCGCCATGGCCGGCAATGCCGCGCCGCCCTTCGCGCTGCCAGGCATGCGCCGGCAAGGGCTCGACCTTCTCCACCAGTTCGGCATTGTGCCGCCCGCGCCAGGACACCAGCTGCGCGGCATCGCCCGGCAGCGGCAGCACGGCGCTGGCCAGCCAATCGAGCTGGATCGGCGCAGGCCCGGTATTGGTCAGCGTGGCACTCATGCGAAAGCCACCAAGGCCATCGGCGGCGATGGTCTGCACCAGGCGCACGCCCTGCACCGTATCATCGAGGCAGATCACCAGCCCGTCGTCAGTGCGGGCAACATCGCTGTTGGTCCACGAGACCACCATGCCGGCCCCGGTGGCATCACGCAGTTCCACCGCAGCCGGGCCGAACCAGCCCAGCCCGCCCACCGGGGCGCTATCGAACGGGACGTCTTCGTCAAACGAAAACGATGCCGCGCCGCGCGTGTCCGCCAGCGGCGGCAGGCCAGCAACATCCACCGCCGCGCCCCAATGGCGCCACATGGGAGCGCGGCCCTCGCGCGGCTCCAGCACGATTGCCGCATCGCCACTGTTCAAGGCAAACATGCCGCTCATGCCAGGGCTTGCGCCTGGGCCACGGCATGGGCGCGCCCTTCGCGCACCCACAGGACGGACAGTGCCGCCGCGATCAACAGTGCGCCGCACAGCGACAGCATGTTGCCCGGATCGCCATGCAGCACATGGGAATAGACACCCAGCCCCAGCTTGATGAAGCCCAGGTCCAACTCGCTCATCACCACCGCAAACAGCAACATGGGGATCACGATCATCATGTTGAAAATGCCCATATAGACCCCGGTGCGGGCCGGCGGGATGGAATTGGTGAGGATGGCATAGGGGTTGCCCATGATGCTGCCCCAGGCAAGACCCACGCCCACCGCCGGCACGAATAGCAACGCCTTGTCGGTAATGTGCGGCAGCGCCAGCATGCCGAGGCCTCCCGCCAGCAGGCACAGCGCGTGCAGCGGTCCCGGGCCGATCCGGCGCACCAGCGGCACCATGGCAAAGGCAGTGACGAACGAGATGCCGTTATAGAACGCGGCCATTTCGCCATTGGTCAGCACCGCGCTATGGAACGCCGAGCTATGTGCATCGGCGGTGTGATAGACCGTCCGCGCGATCGAATAGGTGACATAGAGCCAATAGCCCGACATCGCCGACCACTGGAACAGGCTCATCAGCCCAAGCTTGCGCATGGCGACCGGCATGGTGCGGATGGCGTCGGCAATCTCGGCCAGCGCCGCGCCAAAGCCCCTGGGCGCTGCCTCGATATGCGCGCGTTCCTGCGGTGTCAGCGGCAATTCCGGCACGCGCCAGACCGACCACAGAATGGTCACCAGCGACAGGACCGCGCCGAGCGTGAACACCACCCGCACGGTATAGGGAATGCCATGGGCATCGACCCAATCCTGGTTCATGCCCAGGCCGACCAGGATCGAGGGCGTCAGAAACGCCAGCATCTGCGCCAGGCCGGTAAATGCACTTTGCGACAGAAACCCGGTTTGCCGCTGGTTGGGATTGAGCCGGTCGGAGACATAGGCCCGGTAGGGTTCCATGGTGATGTTGTTACCAGCGTCGAGCAGCCAGAGCAGCGACGCGGCCATCAGCACCGAAGAAGACAGCGGCATGATGAACAGCCCGAGGGCGCAGAGCACAGCCCCGATCAGAAAATAGGGCGTGCGGCGGCCCCAGCGGCTGGCGGTGCGATCAGACAGCGCCCCAATCAGCGGCTGCACCAGCAGGCCGGTGATCGGCCCGGCCAGGCCAAGTAGCGGAAGCTGCGCTTCGTTGGCGCCAAGATAGCTGTAGATCGGGCCCATGTTGCCCTGCTGCAGGCCGAAGCTGAATTGCAGACCCAGGAAGCCCAGGTTCATTTCCAGGATGCGCGCCAGGGACAGACGCGGCCGCGCAGATCCCGATGCCACGCAACCGCTGGCCGGCACCGTGCTGCCTGGCGGAGTTTCGGCCTGATTGCGGGCAAATTCCATGACGCTCTCCCAAGGGGCTTCACCGGCCCTTCGCGTGCACCATGGCACAGACAATGCGCCCTTACAACAATCGATTGCAAAATGAGCTCGTCGATCTTCGGCACGAAAGCCGCGCGAACCGCAAGAAAAAGAAACTTGCCGCGAAGGGTTTTGCCACGCCCCTCGTTAAGCCGGTGTCCCTCATCCCTCCCCTCCCACTGATGGACCCTGACGAATGCCCCTTGCACACTCCGAACTCCGCCCAAATCCCGCCGGTGCCATGCGCTTTGCCCGCAACGACGCGATGATCACCGCACCCGCTCCGGCCAACGGTTATGAACCCGCCATGCGCCGCACCCACGATGCCCGCATCGCCCTGCTCGACGAAGATCAGCAGACCCGCGACATGCTGCGTGAATACCTGGAAGGCCAGGGCATGCACGTGGTGCCGGTGGCCAATGGCGCGGAACTGCGCCAGCTGGTGTCGCAGGAACCGATCGATGCGGTGATCCTTGATGTCATGGCCCGCGGCGAGGATTCGCTGGGCCTGCTGCGCGAAATGGCCGAACAGCCCGGCACGCCGCCGGTCATGCTGCTGTCGGCCGTGGCAAGCGACATCGATCGCATCGTCGGCCTTGAACTGGGCGCTGACGATTATCTCGCCAAGCCGTTCAATCCGCGCGAACTGCTCGCCCGCCTGCGCGTGGTGCTGCGCCGTGGCCATGCCGCCACCGCGCGCGCCGCTGCCACTCCGGTGCTGACCTTTGCCGGCTGGGTGCTCGATCCCACGTTCTATGTGGTGCGCGATGCCGCTGGCCGCGACGTTGACCTGACCAGCGGCGAATTCAAGCTGCTCCATGCCCTGGCCGTCCATGCCGGCCAAGTCGTCAGCCGCGAAGCACTGCTGCGCCTGGTCCATGGCGACGAAGCCGAAGCGTTTGACCGCGCCATCGATGTCGCCGTTTCGCGCCTGCGTGCCAAGCTGGTGCGCCACGGCGGCGGCGCGCTGATCCGCACGGTCCGTGGCGAAGGCTATCTGTTCGCGGCCCGCATCTGACCGCAAACTGACGCAACACCCCAAGACCTGGCGCCGCGTCCCTCCGCGCTGCTGCGTCCTGGAAGGCTTGGAACGGGGCTGCATCGCCAGGCGGTGCAGCCCGGTTCGCGTTTGCGCATGTCGCCAGCAAGCGTGCGTTAACCATTCCTTGGCCTCCATCCTTTTATTCCCGCCCTAGCCATAGCGACGGACAAAAAGGGGCAGACGGGGCATGACGCAGATCCACGGCGGCGACACGATCGCACCCTGGCTTTGCGCGCGGGCGCCGCTGTTGGCGCGGGTGCTGGCCTGGATAGCCCGCACGACCTTGGCGATGGATCGCTCCATCAACGCAGCCTTGGCCACAACCGTTGCGTGGACCGGCGCGATTTGCGCGGTTATCGCCCTGCAAATCCTGCTGATCATCACGCACAAACCTTGGTTGGACGAATGGCAGGCCGTGTTGATCGCGGTGCAGACGCCAACCTGGCCCGATCTGCTTGCCGCGCTGCGCTATGAAGGTCATCCCCCGCTGTGGTACGCGATCCTGCGCGGTCTGGCGCACTTTCTATCTGCGCCATTGCTGATCCTGCCGGTGGCAGCCGCCCTGATTGCGGTTCCGGGCCAGCTTGCCATCCTGCTAGCTGCACCCTTTGCGCGCAGCCAGCGGTTGTGCCTGGCCCTGTCGGAATTCGTGCTGTTCGAATTCTTTACCGTGTCGCGCAGCCTGACATTGGGCGCGGCCTGCGTTTTTCTCGCGTTGGCGCTGTGGCGGCGAGGGCATTGGGCCTGGCCGTTCATCGTGCTGTTGCCGCAGTGTGATTTCCTGTTCGGGGTGCTGTCGTTCATATTCGTCGGTTGGCGCTGGGCCGAACGGCGCGCGCCGCTGGGCTGGCTGGGCGGGTGGATCGCCTCGGGCCTGTTGGCAGCATGGTGGGTGCGCCCCGCGCCCGACGTGGCGCCTGCCATCACCCAGCATGGCCCGTTTGCCCGCCTGGTCGATTGGCTGGCAGGGATGAGCGCACAGGGGCTGCCGCTGCAGTGGCATGGCCTGCGCCCGGAATGGGATCAGCCACCGCCTGCGCTATTGGGCGCACTGGCCCTGTTCGCGCTGACCGCCATGGCATGGACGCAACTGCGCGGCCGCTGGGCCGACCGCGTAGTGCTCGCCGCTTTCGTGGGCTTTACCCTTGTGTTCAGCGTGGGGGTCTATGCCCTTTCGATCCGCCATCTCATGCTCTGCACGCTACTGCTGGTGGCGATGGTCTGGCGCCAAGCCCTTGCCGGGGGGCCCGGCCCTGGCGTGTGGATGCGCGCGTGGCTATGGCTTGTGGCAGGGTGTGGCCTGTTCATGGCCGTGGCCGCCCTGATCATGCCGTTCAACAACAGCGATCGCGCCTCCGCCTGGATCGCGTCTCATAACCTGAGCCAGGAACGCTGGCTGGCTTTTCCGGAAAGCGCGGGCGAGGGAATTTCGGGGCTGAGCGGCATGCCATTTCAACGCCTGGGCAAGCGCTGCACGCAAAGTTTTACCCGCTGGAACAATCCCGAACCGCAAAAGCTGGTCGATGGCGCGCAGTTCTATCGCGCGCTGGCCAGCACGGCGAAACACGAAGGCAGCTTTTATCTCCTGAGTGACTTTTCCCTGCCCGACATGCCGCCCCTGATTCGGCGGATCGGCGACGTCCCGGCCGGATTGGATGGCCAAGCCTTTCATTTCTATAGAGTTGGTGAAGGATTGCCGCCGCGCGGCCAGGCAACACCGCCATGTACGGCGCCATTGCGGCCTTTTGTCCGTTTTTAGGGAATCCTGAAGGTTTCCCTCGTATTCACTACGTCTGAAAAGCCGTTCCTGACCATTGTCGGGCTACGGCCCCGGAAGAACGAGTTGACAGGAAAAGACGCATGAGCGCTTTTGGCCGGAAGACAGGTTTGGGTGGAGCCACCGCCGCGCGCCCCTCGTTCGGCGTTGCCCGGCCGATGAAAACTGGCGAAGCCGCAACGGCCGTGCCCGCTGGCTTTGTCGAAGCAAGCCCTCTGCCCGGCGCCAACGATGACATGGGCGGCAAGCATGCCGATGCGATGAGCCGCCTGGCCGAACGCATCAACGGCGTGGTGGACAACACCTACCAGGCCGAAGGCTTCGAGGCGTCGGTCCACAAGATCAAGGAACAGGTGCTGCCGCGCCTGCTCGAACGTGTCGATCCCGAAGCCGCCGCAACGCTGACCAAGGATGAACTGTCGGAAGAATTCCGCCCGATCATCATGGAAGTGCTGGCCGAACTGAAAGTGACGCTCAACCGGCGCGAGCAATTCGCGCTGGAAAAGGTGCTGATCGACGAACTGCTCGGGTTCGGGCCGCTGGAGGAACTGCTCAACGATCCCGACGTGTCCGACATCATGGTCAACGGGCCGGAACAGACCTACATCGAAAAGAAGGGCAAGCTGCAGCTCGCGCCGATCCGCTTTCGCGATGAAAGCCACCTGTTCCAGATCGCCCAGCGCATCGTCAACCAAGTCGGCCGCCGCGTCGACCAGACCACGCCGCTGGCCGACGCCCGCCTCAAGGATGGCAGCCGCGTCAACGTGATAGTGCCGCCGCTTTCATTGCGCGGCACGGCGATCTCCATTCGTAAGTTTTCCGAAAAGCCGATCACGCTCGATATGCTGCGCGATTTCGGCTCGATGAGCGACAAGATGTGCACGGCGCTGAAAATCGCCGGCGCGTGCCGCATGAACATCGTGATTTCCGGGGGCACGGGCTCGGGGAAAACCACGATGCTCAACGCCTTGTCCAAGATGATCGACCCGGGCGAGCGCGTGCTGACGATCGAAGACGCGGCCGAACTGCGCCTGCAACAGCCGCACTGGCTGCCGCTGGAAACCCGCCCGCCGAACCTGGAAGGCCAGGGCGCGATCACCATCGGCGATCTGGTCAAGAACGCGCTGCGTATGCGCCCTGACCGCATTATCCTGGGCGAAATTCGCGGCGCGGAATGCTTTGACCTGCTGGCGGCGATGAACACCGGCCACGATGGCTCGATGTGTACGCTGCACGCCAACAGCCCGCGCGAATGCCTGGGCCGTATGGAAAACATGATCCTGATGGGCGACATCAAGATCCCAAAGGAAGCGATCAGCCGCCAGATTGCCGAAAGCGTCGACTTGATCGTTCAGGTCAAGCGCCTGCGCGACGGTTCCCGCCGTACGACCAACATCACCGAGGTGATCGGGATGGAAGGCGACGTGATCGTGACGCAGGAACTGTTCAAGTTCGAATATCTCGACGAAACCGAAGAGGGCAAGATCATCGGCGAGTTTCGCCCGTCCGGCCTGCGCCCCTATACCCTGGAAAAGGCGCGTCAGTTCGGGTTTGATCAGGCGTTCCTGGAAGCGTGCCTCTGATCGTCAGCTTGCCAGGGCGGCGCGCAAGGCACCGCCCAGCAGCACGCAGGCCATGAAAAAACACAGGGCATAGATCATCGTCCAGGGCATGCAGCCCACGCGATCGAGATCGGCACGCTTGCTGCGCCGCCGTTCGGCCACTAGCGCCACGATCGCCACCGCCAGCAGCACGCTGCCAACGGCCGCCACGGCTTGCCACGGCCCCTGCCACACCTGCTGCCAGTCTATCGTGCGCCACCGTTCGATCATGGCGGCGCCATGGCCGCAGCGCCGGCACGATGCAACCCCGCGATCGACAAGCCTTGCACTCGCATCGCCCTGCGCCTAGGCGCGCGGGCCATGCCGTCTCGTGAAAGACCCTTTCTGGCCCTGGGCCTGCGCCTGGTGGCAATGGCCATGCTGTCGACCATGCTGGTGCTGGTCAAGCTGACCGGCGAACGTGGCATGCCGCTGCACGAAACCATGTTCTGGCGGCAGACGCTGCCGGCGCTCATGCTGCTGGGCTGGCTTGGTGCGCGTGGACAACTGCATCGCCTGCGCACGGCGCGGCCGTGGGTTCATTTCCGCCGCGCGATGATCGGCACGGCCGGCATGTTCCTTACGCTCGGCGTTGTGCAGATCCTGCCCCTGGCCGAGGCGACCGTGCTGGGCTTTACCGCCCCGGTCTTTGCCGTGATCCTCTCTGCGCTCCTGCTCAAGGAACGGGTGGGGCCGTGGCGGTGGACGGCGGTGGCCATGGGCCTGCTGGGCATCGTGATCATTGCCGGCCCGAACCAGACCCACCTGCCCGCGCTGGGCGTCGCGGTTGGCGTCGGCGCGGCGTTCATGGTCGCGCTGGTCTCGATCCAGTTGCGCGACCTGGGTCGCACGGAAGAGCCACTGACAGTGGTATTCTATTTTTCCGCGATGAGCGCGCCGTTTCTGGCGCTGTTCCTGTTCCGCACCGGGGTGCACCATGATGCCCTCGGCTGGCTCATGCTCGGCGGCATTGGCCTGGCCGGCCTAGGCGCGCAATTGCTGATGACAGCCGCGCTGCGGTTCGGCCCGGTGTCCAGCGTGATCGTGATGGATTACTCGCAATTTGGCTGGGCCACGCTGTGGGGCTGGCTGGTCTTTGCCCACCTGCCGCCTGCCGCCACCTGGATCGGTGCGCCGATCGTGATTGCGGCAGGGCTGATCATCGCCTGGCGCGAACATGTGCGGCACCGACAGCAGCAAGCCAGCCCGGCTACTGCCTCTGCCATGGCGTAACTGCGGGGTCCTTAGGGCAAGGAACCGCATGCGAATTGGCTCGTTCTGTGCGCGTTCGGAAGGGCATGTTTCGAGCCTTTCGTCCCAAAAGGAAGGGAGCCAATCCTATGATGCGCAAGATCATCGTCGCGGCCGCCATGGGCGGCCTGCTGCTGGGCACGGCTGCGTGCAACACCGTCAAGGGCGCCGGCAAGGACATCCAGTCTGCTGGCCAGGCCGGTTCGGACGCAATCAACGGCAAGTAATCGCGCCGGGATAAAAAATTGGAAAGGCGCCGCAAGATCAATATCTTGCGGCGCCTTTTTACGTTTTCTTGTCAAGCGTTGGAGCGTGCTTCAGGCGTTCCACACCAAGCGCGGCTTGCGTGCAGCGCGGGTTTCATCGACCCGGCGGCGCGGGGCAAAGTGCGGCGCAGACTTGAGCGCGGGATCACCCGCCTTGGCGCGCGCACCCAGGCTTTCCATCGCCATGATGAACTGGTCGAGCCCGGCCTTGCTTTCGGTTTCGGTCGGCTCCACCAGCATGGCGCCATGCACCACCAGCGGGAAATAGACCGTCATCGGGTGATAGCCCTCGTCGATCAGGCCCTTGGCGAGGTCCAGCGTGGCAAAGCCATCGGCAAAGCCATCATCGCTGAACAGCGCTTCGTGCATGCACGGGCCAGCGGCCGCGAACGGCGCATGCAGCACATGCTCCAACCGGCGCAACACATAGTTGGCATTGAGCACGGCGTCGCCCGATGCCTGGGCCAGCCCGTCGGCGCCGTGGCTCAGGATATAGGCCAGGGCGCGGCTGAACATGCCCATCTGGCCATGGAACGCGCACATGCGACCGAACGCCTCGGGCGCCTCACTGGCGCTATCGGCCTCTTCCACCAGGCGCAGCATGCCATCGGCGCCGGGCGTGACGAAAGGCAGCGGCGCGAACGGCGCCAGTGCGTCTGACAGCACCACTGGCCCGGCACCCGGCCCGCCCCCGCCATGTGGCGTGGAAAAGGTCTTGTGCAGGTTGATGTGCATGGCGTCCACGCCCAGATCGCCCGGGCGCACCCGGCCGACGATGGCGTTGAAGTTGGCGCCATCGCAATAGACATAGCCGCCAGCGGCATGCACCGCATCGGCAATGGTCTTGAGATCGCGCTCGAACAGGCCGCAGGTGTTGGGGTTGGTGATCATCACCCCGGCCACATGCGGGCCGAGCTTGCCGATCAGCGCGGCGGTATCGACGCGGCCATCGTCGGTGGCGGGGATCGCCTCCACCTGGAAGCCGGCAAAGGCGGCGGTGGCCGGGTTGGTGCCATGCGCGCTTTCGGGCACCAGGATCACCTCGCGCTTGTCCCCCCGCGCATCGAGCGCGGCGCGGATCGCTAGCAAGCCGCACAGTTCGCCATGCGCACCGGCCTTGGGCGTCATCGCCACGGCGGCCATCCCGGTCAGCTTGACCAGCCAGTCAGCCAGTTCGTCGATCACCTTGAGCGCGCCCTGCACCGTGCCTACCGGTTGCAGCGGGTGCACATCGGCAAAACCGGGCATCCGCGCGACCTTTTCGTCCAGGCGCGGGTTGTGCTTCATCGTGCAACTGCCGAGCGGGAACGGCCCGAGGTCGATCGCATAGTTCTGGCGCGAGAGGCGGGTGTAGTGGCGCACCGCCTCCGGCTCGCTCAGGCCCGGCAGGTCCACCGGCGCCGCGCGCAGGGCGAGGCCAGCGAGCGGCGATCCGGGTACGTCGTCGAAATCAACGCCGCAGTGGTCCATCCGCCCCACTTCGAACAGCAGCGTTTCTTCCAGGTGCAGCGCGCGGTTGCCGGTCACGGTTTCGGGCGCTTCCAGCGCGGCAGGAATGCGGTCACCCAGTTCGGGGCGCCAGCCGGCGGGGTTCAGAACAGTCATGCCAGTACCTCCGCAAGCGCGGCGCACAGGGCCGCGATGTCTTCATCGGTCGTGAGTTCGCTGGTGGCGACGAGCAGCACGTGGGTGAGATCAGCCTGCCCCGGCACCAGCCGCGACAGGGCAACGCCGCCCAACACGCGACGGGCCGCCAGCGCATCCACCACCTCGGCCGCCGGGCGCGGCAGCGTGATGGCAAACTCGTTGACATAGCTGGCGTTGACCACGGCCACGCCCGGCAGCGCCGCCAGCGCGGTGGCCGCCTGGACCGCGCGCAAATGGCTGGCGCGGGCCATGCGGGCCAGGCCTTCACCACCCAGCAAGCTCAGGTGAATGCTGAAAGCCAGGGCGCAAAGCCCTGAATTGGTGCAGATATTGCTCGTCGCCTTTTCGCGCCGGATATGCTGTTCCCGCGTGGAAAGGGTCAGCACAAAAGCGCGCTTGCCATCGGCATCCACCGTTTCGCCACACAGGCGGCCCGGCATCTGGCGCACGTACTTTTCGCGGCAACCAAACAGGCCCAGGTAAGGCCCGCCGAACTGCAGGCCAACGCCGAGCGACTGACCTTCGCCGACGACGATATCCGCGCCCAGCGTGCCCGGGCTTTCGATCAGGCCCAGCGCAACCGGTTCGGTCACCACCGCGATCAACAGCGCGCCCTGGGCCTCCGCGGCCGCGGCAATGCGCTTGAGATCGGGAATGCGGCCCAGCACATCAGGATACTGTACCAGCACGCACGATGTTTCAGCGTCGATCGCGGCGATCAGCGCTTCGTCATCGGCCTGTGCCGACACTTCGGGCTTGGCCGTTACCAGCGTATCGCCGGTAAAGCGCGCCATGGTCTGCGCCGTTCCCACGTAGTGCGGGTGCAGGCCGCCCGAAAGCACCGCCTTGCTGCGGCGGGTAATGCGGCCGGCCATGGCGATGGCTTCCCAGCACGCGGTCGAGCCATCGTAGAGCGAGGCATTGGCCACATCGGTGCCGAACAGGCGCGCCACCTGGGTCTGGAATTCGAACAGCACCTGCAGGGTGCCTTGCGCGATTTCCGGCTGATAGGGGGTGTAGGCGGTGAGAAACTCGCCGCGCTGGATCAGGTGATCGACCGTCGCGGGAACATGGTGGCGATAGGCCCCTGCCCCCAGGAAGAACGGCACTTGCCCGGCGGTGAGGCTTTCGGCCGAAAGCCGCGCCATATGGCGTTCGACCGCCATTTCGCTGGCATGGCCCGGCAGGCCTGCGATCGGGCCAGAGAGCCGCGCCGCCGCCGGAACATCAGCAAACAGCGCGTCGATATCGGGAGCCCCGATCGTGGCGAGCATCTCGCCACGATCATGGTCGCTCAAGGGAAGATAGCGCATCGTGTCAAAGCCCCGCGACATGGGCGACATAGGCCGCCTCGTCCATCAGCCCGTCGAGCTGGGCCGCATCGGCCAGCGTCATGCGCCACAGCCAGCCCTCGCCTTCCGGCGCGGAATTGACCAGTTCGGGGGCGTCTTCCAGGGCCGGGTTAACTTCGGTAACGGCGCCCGAAACCGGGGCATAGACATCCGAAGCGGCCTTGACCGAATCCACGACAGACGCGCTGTCGCCCTTGGCCAGGGCAGCGCCCACGGCGGGCAGTTCGACAAAGGTGATGTCGCCCAGCTGGCTCTGCGCATAGTCGGTGATGCCGACAGTTGCAGCATCGCCTTCAACCACAAGCCATTCGTGATCAGCGGTGAAATAGCGGGTCATCAGGCGGCTCCTTTGCGCACGTAACGATGGGGATGGAAGGGAAGCGAAACGACAGTGGCGGCAAGGCTCTTGCCGCGCACGGAAAGGGTCAGCGCGGTGCCGGGCACGGCCAGCGCGGTTTCGACGAAGGCCATGGCGATCGGCCGCTCCAGGCTGGGGGCAAAGCCGCCAGAGGTGACGGTGCCCACGGTGCGGCCATCTGACACCACCTCGGCGCCTTCGCGTGCGGCCATGCGGCCTTCAATCAGCAGGCCCACGCGGCGCCGCGCGGTGCCTTGGGCAAAAGCCTTGGCCAGTTGTGGCGCGCCGGGGAAACCAGCGTCAGCCAGTCGGCGGCGAACTGGAATGGCAAAGCCGAGATCGGCCTCTACCGGATCGATATCGGGCGAAAGATCATGGCCATAGAGCGGCAGGCCGGCTTCCAGGCGCAGCGAATCCCGCGCACCCAGGCCAATCGGCTTGACCTGCGGCTGGGCCAGCAGGGCATCGGCCAGCGCCACGGCGTGATCAGCATGGACCGAAATTTCAAAGCCATCCTCGCCGGTATAACCCGACCGGCTGACGCCCAGTGCCACCCCGTTCCACACGAACGGCGCAGCCTCCATGAACACCAGGCTGTCAAGCGTGCGCGCCGGATCGGCGGCCGGCACCAGGCCCAACGCGCCGAGCGCCAGGGCGGCTTCCGGTCCTTGCAGCGCCAGCAGCGCGTGGTCTGCCAGGTGGTCCAGCGTCACGCCGTGCGGCAGGCGCGCGGTGATGTGGGCGATATCGGCATGCTTGGTGGCGCCGTTGACCACCACGTAGAAATCCGGGCCGCGATTGGTCACGATCAGATCGTCAAGGATGCCGCCGTCGTCCGCCAGCAGCAGCGAATAGCGCTGCTTGCCGGGCTTGAGCGTGGTGAACGCGCCGGGCAGCAAGGCCTCAAGCGCCTGCGCAGCATGGTCACCGCGCAGCACCAGCTGGCCCATGTGCGACACATCGAATAGCCCGGCATGCGCGCGGGTCCACTGATGTTCGGCCAGAATGCCTTCGTACTGCACCGGCATGTGATAGCCGGCGAATTCCACCATCCGGCCGCCGCGTGCGCGGTGCCAGGCATCAAGAGGCAGGGTGAGGATAAGCGGCTTTTCGCCCGCAATCGGGGCGAGATCGTATGTGTCACTCACAAGTTTCAACTCCGCACAGAGGTGCACCCAACGGTGCCCCCTCTGTCACGGAAACCTGAGAGCTTTCCCCCGCGCCCCTAGTTGTGGCGCATCGCGGGGTTACCCCTTCGGCGGCCCCATTTCCCTGCGGAAATGCAGCACTTTCCAGAGTGTCGCTATAGACCCCGTGCGGTCCTTTAGCCTGAGAGATTCCGGGGCGGTTGCTCCTTCGGCGTCACTGCTTTTTCACATATGCGAATCAGCAGCAAACTCTCCCGCGCGGGTCAGCGACAGGCCCGCCCTTTCGCGCAGGCACCCCGTGCAAGTCAACTGCCTGGATAAGCAGTCCCGCGCGCAGCGCTGTGGATGGAGCGAAAATGGTGGACGAACTGCCCATCGGCCTGGACGCTGGCCAGGTTTACAATCGCCTGGCCCACCGTGCTGGCGGTGATCGAGCGATAGCGGGAAAGCGCGCCCCTCAGCGCCCAATCGACCAGCGGCGCCACCGCCATGCCCAAGCGCTCTGCCGGGCGGACCGCGCCTTGGCGGGCGCCGCGCAGCAGGCCGGGTCGAAGTATATCGCACCGGGCGAAGCCCAGCGCTGCCACGTCCCGCTCTACCGCGCCCTTGGTGGCGAGATAGAACGTGCGCGCGGCCGGATCAGCGCCGACCGACGAAACCAGGATCGCATGGCCAACGCCCGCCTGGCGCGCCGCCGTCGCACAGCGCAGCGTGAGGTCATGGTCCACCGCCCGAAAGGCGGCGCGATCGCCACCCACCGCCGCGATCGTCGTGCCCAAGGCCAGCACGATCACATCAGGGCGCACCTGCGCCACGGCATCGGCCCAGTATTCGGGCGCGATCACCAATTGGTCCATCTGCGCGCCGGCGGGCAAGGTCGCCGCACGGCGCCCCAAGGCAACCATGCGCAAGCCGGGCCGGCCGGCGGCGGCAGCCAGCACGGCTTGACCCACCAGCCCCGTCGCGCCGACCAGCAGCACGCGGACGGGATCAGACATTGCTAAGTCCCTCAGGCACTTGCCCGACGATCTTCGCGTAACAGTCGATTGCATAGCGGTCGGTCATGCCCGCAATGAAATCGGCGATAACGCGGCTGCGCGCCGGCTCTGCCGCCGGCAAGCGCGCCTGCCAGGCGGCCGGCATGTGTCCGGCATCGGCGCGATAGGCAGCAAACAGCGTTTCCACCACATGCCGCGCACGATCGGCCGCCTCCACCTGCTCGGGATGAAGGTAGAGCCGCGCGTACATGAACTGCT
Organism: Novosphingobium sp. GV079; assembly: GCF_003058045.1. Classification (NCBI taxonomy): domain Bacteria; kingdom Pseudomonadati; phylum Pseudomonadota; class Alphaproteobacteria; order Sphingomonadales; family Sphingomonadaceae; genus Novosphingobium; species Novosphingobium sp. GV079. The sequence goes on along the minus strand of NZ_QBUE01000004.1, from coordinate 95,702 downwards.
TGAGCGTGCGTTCTTCCCGCCGCACCTCTTCGGAAAACCCGCAAAGCGCGCGCCCGGCCGCGCGCACCGCCGCCACACTGTCGACCCCACTATCATCCAGGCGCCGCCGCGTTTCGCCGATCACGTCGTTGACCATCCGGCCGATCTGCCCCCGCACCAATTCGCGCAGCAGCCGCTCGCGCGGGGCATGGGGATGGCGCGCCTCGATCGCGTACCATTGATCGGCCACGAACGGCAGTTCCAGCAGATCGTCGAGCGTCAGGAAACCGCCGCGCAGTCCATCGTCGATATCGTGGTTGTCATAGGCAATGTCGTCGGAAATCGCGGCGATCTGCGCCTCGATCGAGGCGTGACTGGCCAGGTCGAGCGGGAACGCCGCGTCGAGTTCGGCCAGCGCCCAGGTGGGCTTCTTCACCGGCCCGTTATGCTTGGCCAGGCCTTCGAGCATTTCCCAGGTCAGGTTGAGGCCATCGTGCTCAACATAGGGGCTTTCCAGGCGCATCAGCACGCGCAAGGTATTGGCGTTGTGATCAAATCCGCCGCAGCTTGCCAGCGCCGCCTCCAGCGCGTCCTCGCCGGCATGGCCGAACGGGGGATGGCCAATATCATGCGCCAAGCACAGTGCTTCGGTCAGGTCTTCGTCCGCGCCCAGGGCCCGGGCAATCACGCGCCCGATCTGCGCCACTTCCAGGCTGTGCGTCAACCGCACACGATAGTGATCGCCGTCGGGCGCGATGAACACTTGGGTCTTGTGGCGCAGCCGGCGAAACGCGATCGAATGGATGATCCGGTCGCGATCGCGCTGGAATTCGCTGCGCGGGCCGCGCACCCCGCCCTGCTCTGGTGCGAACTCTCGCCCGCGCGAGGCAGCGGGATCGCAGGCCCAGGGCGCGCGCATGTCGGTCACCCTGCGCCCAGTATCCAGTCTGCCGCCGCCTCGGCATGGATGCGCGTGCCATCATAGATCGGCAGCACGTTGGCATCGACATCGATCACCATGTCGAGTTCGGTGCAGCCGAGCACCACGCCTTGCGCGCCGGCCTGGCCCATGGTGGTCAACAAGGTCTTGAACGTGCGCTCGGCCGAGCGCGTGGCGCGTCCCTGCATCAGCTCTTCATAGATGATCCGGTCGATCTCATCGACATTGTCCATCACCGGCGGCAGCAGCGTCACCCCATGGGCAACCAGACGCTTGCGGTAAAAGCTTTCGACCATGACATTGCGCGAGCCGATCAGGGCAGCGGTCTTGACGCCATTGGCCTGCATCCGCGCGCCAACGGCGTCGGCAATGTGGATCACTGGCACGCCCACCGACGCGGCAACCTGGTCATAGACCTTGTGCATCGAGTTGGCGCCGATCAGAAGCGCGGTGGCGCCAGCCTGCTCCAGCCGCTTGGCGCTCTGCACCAGCACGGTTGCGGCGTGGGCCCACTCATCCGCCGTCGAAAGCCGGGCCAGACCGGCAAAATCGAGGCTTTCGATCAGCAAAGGCGCGCTCGACAACGTGCTTGTGCGCGCCTGAACCAGCTTGTTGAGATGCTCGTAATAGGTGCGGGTCGAAACCCAGCTCATGCCGCCGATAAGGCCAATCTTGCGCAAACCACTATCTCCCACCGGCGCCCCCGCCGGTCAGTCCCGTTTCGATGGTTTTCAGCCTTAGGCAAGACCACCGCCCAGGTCCAGCGGCCCACGGCAGCGATCCACCGTGCGCGCGCACGCGGTTCACCGCTTTTCGGGGGCCAATCCCATGGCGCAGAGCGCAGCAGCGCTGACCGTCACTTGCACCAGTTGCGGATCATCGAGCCGGCGCACGGTCCACACGTAATCGGCCAGGCTGCGCTTGGGTGCCTGCAGCGCCTCCAACCGGCGCAACTGGCCCAGCGACAGGCGATCGGTCATACGCTCGGCCATGCAGGCGGCATTGGCGTGGGACAGGCCGGCATCGACCAAGGCCGTGCGCACGCGGCCCTCGGCCAGTTTAGAGACGCAGCCGGTAGAAACGAGCGACAGCGCGGCGGCGGCGGTGACAAGAACGATGGGCTTCATGCCCGCCTTCTCGCCCCGCCGCGCCGACGCTGTCAACCAGGGGTTATCCTCAATGCTGGAGCGCCTTGACGATCTCCTCCACCATCTTCTTGGCGTCTGCCAGCAGCATCATCGTCTGGTCCATGTAGAACACGTCGTTGTCGACGCCCGAATAGCCGACCCCGCCCATGGAGCGCTTGACGAAGAAGATGGTCTTGGCCTTGTCCACGTCGAACACCGGCATGCCATAGATCGGGCTGGACTTGTCGGTCTTGGCCGCGGGGTTGACCACGTCGTTGGCGCCGATCACGAAGGCCACGTCGGCCTGGGCGAAATCGCCCTGGATGTCTTCCAGTTCAAAGACTTCGTCATAGGGCACATTGGCTTCGGCGAGCAGCACATTCATGTGCCCGGGCATGCGTCCCGCCACCGGGTGGATCGCATACTTGACGTTGACGCCATTGGCCTTGAGCACATCACCCATCTCACGCAGCACGTGCTGCGCCTGGCTGACGGCCATGCCATAGCCCGGGATAATGATGACGTTTTCCGCTTCCTTCATCAGGAACGCCGCGTCTTCGGCAGAACCGCGCTTCCACGGGCGCTGCTCCTTGGCCGCGCCGCCGCTGACGGCTGCTTCGGCGCCAAAGCCCCCGGCGATCACCGACAGGAACGAGCGGTTCATCGCCTTGCACATGATGTACGACAGGATCGCGCCCGAAGAGCCGACCAGCGCGCCAGTGATGATCATGGCCGTGTTGTGCAGGGTGAAACCCATCGCCGCTGCCGCCCAGCCGGAATAGCTGTTGAGCATCGAGACCACCACCGGCATGTCTGCCCCGCCGATCGGGATGATCAGCAGGAAGCCAATCACGAACGACAGCGCGGTGATCGTGGCGATGACCCAGGCGCTTTGATCCTGGGTAAACCAGCCAACCAGCCCGAGGATCGCGATCAGCGTGCCCAGGTTGATCACATGCCGCCCGGGCAGCAGGATCGCCGCGCCGCTCATCTTGCCAGCCAGCTTGAGGAACGCGATGATCGAGCCGGAGAAGGTGATCGCGCCGATGGCAATGCCCAGGCCCATTTCCACCCGGCTTTGCGGTTCGATCAGCCCTTGCGCATCAAGAATGCCGAACGCCTCGGGATTGGCATAGGCCGCCAGCCCCACCAGCACGGCGGCCAGGCCCACCAGCGAGTGGAACGCGGCCACCAGTTGCGGCATCGCCGTCATCTGGATGCGCCGCGCGATGATGAAGCCGATGCCGCCACCAATGGCGATGGCCACGGCGATTTCCGGCAGGCTGGCGATCGAATGGGTAACCAGCGTGGTCGCCACCGCAATCGTCATGCCGATCATGCCATAACGGTTGCCCGCCCGGCTCGTACCAGGTGACGAAAGCCCGCGCAGCGCCATGATGAACAGCACACCGGCGACGAGGTAGGCCAGGCCCACCCAAGGAGAGGAAGCGTGTTCCATCACTTCTTCTCCTTCTTCTTGTACATCGCCAGCATGCGCTGGGTAACGGCAAAGCCGCCGAAGATATTGACCGACGCCAGGACCACCGCACCCAGCCCCAGCACCTTGGCCAGCGGCGACCCCGCCGCTGCCGACGCGACCAGCGCGCCCACGATGATGACCGAGGAAATGGCATTGGTCACCGCCATCAACGGCGTGTGCAGCGCCGGCGTGACCGACCAGACGACGTAATAGCCGACAAAGCAGGCGAGCACGAAAATGCTCAGGATCGATATGAAGTCCATCAGTTTTCCTCCCCGGAACGGGGAGGGGGACCGTCCGCAGGACGGTGGAGGGGACCAGCCACGCGCGCCACGATAGCTTCTGCCGTTCCCACGGCATCGGCCAAGACACGCTTTGCGGAAATCCTCATCACCCTGAACCCGTTCTCATTCATGAAGCGCCGCCTCGTCTCGTCGTGAGCAGCGCGATCGCTATTATCGTGGGCCATGCCATCCACTTCGACCACAAGGCGATGCGAAAGGCAGCAGAAGTCGGCAACATAGGGACCGATCGGATGCTGGCGGCGAAACTTCAGTCCGCGGGGTCGTTGCCGCAGATATTGCCACAGCATCCGCTCGGGCACACTCATGGTACGTCGCAGGCGACGGGCCAACACCACTTCGCGGCGCGGCTGAGGCCGAGAGTCCCCTCCACCGCCCTGCGGGCGGTCCCCCTCCCCGTACCGGGGAGGAAGTACACTCACCCCTTGAGCCTTTCGTGCACGACCTGCCCGCCTTGCGTCAGGCGGATGGCGTTGCCGATTTCCTCGTCCAGCACCGGGCGGCCTTGTTCCTTGTCCCAGAAGGCGGAGAGAAAATTGAACAGGTTGCGCGAGAACAGCGCCGAAGCATCGGCCGGCAGGAGCGCAGGCGTGTTGGCATAGCCGACGATTTTCACGCCGTGGCGTTCCACCACTTGGTCGGCCACGCTGCCTTCCACGTTGCCGCCTTGCGCCACGGCGAGGTCATAGATGACCGATCCCGGGCGCATCGTAGCGATCTGGGCATCGCTGATCAGGCGCGGCGCGGCGCGGCCGGGGATCAGCGCGGTGGTGATGACGATGTCCTGCTTGGCGATGTGGCTCGATACCAGTTCGGCTTGGGCCTTCTGGTATTCGGGGCTCATTTCGGTGGCATAGCCGCCCGCGCCTTCGCCCTCGATCCCCGCCACATTCTCCACGAAGATCGGCTTGGCGCCCAAGGACTGGATCTGTTCCTTGGTGGCAGAGCGCACGTCGGTGGCGGAAACCTGTGCGCCGAGGCGGCGGGCGGTGGCGATGGCCTGGAGGCCTGCCACACCCACGCCCATGATGAAGGCCTTGGCCGCGCTCACCGTGCCGGCCGCCGTCATCATCATCGGGAAAGCCCGGCCATAGAGATTGGCCGCCACCAGCACGGCCTTATAGCCAGCGAGGTTGGCCTGCGATGACAGGATATCCATCGATTGCGCGCGGGTGATGCGCGGCATGAATTCCATCGCCAGCGCCTCGAGCCCGGCGGCGGCATAGGCATCCACCCGCCCGCGCTGGCCAAAGGGATCGAGCCCTGCCACGATCCACGCACCAGGCGCGGCGCCAGCCAACAGTGCCGGATCGGGCCCCTGCACGCCCAGCACGATCTGCGCGCCGGCGGCGGCATCGACGCTGGCAATCGCCGCGCCGGCGGCCTGAAAATCATCGTCGGAAATACCGGCGCCCTTCCCCGCGCCGCTTTCCACCACCAGTTTGGCCCCCAAAGCCGAGAGCTTGCGCACCGTTTCCGGTGTCGCCGCCACCCGGCTCTCCCCCGTCGCGCGTTCCCGAAGAACGGCGATCGTTATGTCATGTGACATTCTTTATTGTATGATCAGGATCACGAAAGCGACGATGAGCGCGATCACCGGCACGGAGACCTTGATCATCGAGATAAAGCCTTCGTAGGTTTCACGTGCAGCCTTCATATCATTGGCAGACGTCATGCTCACTCATCCCTCGTTATTATCCTTGGGAGCACCTTAAACCGCTGGTCCGCGTCTCTCAAGGGCGATTGAATGGCCTGATTGTTTAATCAGGTTTTTACCAGAAATGCGTAATCGGGTGTTGTTTCAACGACGGGAAAATCATGGCCGAAGCCGACGACCGCCTGCTGATGCTGATCGATGATGAGCCTGCGCAATGCCGGCTGATCACGGCACTGGCCGCACGCGAAGGGTGGCGCACGCTCGTGGCCCGCGATTCCGAAACCGCGATTGCCACACTCGGCACGCGCCAGGGCATGCAACTGGGCGCCATCATCCTGGATCAATGGGTTCCGGGCGACGATGCCTGTGCGCTGATCGCCGAACTCAAGGCGCGGCGCCCGGCCCTGCCGATCCTGATGCTCACCACCAGTGCCTCGCCGCTGCTGGCCGTAGAAGCCATGCGCGCTGGCGCGACCGATTATCTGATCAAGCCCGTGGCGCCCGATCGCCTGCTCCAGGCCCTGCGCAGCGCCACCACGCGCGAGGCGCCCGCGGCAGAGCTTCAGCCGCTCACCGAAAAGATCGGCACGACGCTCGACTTTGATTCGATGATCGGCGCCGCGCCGGCATTCCGCGCCGCACTGGCCGTGGCGGCCAAGGCGGCGCGGACCCAGCAGACGGTGCTGATCGAGGGCGAAAGCGGCACTGGCAAGGAAATGCTGGTGCGTGCGATGCACGCCGCGAGCCCGCGCGCCAAGGCGCCGCTGCGCATCGTCAACGCTGGCGGCATTCCCGCCAACCAGATCGAAAGCGTGCTGTTCGGCCACGAAAAGGGCGCGTTTCCCGGGGCCTTCGATCGGCATATCGGTGCGCTGCAACACGCTGACGGCGGCACGCTGGTGATCGACGAGGTCGATCGCCTGCCCCTTCATGTGCAGGAACGGCTGACCCAGTTCGTCGAACGCGGCGATGTACAACCGATTGGCGCGCGCCACTCGTTCCGCATCGACGTACGCCTGTTCGCGTGCAGCAATGCGCCGTTGCGCGATCTGGCCGAGGCGGGTTTCTATCATGCGCCCCTGGTCGATGCGCTCAGCACGGTGCACGTGCATCTGCCCGCGCTGCGCCAGCGGTCGGGCGATATCGCCGCGCTGGCCCGCTATTTCCTTACGCGGATCGGGGAGCAGCCGGGCCTGCGCCCGCTTGGCATCACCGATAGCGCGCTGGCCCTGCTCAAGGCCTATGACTGGCCGGGCAACGTGCGGCAATTGCAGGCCACGCTGTTTCGCGCCGCCGTGTTCTGCGATGCAGAAACACTGACCGCGCAAGACTTCCCCAATCTCTCGACGATGGTGGGCGAAACCCCGCGCAGCCCGGCACCTATCAGCGACGGTGCCGGCGTGATGCTGTTCACCGCCGACGGCAACCTGCGCCCGCTGGAAGAGATCGAGGCCGATGTCATCCGCCTGGCGATCGGCCACTATCGCGGCCGCATGACCGAAGTGGCACGGCGCCTGGGGATCGGCCGCTCGACGCTCTACCGCAAGCTGTCGGAACTGGGCATCGACAACGCGGCCTGACAGGGACGTGCGCGGCTGGGGCTTCGACAAGCTCAGCCCGAACGGTATTCACAAACTGCTCTTTAATCCGTTCGGGCTGAGCCTGTCGAAGCCCCCGCCGCCTCAACCGACCTGCGAAAAATCAGTCAGCGCCGCATCGCGCAGGCCGCGCCACACGCGCATGGCCTGCACCGTTTCAGCCACGTCGTGCACGCGCACCATGTGGCAGCCCGCCTCCAGCGCCTTGATCGCCAGCATGACCGAGCCACCCAGGCGCTGGTCTGCCGGTGCCTCGCCGGCCAAGGCGCCGATCATGCGCTTGCGGCTGGCAGCAAACAGCACGGGTTGGCCCAGCGCGTGGAACAGCGGCAGGGCGTTGATCAGCGCCAGGTTTTCGGCCAGCGTCTTGCCAAAGCCGATGCCGGGATCGAGCAGGATCTTCTCGGCGGCAATGCCCGCGGCCAGCGCGGCATCACGCCGGGTGCGCAGGTCATCGAACACATCGAGCACGACATCGCGATAATGCCCATCGGCGTGGAGGTCGTCCGCACCGCCCGGCGCATGCATCAGCACGACCGGCGCGCCGCTGGCAGCGACAATCTCCATGCTGCGCGGATCGTGGCGCAGGGCGGACACATCGTTGACAATATGCGCCCCGGCGGCAAGCGCGGCGGCGATCACGCTGGAACGCCGGCTGTCGATGGAAATGGCAGCGCCTGTCGTGGCCAGGCGCTCGATCACCGGCACCACGCGCTTGATCTCGTCCCCTTCCCACACCGCGGCGGCATTGGGCCGGGTGGATTCCCCACCCACGTCGATCACCGCCGCGCCCGCCGCCAGCATGGCCGAGGCATGGTCTAGCGCGACATCGGGCTTGTCGAGGAACTGGCCGCCATCGGAAAAGCTGTCGGGCGTGACGTTGAGAATGCCCATGACCAGCGGCTGATCGAGGCGCAGCACCCGCTCGCCACAGCCGATCGGGGCATGGCTCTTGCGCAGATTGGCCCATTGCGCGCTGGCGTCAGCGGCCAGGGCATCGGGCAAGGCAGCAATGGCAGCAGCTACGTCGCCCGCGCTGACAACCTGGCGCGAGACCACCTTGCCGTCACCCCGCACCAGCAGGGCAAAGCGGCTGGCACAGGCGAGCCCGCCGGCCAGGCGCACGGCCTGGCCATCGTCAGCCTGCGGGCTTTCGGTCAAGGCGATGGGGCGAAGGTAAACCGTCTCGTTCATGCCAAAGCCTTTGCCCCAACCACCAACTATTCGTCACCCCGGGCTTGACCCGGGGTCCAGCTTCTTTTGGGCGCCTTGCGCTATCCTTCAGGAAAAGCGGGGCCCCGGATCAAGTCCGGGACGACGGCAATTAACCCGATCAGTCTTCCACCGCCAACAGATAGCGCTGGCGCAGCACGTCGATCGGCTTCATCTCGCCCTTGTCCATGAAATGCCAGAACGTCCAGCCGTTGCACGAGGCGGCGTTCTGCACCTTGGACCCCATGCCATGGATCGACCCGGTATCCTCGCCTACGGCCAGGCTGCCATCGGCGCGCACAACCGCCTGCCAGCGGCGCTTCTTGTCAGCGAGCACGGTGCCCGGCGTCAGCCAGCCGCTTTCCACCAGCGAGCCGAACGGCACCTTGGGCGCGGCGCGCTTGGACTGCATGGTCTTGAGCGCGCTTTCATCGAGCGGCAGGGCCAGGTCGATACGCTCCTGCGCCACTTCAATATAATCGTCCTCGCGCTCGCAGCCGATCCAGTTGCGGCCCAGGCGCTTGGCCACTGCGCCGGTGGTGCCGGTGCCAAAGAATGGATCGAGCACCACGTCACCCTTGTTGGTGGTGGCCAGGATCACGCGATAGAGCAGCGATTCCGGCTTTTGCGTGGGATGGGCTTTGGTGCCGTTGCGCTTGAGGCGTTCCTTGCCCGAACAGATCGGCAGCACCCAGTCAGAGCGCATCTGCAACTCGTCGTTCAAGGTCTTCATCGCGCGGTAGTTGAAGGTGTACTTCGCCTTCTCGCTCTTGGCTGCCCAGATCAGGGTTTCGTGGGCATTGGTGAACCGCGTGCCCTTGAAATTGGGCATGGGGTTGGTCTTGCGCCAGATGATGTCGTTGAGAATCCAGAAGCCCATGTCCTGCAGCATCGTGCCCAGGCGGAAGATGTTGTGATAGCTGCCGATCACCCAGATCGAGCCATTGGGCTTGAGCAGGCGATAGGCCTCGCTCAACCATTCGCGGGTGAAGCGATCATAGACGGCAAAGCTGTCGAACTTGTCCCAGTGATCGGTCACCGCATCGACATGGCTGCCATCGGGGCGGGCCAGGTCGCCGCCAAGCTGCAGGTTGTAGGGCGGATCGGCAAAGATCATGTCGATCGATCCAGTGGGCAGCGAGCGCATCATGTCGATGCAATCGCCCTTGAGGATGCGGTTGACGGGCAGCGCGGGCGCCTGAACCTTGGCGGCCACTTTGGCCCGCAAGGCGCGGGTGCGCGTTTTCACTGCCGTAACCATGATACTTCCTTCCACTGTCGCTTGTTGACGTGGAATCTGAATCATCGCGAGTCGCAGGTCAAGGCGCGACTCGCCGATTTGCGGCGAGTCGCAGCGCTGCAAAAGCGGAACGGAACGAGTCCGCCAACCACATCTAGAGTCTCGGTGGGGTGCGCGACTCAAGATATGGTGCGCGCAACTGTGGAAAATTTATTCGCAGGCCTTGCGCCGAGTCGCGGCTAGAGAAGCAGCAGTTGCGCCACGGGGGCAAAACTGCGCCGATGCAGCGGCGTAGGGCCATGCGTGCGCAGGGCGGCAAGGTGCTGCGCCGTGCCATAGCCGGCGTTGCGCTCCCAGCCATAGTGCGGATGGAGTTCGGCCGCCGCCCGCATCATGCGGTCACGGTGTTCCTTGGCGATGATCGAGGCCGCAGAAATGCACGGCTCGATCGCGTCGCCACCGACAATCGGCCGCGCCGGCCAGCACCAATCGGCATGGCGCCCGTGCGGCGTGAGATTGCCATCGACACGCACCTCGCATACGTCGCCCTGCAATTGCGCCACGAGTTCCTGCACGGCGAGGGTCATCGCCAGCATGGTGGCGCCAAAGATGTTGAGGCGGTCGATCTCGGCCGGGTCCACCACGCCCACGCCCCAGTGGCACGACGCCTTGATCTGCTCTTCCAGCACCGCGCGGCGCTTGGCCGAAAGTTTTTTGGAATCGGCCAGCCCTTCGGGCGGCCGCCGCCCCAGCACCACGGCAGCGGCCACCACCGGGCCGGCCAGGGGGCCGCGCCCCGCCTCGTCGACGCCGATGACGTGCCCCGATACGCGGGTAGTAACACGGGTAATTCTGGTGGCACGGACGCGGGTTTCGGGCATTGTAGCGGGCATGACAAAAGGGATCCTCTGCCTCCTATCGCCGCTCGCGTTCCTGGCTGCAAGCTGCGGATCGCAAGCCCAGCCCGATAACGACGCCGCCACGGCGCCCGAACAGCGCGACGGCTTCGTGATTACCGACCTGGCGCGTTTCGACAGCCCTTGGGCCATGGTGTTCCTGCCCGATGATGGCCAAGGCAAGACCGCCATGCTGGTGACCGAACGCACCGGCGCGCTCAAGCTGTGGCGCGAAGGGGCCAAGGCCGTGATCGTTTCTGGCACGCCCAAGGTGGACGCCGGCGGCCAGGGGGGCCTCGGCGATATTGCCCTCGCCCCCGATTTTGCCACCAGCGGGCTGGTCTATCTCACCTGGGTGGAAGCGGGCGCGGGGGATACGCGCGGCGCCGTGCTGGGCCGCGCGCGGCTGGTGCGCGATCAGGGCTCGCCCCGCCTTGAAGGCCTCACGGTGATCTGGCGGCAGGTACCCAAGGTTTCCGGGCGCGGCCATTTTGGCCATCGCATCGCCTTTGCACCAGATGGCAAAAGCCTGTTCCTGTCTTCGGGCGAGCGGCAGAAGTTCACCCCGGCGCAGGATATGACCACCAACCTGGGCAAGATCCTCCACCTCACGCTCGATGGCCAGCCCGCGCCGGGCAATCCCTTTGTAGCGCAAGGCGGCATTGCCGCGCAGGTGTGGACGCTGGGGCATCGCAACCCGCTGGGGCTGCAATTCGATGCGCAGGGGCGGCTGTGGGATCTCGAACATGGCCCGGCCGGCGGGGACGAGCTTAACCTGCTTTCACCCGGGAAGAACTATGGCTGGCCGCTGGTTTCCGATGGCGACAACTATGATGGCACGCCGATCCCGCGCAACGCAACGCGGCCAGACCTGGCCGCGCCGGCGATCAGCTGGAATCCGGTGATCGCACCGGGGGACTTCGTGTTCTATTCGGGCAAGGCGTTTCCGCAGTGGCGCGGGCAGGCGCTAATCGCGGCGCTGGGCGCGGCCGGGATCGTGCGCGTGGGCCTGGAACCGGGGCCAGACGGCCGCCCCGTGGGCAAGGAACTGGAGAGGATCGACTTGGGGACGCGGATACGCGAGATTCGCGAAGCACGTGATGGTACGCTATGGATTCTCGAAGACGGCGAAAACGCCCGGCTGAGGAGGCTTGCCCCGCGCTGATTTTGCGGGCAGGCGGCGGCACCATGCTCTAAAGGCAGAGCCACGCTCTTAAGGCCAGAGCCAAGCTCGCAAGGATGACGGATGCCCTTTGACCCATCGCGTGTCGATTGCTGGATCTTCGATCTGGATAACACGCTGTACCCGGCCGAAACCTGCCTGTTCGACCAGATCGACGTGCGCATGGGCGCCTATATTGCCGATCTGCTGGGCTGCGACCATGCCGAGGCGCGCCGCGTGCAGAAGATGTATTTCCACGACCATGGCACCACGCTCGCTGGCCTGATGCATTTTCACGGCGTCGATCCCTATGAATTTCTTGGCTATGTTCACGATGTCGACATGGCCCCGCTGAACCGCGCGCCGCGCCTGGAAGAGCGCCTGATGCGCCTGCCCGGGCGTCGCCTGATATTTACCAATGGCGATGCCGCCTATGCCACGCGGGTGCTCGATGCCCTGGGCATCACCCACTGCTTTGAAGGCCTGTGGGACATCCACGCCATGGAATACAAGCCCAAGCCCGAGCCATCGGCCTATCGCGGCTTTGTCTCCGCCTTTGGCATCGACCCTACCCGCTCGGTGTTCTTCGAGGATTCGGCGCGCAACCTCACCCCGGCCAAGGCCATGGGCATGCAGACGGTCTGGCTCGACTTCGGCACGGATTGGGGCGCCCGCGCCCGTGACGAAACCGCGATCGACGAGACGATCGACGATCTTGCTGCCTGGCTCGACGCGCTTGCCGCCGACGGTCACCTCGGCTAGGCGCCCTGCCCAAGCAGACTGTCCAGATCCCCCAAGGCCAGACCATCTCAGTATTGCCCGGAGAAACACACATGACCGCACAGCTTGAAGCCGCCATCGAAGCCGCCTGGGACAACCGCGCGGACGTGACGCCGGCCAGCAACGATGTGCGCGTGGTGGTGGAACAGGCACTCGCCCTGCTCGATGCTGGCAAAGCGCGCGTCGCGGAAAAGGTCGATGGCGCATGGCGCGTGAACCAGTGGCTGAAGAAGGCCGTGCTGCTCTCGTTCCGCCTCAACGACAATGTCGTGGTTGAGGGTGGCGCCGGTGGCGCCCCGGCCTTTGACAAGGTGCCGAGCAAGTTTGCCGGCTGGGACGAAGCCGCCTTTCGCGCCGCCGGGTTCCGCGTGGTGCCGGGCGCCGTGGCGCGCCGTGGCGCGCACATTGCCAAGAACGTCGTGCTGATGCCCAGCTTCGTCAACATCGGCGCGTTCGTCGATGAAGGCACCATGGTCGATACCTGGGCCACGGTGGGTTCATGCGCGCAGATCGGCAAGAACGTGCATATCTCGGGCGGCGTCGGCATTGGCGGCGTGCTCGAACCGCTGCAGGCCGGCCCGGTGATCATCGAAGACGGCGCGTTCATCGGCGCGCGTTCGGAGGTGGCCGAAGGCGTGATCGTGGGCGAAGGCGCGGTGCTGTCGATGGGCGTGTTCCTGGGCGCCAGCACCAAGATCATCGACCGCGCCACCGGCGAAGTGCATATCGGCCGCGTGCCCCCTTACGCCGTGGTCGTGCCCGGCTCGCTGCCCGGCAAGCCGCTGCCCGATGGCACGCCCGGGCCGTCGCTCTATTGCGCCGTGATCGTCAAGACGGTGGACGCGCAAACCCGCAGCAAGACCGGCATCAACGAGCTGCTGCGCGACTGACGCGGAACCACGCGGGCTCTCCGCGCGTAGAATCAGGCAAAAGGGGCGCGCCACCCGTGCGCCCCGCCGATGAAACGCAGGAGAGTCGTCATGCAGAACGACCATACCCAACGACAGGAGCCGCCGGCGCGGCTGTCCACCGACGAAGCGCGTAGCGCCGTCGGCTTGAACGTGGTGCGCTGGGTACTTCTGATCAGCCTCGTGCTGGCAATCCTGGCCTTGTCTGCCATCTGGATCACCGGTGCGCTCACGACACCACAGGCCGATCACAACGGCGTCGTCAGTGGCCAGGCCACGCCATCTTCCTGATCTGCCGGAAACCGCGCGATGCCCAGCGGCTGGAAGCTCGAACCCGATAGCCGCGACCGCCTGATGGCGCTGTTCCCGCCACGCTATCCGCACACTGTGGCAAACCATGTGACGCGCACGGTTCATGCCGGCCCCGGTGATCCCTTGCCACCAGCGATCCGCCACGCCCGCGTTGTCGGCCATATCGATGACGGCGCGGGCGTGGAGGCGCTGGTGGTGGCGCTCGAAGGCTCCACCCGCAGGCCGGACGGTGGCATCTGGCACATCACATGGTCTCTGGCGGAAGACCGCGCGGCCCGGGAAAGCAATGTCGCCCTGGCCATGCGCGCCTGGAAACCCCGCGACGGTGGCGCAATCGTGCTCGTCCCGGCGGTGTGGTAAGACAAGTTCCCGCAAGGGCTGGCGCCCGTGCCCCCAACCTGCCATGGCCCCACCGGGACCACAGCATAAAGGGGCGGGACATGAGCGACGACGAATACGTTTACGATGATGAAAGCGGCGAATGGATGACGGCCGCGGAACTGGCCACGCGGCGCGCGGCGGCCAACGCCGTGGAAGTGCGCGACGCCGTGGGCAACGTGCTGCAGGACGGTGACCAGGTTACGCTGATCAAGGATCTTGATGTCAAAGGCGCCGGGCAGACGCTCAAGCGCGGCACGCTGATCAAGTCGATCCGCCTAACCGGAGACGCGCAGGAAATCGACTGCAAGTTCGATGGGATCAAGGGCCTCGTGCTGCGCGCAGAGTTCGTGCGCAAGCGCTGAACCGGATGGAACGGGCCGCTGGCCAGGGCGTTCAACGGGCAAACCCCATCAAGGAGATGCCCAATGCCCACCAGCACCGCTTCTGCCCGTTATGAAGGGCTTGGCAAGCCCGGCAAGGGATTGATCAGCACGGCCTCGGGCGTGCTGTCAGACCAGCCCTATGGCTTTGGCACGCGGTTCGAAGGCAAGCCGGGCACCAACCCGGAAGAGCTGATCGCCGCCGCGCATGCGGCGTGCTTCACCATGGCCACCAGCTTTGCCCTCGCCAAGGCCGGTTATGCCGATGGCACGCTCGACACGACCGCCAAGGTTACGTTGGAGGCCGATGGCGACGGCTTCAAGGTGACGCGCAGCGCGCTTGCACTCAAGGCGGCAATCCCCGGTATCGCCGAATCGGATTTCGCCAAAATTGCCGATGAGGCCAAGGCCAACTGCCCGATTTCGCGCCTGCTGAACTGCGAAGTCACGCTGGAGCGCACGCTCGAAGCCTAAGCGTTCCGGCACTTTCCCGTGTTTTCGTATGCGCCCGGCCACCTCCCCCGTGGCTGGGCGCTTATTGTTATGCATGAAAACAAACGCTTTTCAAAACCGAGCGCTCGCCACTTGCAAATCATGCAAGCGGGCAGGCAACCTAAGCAATTGCTCGCAAGCGCAGCATGGGTGAAACGCGCTGCAACAAGAACACAACAGACGGGTGTCCGAAGGCAATCTCGCCTTTATGATCAGGGGAAATTGCCATGCTTCGTTCTTTCATTTCGACCGCCGCCGCCGCTCTCGTGCTTGCCGCCCCCGCCGTGGCCTCGGCCGAAACCCAGCCTGACAGCTTCGCCTACAAGGGCGTGAGCTATTCCTACACCACCGAAACCAAGGGCGAAGAAAAGATCGTCCGTGGCACCGCCTATGCCGGCAAGGTGCCCTTCGAACTGCACATCCGCAAGAAGTCGGTGGAAGGCACGTTCAACGATCGCCCGGTCGCCTTCACGCTCAACGACGTGAAGAAGCTCGGCATCGCGGTCGACGCTGCCAAGTAAGCCTGTTGAGGCCCGACGCGGATTGTCCCGCGCCATGCCGACATGAAAAAGGCCCTTTCGCTGCGTGGCGAAAGGGCCTTTTTCATGTGTGCCGATGCCCGGTTGGGGATCAGCGGCAACGCACGTTGTTGCTGTCGATCGCGGCACCGGCGGCAGCGCCACCGATTGCGCCGAGGATCGCGCCGAGCGGACGGGAATCGCCCTGGGCAATCACCGAGCCGAGCAGCGCGCCCGATACACCACCGACGATCAGGCCGGTCGAGCCATCGGAACGGCGGCAATAATAGCGACCATCATTGCCGCGATAAATCCGCTCATTGGCGCTCAGGCGGTGTTCGCCGTAGCGCGGATCGTCGCGGTAATAGCGATCGGCATAATAGCCGCCGTAGCTGGGATCGGGACGGTTATAGTCATAGTTGCCATAGCGGCGATAATAGCCATCGTCGCGATAGCCCCAGCCGCCGCCGCTGGCATAGCCGCCTTCGATGCCGCCATAGCCGCCGCGATGGCGGTGATAGCCGTTGTCATAGCCGGGGCGGCCATCATAACCATCGGTACAAGCGGCGGTCAGGCCCGACGCTGCAAGTGCCACTGCCAGCAAAGCCTTCTTCATGGCGCGATCTCCATCGTGAGAGGAGCGGAGCGCCACCCCATGGCGACGCGACCTTCCAGATGGACAGGCAATGATCGGAAACCGCGCTGGTTCCTGCGCTGGTTACCGACATGGCAACCAGCGCAGGACGCACCGCCTTATTGCGCGGCCGGCAGATAGAGTTCGCTACCGGCCTCGCGATACTTGTCGCTCATGGCCTGCATCCCCGCCTCGGCCTCTTCGGCCGCGATGAAGGTATCGGCGGGCTGGTTTTGTTTCGATGCAAATTCACGCACTTCCTGTGTGATCTTCATCGAGCAGAACTTGGGCCCGCACATCGAGCAGAAGTGCGCGGTCTTGGCCCCTTCGGCCGGCAGGGTCTGGTCGTGGTATTGCTCGGCCGTTTCGGGATCGAGGCTGAGGTTGAACTGGTCGCGCCAGCGAAATTCGAAGCGGGCGCGGCTCAACGCATCGTCGCGCAGCTTGGCCGCCGGGTGTCCCTTGGCCAGATCGGCGGCATGGGCCGCGAGCTTGTAAGTGACGACGCCGACCTTGACGTCATCGCGATCGGGCAGGCCCAGATGCTCCTTGGGCGTGACATAGCACAGCATGGCGGTGCCGAACCACCCGATCATCGCCGCGCCGATGCCGCTGGTGATATGGTCATAGCCCGGCGCGATATCGGTGACGAGCGGCCCGAGCGTGTAGAACGGCGCCTCGCCACAGGCAGCCAGCTGCTTGTCCATGTTTTCCTTGACCTTGTGCATCGGCACATGGCCCGGCCCCTCGGTCATCACCTGCACGTCCTGCGCCCAGGCACGCTTGGTCAGTTCACCCAGGGTGTAAAGCTCGGCAAACTGTGCCTCGTCATTGGCGTCGGCCACGCTACCCGGCCGCAGGCCATCGCCCAGCGAATAGGCGATGTCATAGGCCTTCATGATCTCGGTGATCTCGTCGAAATGTTCGTAGAGGAAGCTTTCGCGGTGGTGCGCCAGGCACCACTTGGCCATGATCGAGCCACCCCGGCTGACGATCCCGGTCACGCGCTTGGCAGTGAGCGGAATATAGGGCAGGCGCACCCCGGCGTGGATGGTGAAATAGTCCACGCCCTGTTCGGCCTGCTCGATCAAGGTGTCGCGGAAGATGTCCCAGGTCAGGTCTTCGGCAATGCCGCCGACCTTTTCCAGCGCCTGGTAGATCGGCACGGTGCCGATCGGCACCGGGCTGTTGCGCAGGATCCATTCGCGCGTGTCGTGGATGTTGCGCCCGGTCGACAGGTCCATCACCGTGTCGGCGCCCCAGCGGATCGCCCAGACCATCTTGTCCACTTCGTTGGCCACATCAGACGCGACCGCAGAATTGCCGATGTTGGCATTGATCTTGACCAGGAAATTGCGCCCGATCGCCATCGGTTCGCTTTCCGGGTGATTGATGTTGTTGGGAATGATCGCCCGCCCGCGCGCCACTTCATCGCGCACGAATTCGGCCGTGACGTAATCGGGAATGCTGGCGCCCCAATCCTGGCCGTCGCGCACCAAGGCTTCCTTCAACTGGCGGCGGCCCAGGTTTTCACGGATCGCCACGTATTCCATCTCGGGCGTGACAATACCCTGGCGGGCATAGTGCATCTGCGTGACATTGGCGCCGGCCTTGGCCCGCAGCGGCGCCGGATTGACATTGGGAAACGCCGGTACGCCGCCCGAACGGTCTGGCCCCTTGAGGCCATTATCCTCGGGCTTCACCTCACGCGCGGCATAGGTTTCCACGTCGCCACGCGCCATGATCCACTCGTGCCGCAGGCGCGGCAGGCCGGCGCGAATGTCGATCGCCTGCTTGGGATCGCTATAGGGGCCTGAGGTGTCATAGACGCGCAGCGGCGGCTCGCCGCAGCCCGGCTCCAACGCGATTTCGCGCATCGCGACGGTCATGCCGGGGAAACGCGGCGATTCCACGTGAATCTTGCGGCTGCCGCGGATGGGGCCGGTGGTGACACCGATTTCGAGTGGGGAATTGAGATCGGCCATACACGAGGTTCCTTTCGTGTGGACGAACGAAAGGCTGTGGCACGCACGTGTAACGCTGGGCCGGCCCTCCCTCCGCCCGTGCTAACGGGTTCAGGTTCGACGGGTCGGGCTGCGTGACCAGCCCCTCTCAGCCTTTGCTCAACCCGGCAACGCAGGCGCGTTGCCCAGGCCACTGGCTCCCCGGGGTGCCCGCATCCTAGGGCCAAGGGCGCAACGCTGCAAGCCGGACGGACGCCATCGTCGGTCGAGTTGAGACAAGCGCTACTTTTTTGAAAATGATTATCACTCTCCTTGACTCATGATAACCATTCGCATTAGCGGGCGGTGAGAAATCATTGTTCAGGAAGGATTGAGACCATGGCCCCCACGCATTTGCGCCACGCGATGCTGGCCTGCGGCGTTTCGCTGGGTGTGCTGGCGGCATTACCCGCCCATGCCGACAGCGCTGCGGACGCCGCGAGTGCCAGCGCCAGTGATGCCGACGCTGGCCGCACCATCGTGGTCAACGGCGAAAAGGGGGAGACGGTGGCAAGCGGCGCTACCGGCCTGGCGCTATCCTTGATGGATACGCCGCAATCGGTCAGCGTGGTCGATCGAAAGTTCCTGGATGACTTTGCGCTGGACGAAACCAACCAGCTGCTGCGCTACGTTACGGGCGTCAATGTCGACCAGGTCGAAACCGAGCGCACGTACTACAACGCGCGGGGGTTCGACATCGTCGACGCGATGATCGACGGGATCAGCCTGCCCAATATCTGGGGCCCGACGATCGGCGCCCAGGATTCGGTGATGTGGGACAACGTGGAAGTGGTGCGCGGGGCCAACGCGCTGCTCACCGGCGCAGGCAATCCTTCGGGCACGATCAATTATCACCGCCGCCATCCCACCGGCCAGCGCCATATGTCGGCCGAGCTGTCCTATGGCTCATGGAACAAGAAGCGCGCCGAGGTGGACCTTGACCTGCCGCTGACCGCCGATGGCAAATGGGCCGTGCGCGTAACCGGCGCGGCGCAGGACGGCGATTCCTACCTGCGCAGCTATCACCACAGCCGCACCGCGATTTCCGGCGTTCTGGATGGCGAAATCACCCCCAACCTGCATCTCTCGGCCGGCTATATGCGCCAGGATGGCAAGTCCACCGGGGTGATGTGGGGCGCCCTGCCCTTGCAGGACAGCAAGGGCAACCAGCTGGAGTTTGACCGCAGCGCCTCTACCACGATGGACTGGACCTATTGGAATACGCATGACCAGACCGCCTATGGCCAGCTGACCTGGGATTTCGCCCCGGGCTGGAGCGTGCGCGCCCATGTCACGCGCAAGTACCACAACGAAGATTCGCGGTTGTTCTATGTCTATGGCACGCCAAAGCAGGACAGCCAGACCGGCGCCTGGGGCGGGCTCTTTGGCAATCCCGGCGCCTATGCCCCCGTCGCCAAAGGCTGGATCTATGACGGCACGGTACAGGGCAGCTATCGCCTGTTCGGCCGCGACCAGCAGCTGACGCTGGGCGTGCAGCGCACGGTGGGAACCTATGAATACTATGGCCGCGCCGTGCCTGACAGCGATCCTGCCTGGGGTCAGATTCGCGGCCTGCCCGGCAGCTGGACCGGACAGGAAGTCGCCCTCCCCGCCTATGGCGCCAGCGTGCAGCAGGAGCATACCGAAGATCGCCAGTGGCGCCTGCGCGGGGCATCGGATGTATCGCTGACCCAAAAGCTCAGCGTGCTGCTGGGCGCCAGTTACCTTGTCGAAAAGACGCGTGGGATCAGCTTTGGCGCCAGCACCGACAAGAATGAAAAGGCGCTGAGCCCATTCGTCGGCGTGACCTACAAGGCCCTGCCCGGCGTCAATCTCTATGCCAGCTATTCCAGCATCTTTGCCCCGCAGGCCAATCTCGACATCGACCGCAGGCCCTTGGGCGCGGCCAAAGGCAAGAGCTATGAAGCCGGGCTCAAGGCGCAGACACCGGGCGGCGGGCTGTTTGGATCGGTCGCCTGGTTCCGCGCCGAACAAAGCAACCTGGCCGATGCGGGCGCTTACGACACGGCCACCGGCCAGACCCTGTACAACGGCATCCGCGCCGTCAGCCGCGGGGTAGAGGCAGAAGTGGGTGGCAAGCTGACCTCCACGCTCACGATCCAGGCCGGCGCCACCACGCTCAAGATGGACGATGGCGCGGGCAGGCAAGTGCGTACGTATGTGCCGCGCAACACCGCCAACCTGGCACTGCGCTGGAATCCCATCGCGCCGCTGCAACTGGGCGCGGCGGTCAAGTGGCAGGACACGATCTATTCCGGCACCGTGCGCCAGGGCGATTATGCCACGCTGCAATTGCAGGCCGGGTATAAATTGAACGAGAACGTTCAGTTCAATTTCAACGTCGCCAATGTGACCAACCACAAGTACCTGACCAGCCTGTATTGGACGCAGGCCTATTACGCCGCGCCGCGCAATGTCACCGGCTCTGTCCGTGTGACGTTCTGACCGTCATGGCGCTTCCCGGCCGTCCGTTCTGGGTGATCGTCCATCGCTGGGCGGGGCTGACTCTTGCCCTGTTCCTGGCGGTGGCGGGGCTCACCGGATCGCTGCTGCCGTGGTTCGAGGAACTCGACGCGGCCACGGCGCCAGCGATGCAGAACGCAGCCCCGCCCCGCCCTGGCATGGCAGCGCTTGATCCGCTGGCGGTGCGCGCCGGGCTGCTTGCGCGCCATCCCGCGGCGCGGGTCGATTTCGTCTATCTCACCCGCCTGCCCGGCCGGGCCGATCGGCTTTATGCCACCTGGCCCGACCCCAGGACCGGCCTGGAACGGCGCGATCGGCCGGATTGGGACGATGTCTTCCTCAATCCCTGGACCGGCGCCGAGCAGGGCCATCGCCGCAATGGGGACATGCGCCAGGGCATCAAGAATCTGATGCCGTTCCTCTATCGCCTGCACTATTCTCTGGCGCTGGGCCCATGGGGCCTGTTCGCCATGGGCGTGGCAGCGCTGGTCTGGACGGTGGATTGCTTTGTCGGGTTCTATCTCACCCTGCCGCCCGGCGCGTTGGGCAAAGGCGGCCTGTGGCGTCGCTGGCGGCCCAGTTGGAAAGTGCGCCGGCCCACCAGCAGCTACAAGCTGACGTTCGACCTGCACCGCGCCGGTGGGCTGTGGCTCTGGCCGATCCTGCTGGTCTTTGCGCTGTCCAGCGTCTCATTCAACCTGCCCCAGGTCTATCGTCCGGTACTTGGCCTGTTGGGTGGGCAGGATGACGAGGCCCTGCTGGAAGCGTCTGCCCTGCCTAGCCCGCGCTGGAACCCCGCGCTCGATTTCCCCGCCGCCGCGCGGCACGGGGCGGCGCTGGCGCAGCAAGAGACAGCGCGCCGCGGGCTGTCCTTGCGCCCGGATGGGCGGGCCTGGCTCTGGTATATTCCGGCAACCGGGCTCTATGTCTATGGCGTCAAGTCTTCGGCTGACATCACGCCGGAAGGCGGCGGCACGCGGATCGCGTTTGATGGCAACAGCGGCGCGCTGCGCCACGTCTCCGTGCCAACCGGAGCCCAGAGCGCGACAACGTTCACCACCTGGATTGTCGCGCTGCACATGGCCCATGTCGGCGGGCTGGCATGGCGCATTGCCGTCAGCGTGATCGGCCTTGGCATCACGGTGCTGTCGGTCACCGGCGTGTTGATCTGGCTGCGCAAGCGATCGGCCCGCGCCGGCCGCCGCTTCAAGGCTGCGGCCCGGCCGGCTCCGGCATGACATCAACACTTCGCCGCGGAAAAGCGCCGTGCATTGCTGACAGGCCCTTAGGGGCGGTTGCATGGTCGCGCCGCCTGGCCTAACGCCATGGCAATGAGCATACGCCATGCCGACATCGCGATCCTGGGCGGGGGCCTTGCCGGGGGATTGATCGCGCTCGCCCTGCGCAAAGCCCGCCCGGATTGCACCCTGCTGCTTGTCGAACAGGACCATGTGCTGGGCGGCAACCACGTGTGGTCCTTCTTCGGATCAGACGTGGGCAAGGCCGGGCGCGAGTTGCTGGCGCCGATGGTCGATGGGGCGTGGTCGGGATATTCGGTGCGCTTTCCGCAGTATCGCCGCGATCTCTCGACCAGCTATTATTCGATGACCTCGGCCCGCTTTGACGCCACGATCCGCGCTGCCTTGCCGGCTGACGCGATCGTCACCGGCGCACGCGTGCTCGCCGCCGGCACCGGCGCGGTGACCCTGGCCGATGGCACCCGGATCGAAGCCGGCGCAGTGGTCGATGCGCGCGGCATCCGCCTCCAGGGGCAGCTTTCGGGCGGCTGGCAGAAATTCCTCGGTCAGCGGGTCAAGCTGGCGCAGCCCCATGGCCTGATCAAGCCGATCGTCATGGATGCCACGGTCGAACAGGTCGATGGCTATCGCTTTGTCTATTGCCTGCCGTTTGGCGATGACGAGATCTTCATCGAAGACACCTATTACGCCGACAGCCCGGCGATCGATCACCCTGCCCTTGCCGCCCGCATCGCCGACTATGCCCGCAGCCAGGGCTGGTCGATCGTGGAGGTGTTGCACGAGGAACAGGGCGTTCTGCCCGTGGTTTCCGCCGGCGATTGGGACGCGTTCTGGCGCTCCTCTGGTGGACAGATCGCCCGCGCCGGCACGCGCGCCGGCCTGTTTCACCCGGTGACCAGCTATTCCGTGCCCGAAGCGGTGCGTTTTGCCCTGGCCCTGGCGCAGCAGCCCGATCTGACGCACGAGGCGCTGGCCGGTTTCAGCGAACGCTGGGCCAAGCGCCACTGGCAGCGCAACAGCTTTGGCCGCCTGCTGTCGGCCATGCTGTTCCAGGCGGCAGAGCCGTTGGCACGCTATCGCATGATGGAACATTTCTATCGGCTGGATACCCGGCTGATCGAACGCTTTTACGCCGGACGCAGCAGCTTGCTGGATCGCGCCCGGATTTTTGTGGGGCGGCCCCCGGTACCGATTTCGCGCGCCCTGGCGGTGCTCGCCGGATCGGGCGCCCGGCCGCGGCCTCTCACTCTGGCAGGGATGCGCAAGTAAATGAAAAGAGCATGCGTCATCGGCGCCGGTTTTGGCGGCTTGGCCCTGGCTATCCGCCTGCAGTCTGGCGGCATCCAGACCACCCTGATCGAAGCGCGCGACAAGCCCGGTGGCCGCGCCTATCACTGGCAGCGTGATGGCTTTACCTTTGATGCCGGGCCCACGGTGATCACCGATCCGGCCTGCCTGGAAGAGCTGTGGGGCCTGAGCGGGCACAAGCTGTCGGAAGATGTCGAACTGATGCCGGTGATGCCGTTCTATCGGCTGAACTGGCCAGATGGCACGAACTTCGATTATTCCAACGATGAATCCAGCCTGCGCGCCGAGATCGCCAAGATTTCGCCGCGTGACGTGGCCGGCTACGAAGAGTTCCTGGGCTATTCCGCCGGCGTCTTCGAAGAAGGCTATGTCAAGCTTGGCGCAGTGCCGTTCCTGGATTTTGCCAGCATGATCAAGGCCGCGCCGGCCCTGGCGAAGTACCAGGCCTGGCGCTCGGTCTATTCGATGGTGTCAAAATACATCGAAAGCGAAAAGCTGCGCGAGGCGTTCAGCTTTCACACGCTGCTGGTCGGTGGCAACCCGATGAACACCAGCGCGATCTATGCCCTGATCCACAAGCTGGAAAAGGATGGCGGCGTGTGGTGGGCCAAAGGCGGCACCAACCGCCTGATCGCCGGCATGCTCACCCATTTCCAGCGCATCGGCGGCGAAGTGCGCATGGGCGATCCGGTGGTGCGGATCGAAACGCTGGGTAACCGCGTGACCGGCGTGCACACCGCCAGTGGCTGGCACGGCAATTTCGATGCCGTCGCCTCCAACGGCGATATCATGCACACCTATCGCGATCTGCTGGGCGACAGCGCCACGGGCAAGAAGCGGTCGCGCGCGCTCAAGCGCAAGAAGTTCTCGCCCAGCCTGTTCGTGGTGCACTTCGGCATCGAGGGCACGTGGCCGGGCATCCCGCACCACATGATCCTGTTCGGCCCGCGCTATAAGGGCCTGCTCGACGATATCTATCAGCACGGCGTGCTGCCGCAGGATTTCTCGATCTATCTGCACCATCCCACCGTGACCGATCCGTCCGTCGCGCCCGAGGGGATGAGCACGTTCTATGCCCTGGTCCCTGTCGCCAACATGGGCAAGCTGCCGGTGGACTGGGCCGAAGTTGGGCCGTTGCTGGAAAAACGCATCCTCGATGAAGTGGGCCGCCGCCTGATCCCGGATATCCACAGCCGCATCGTCACCAAGTTCCACTATGCGCCCACCGATTTCGCGGCCGATCTTTCCGCCTACCAGGGCGCCGCGTTCAGCCTCGAGCCGTTGCTCACGCAAAGCGCCTGGTTCCGCGCGCACAACCGCGATGACGATATCGCCAATTTCTATCTGGTGGGTGCCGGCACGCATCCAGGCGCCGGCATTCCCGGCGTGGTCGGCAGCGCCAAGGCCACGGCGCGGCTGATGCTGGAGGACCTGCAGTGAAACGTATCGCCGTCTATTGTGGATCGGCCAGCCCGGCCGACCCGCGCTATGTCGCGCTGGCTGCCGATGTCGGCCGCCAACTGGCCGAACGCGGCATCGGCGTGGTCTATGGCGGTGGTCGCCTGGGCCTGATGGGCGCCGTGGCCGATGGCGCACTGGCCGCTGGTGGTGAAGTGATCGGGGTGATCCCCCAGGCGCTGGTCGGCGCCGAAGTGGCGCACCATGGGCTGACCCGGCTTGACGTGGTGCCCGGCATGCATGCGCGCAAGCAGGCTTTCGTCGATCTGGCCGACGGTTTCCTCACCCTGCCCGGCGGCGTGGGAACGATGGACGAACTGTGGGAAGCGGTCAGTTGGGCGCAGCTTGGTTATCATGCCAAGCCGGTGGGCGTGCTCAACGCGTTCGGGTTCTATGATCACCTGCTGGCGTTCAACCGCCACATGATCGAAGTGGGTTTCATCCGCCCGGTCCACGCCGGGATCATGGTGGCCGAGCACGAGCTTGACCTGCTGCTGCAGCGCATGGCCGCGCACGAGCCGCACCGTCCGATCATCGCGATGCAGGCGTCGGACCTCTGATCCCATGACTCTGGCTGTTCCCGATCGCGCCGCGCTGGTGGCTGCCGCGCGCGAGACGATCCGGCGCGGCTCGAAAAGTTTTGCCGCCGCCTCCACCCTGTTCGACCGCATCACCCGCGAACGGGTCTGGCTGCTCTATGCCTGGTGTCGGGCGTGCGACGATATCGTCGATGCGCAGGACATGGGCGGCGCGCTGGGCGATCAATCCGGCGCGGCCGAACGGCTGGCGCTGGTGCGTGATCTGACCGCGCGGGCCATGGCGGGCGAGGCTACCGGCAACCCCGCGTTCGATGCGTTGGGCCTGGTCGCGCGCGAAACCGGCCTCACCATGGCCATGGCCGAGGCGGTGATCGACGGGTTCGCCCTGGATGCCGCCGATTGGCAGCCGCGTACCGAGGCAGACCTCATGCGCTATTGCTGGCATGTGGCGGGCGCGGTGGGCGTGATGATGGCGGTGGTCATGGGGGTTTCGCCCGATGACGATGACACCCTTGATCGCGCGGCAGACCTGGGCCTGGCGTTCCAGCTGGCCAATATTGCCCGCGACCTGGCCGAAGACGACGCCGCCGGTCGTTGCTATCTGCCGGCCGAATGGTTGGCCGAGGTTGACCTGCCGCCGGGCGAGCAGCTCAAGCCGCAGTACCGCGCCACGCTGGCCATCCTGGCCCAACGGATGTGTGCCATGGCTCAGGCCCACGAATGCTCTGCCCGGATCGGTGCCGGCCGGCTGCAACCGCGCCAGCGCTGGGCGATTCTGGCCGCAGCGGGCATCTATGGCGATATTGCCCGCAAGGTGGCCGCGCGTGGCGATCGCGCCTGGCACAGCCGCACTGTGGTGTCGGGCAAGGCCAAGCTGGCGTGGATTTTCCGCGCCGGATGGCAGGCGCTGCGCCCGGTGCCGCCGACATGCCGAGAGCGCGCGCTGGCCCGCCGCCACAGCCGGCAAAGCCTAATCGCGCTGGCGCAGGCCCGCCCCTGGGGTTGAAGCCTCGCGCGTCATTCATCGATCAGGGGATGACCCCGGCCGCGATTCAGGGCATGGTATCGGGCATGGAGCGATCCCCTCTTGTCCTGCGCATTCGCTGGCCCGTGCGGCTGTGGCACTGGATCAACGCGCTGACCGTGTTCATCATGCTGATGAGCGGGATGATGATCTTCAATGCCCATCCGCGGCTCTATTGGGGCAAGTTCGGCGCCAACTTCGACAAGGCCTGGCTGGAAATCGGCAACCATGGCGCGCGCGGTTTTCTCGCGCTGGGCGGCCATGAATGGCCCACCACCGGCGTGATCGGCTATGCCCAGGATACCGCGCTGGCGTTTCCGCCCCTGGTAACGCTGCCCACGCATTACAACCTGTCGCTGGCGCGCGGATGGCATTTCCTGGGCGCGTGGATGCTGGTGATCAGTCTGCTGGGCTTCCTCGCCTATGCGCTGCTTTCCGGCCATTTGCGCCGCGATCTTGGCCTTTCGCGGGAAGAGCGGCGGCCACGGGCGCTGCTGCACGACGTTACCGAGCATCTGCGCCTGCGCCTGCCGCGCGGAGAGGCGGCGCGGCATTACAACCCCTTGCAGAAGATCGCCTATCTTTCGGTGCTGCTGGGCGTCTTGCCGCTGATCATCGCCACGGGTCTGGCCATGTCGCCGACGATGAACGCTGCGTGCCCATGGCTGCTGACGCTGCTGGGTGGCCGACAGTCTGCCCGGTCGAT
This sequence comes from Novosphingobium sp. GV079, assembly GCF_003058045.1. Taxonomy (NCBI): domain Bacteria; kingdom Pseudomonadati; phylum Pseudomonadota; class Alphaproteobacteria; order Sphingomonadales; family Sphingomonadaceae; genus Novosphingobium; species Novosphingobium sp. GV079. Next base: position 68,923 of record NZ_QBUE01000004.1, on the reverse strand, counting down.
CCATTTCCTCTGCGCGCTGGCGATGGCGCTGTTCATTGCCGTGCACCTCGCCATGGTGGTGCTGGCCGGGCCATTCAACGAGTTGCGCGCGATGATTACCGGCTGGTATCGCCTGCCACCGGAGCGCCAGCCATGAGCGGGTTTTCGCGGCGCGGCCTGCTGGTCGGATCGGGTGGGCTGCTGCTGTCGGGGTGCGATCGCATCACCACCTCGCCCACGGCCAGGTCGCTGCTGTCGCTGGGCGAAAAGGCCAGCCGCAGCGCACAGCGGCTGGTCGCCGGCAATGCCCTGGCGCCGGAGTTTTCCGCAGCCGATATCTCCCCGGTGTTTCGCGTCAACGGCAATACCCGGCCCACCGCCGCAGCCTATCTTGCGCAGGTCGAACGCGGCTTTGCCGATTGGCGACTGACGGTTGATGGCCTGGTCGCCAAGCCGATGGCGATGAGCCTGGCACAGCTGCGCGCCCTGCCGCAGCGCACCCAGATCACCCGCCACGATTGCGTAGAGGGCTGGAGCGCCATCGCGCAATGGACCGGCGTTCCGCTCGCCCTGCTGCTGCACGGTGCCGGCGCCCTGCCTCAGGCGCGCTATGCCGTGTTCCACTGTGCCGACGATTTCTCGGGCAAGCCCTATTACGAATCGATCGACCTGGCCGAGGCGCTGCATCCCCAGACGATCCTGGCCCACACCATGAACGGGCAGCCGCTCTCGGTCGGCCATGGCGCCCCCCTGCGCCTGCGGGTCGAACGCCAGCTAGGCTACAAGCAGGCCAAGTATGTGATGCGGGTGGAACTTGTCGCCAGCCTTACCGGCCTTTACGGCGGCAAGGGCGGATACTGGGAAGACCATTCCGGCTATCAGTGGTGGGCGGGAATCTAGGCCGCCACCACCCGCGTTTCGATCAGGCTTTGCGCGCAATCGGTGATCGTCTGTTCCACCGGCCGCGTTGCCCAGCCCAACCGGCTGAGCGCGTGGCCCGCATCGGTATCGCGCACATTGCCAAGTTCGCCGGTCACCTGCCGCACCATCGGATTGACCAGCGCCAGGGCGTGGACCATCCAGTCGGGCACATGGCGCAGCGGCACGCGCCGTGCCTGCTGGCCCAGTTGCTGGCGCAGGATGCGGGCAATGTCGATCATCTTGAGGAACGGGCCTGAAGCGATGAAGCGTTCGCCATCGATCCCCGGCTCGGTCAGGGCGCGCACATGCAGCGCCGCCACGTCGCGCACGTCCACCACGCCAAAGCCAAGATCGGCGCAGCCCGGTACCGCACCCGCCAGCAATTGCCGCACCAGCTCGATCGAGGTGGAATAGTCCTCACCCCACACCGGCCCCAGCACGACCGATGGGTTGATCGAGACGAACTCCATGCCGCGGCCCTCGCGCGCGATCCACTCGCGCGCGGCGCGTTCGGCCAGGGTCTTGGACTTGGCATAGGCGTGCACGCCCGGCCCGTCGGTATCGGTCCAGTCCGCCTCGGTAAAGCGGCGGATGCCCTTGCCATGGCCATAGACGATGGCGGCCACCGACGATGTCTGCACGAACCGCTCCACCCCGGCGGCACGGGCAAAGCGCAAGGCGCGCAAGGCCCCTTCGCGGGCGGGCAGGATCAGTTCATCTTCCTGGCGCGGGGCTTGTACGGTGATGGGCGAGGCGACGTGGCAAACGTGGCTGCACCCGTCCATCGCCGCACGCCAGCCCTTGTCGTCCATCAGATCGGCTTTGAAAAACCGCAAGGTGGCATAGCTGCCGCCAAGCTGGGCACGCAGCTGCGCTTCGCGCGCAAGATCGCGCACCGTGGTGTTGACGGTCCACCCTTCATCCAGCAACGCCCGGATGATATATCCGGCGATATAGCCCGATCCGCCCGTGACCAGCACGGTGCCGCCGATCTTGTCCATTGATTCCGCCCCCAGCCCTCTCCGCCTACAGCCTATCGTACCGGCGGCGCAGTTCAACGGGCATCTTTGGTTAATGCAGAATCCCGATGCGCCCTTTGGGTCAGCGCATGAGAACAAGTTCCTCGGCCATCGACGGGTGCAGCGCCACGGTGGCGTCAAAATCGGCCTTGGTCAGCCCGGCTTTCACCGCAATGGCAGCAGCCTGGAGCACTTCTGGTGCTTCCGGCCCGATCAGGTGTACGCCCAGCACCTTGTCGGTCTGCGCATCGACGACCAGCTTGTACAGCCCGCGTTCGTGGCGGTGGGCGAAGATGTTCTTCATCGGGCGGAAGTCAGAGGTGAATACCTTGACGTTGCTGCCCAGCATCTCGCGGGCCTGCGCTTCGGTGAGGCCGACACTGGCCAGCGGCGGCTGCGAGAACACCGCGCTCGGGATGCAGTCATAGGCCACGCGCGTGTCCTTGCCGCCAAATACGCGATCAGCAAAGGCGTGCCCTTCGCGAATGGCGATGGGTGTCAACTGCACGCGGTTGGTCACGTCACCCACGGCAAAGATGCTGGGGCACGATGTCTGCGCGGTGTCGTCCACGCGGATTTCGCCATGTTCGCCAAGTTCGATGCCGGCGTTTTCCAGGCCCAGCCCGTCGGTCTTGGGCCGGCGCCCGGTGGCGACCAGCACGGCATCGGCGCCAAGCGGATCAGGCTGGCCCTTCATGTGCACGTTGAGGCAGCCGTTCTCGAGCCGCTCGACCCGCTCGATCCCGCAGTTGAACTTGTATTCGATGCCGCGCGCCATGGTGATCTGCAGCAACCGGTCGCGCAGCGACGCGTCATAGCCGCGCAGGATCGTCTCGCTGCGGTTGACCACCGTGACATGGCTACCCAGTGCATTGAAGATGCCGGCAAATTCCAGCGCGATATAGCCAGCCCCGGCAATCACCACGCGGCCTGGCAGGTTTTCCAGGCCGAACACCTCGTTGGACGTGATGCAATGCTCCGCCCCATCGAAATGCGGCATCACCGGCCAGGCGCCCACGGCCACCAGGATATACCTGGCGCTGATCTCGCGCCCGCTCGCCAGCTTGACGCTGTTGGGGCCGGTGATCGTGGCGCGTTCGAGGAAATGCTCGACCTTGTTGGAATTCAATGTGTTGGTATAGGCCGCGTTCAAACGGTCGACATCCTTGGCCACCGCGTTGCGCAGCGTCGGCCAGTCGAACGTCATCTTCTCGACGGTCCAGCCATAGTTGGCCGCGTCCTGCAGTTCCTCGGCAAAATGCGATCCATAGACCAGCAGCTTCTTGGGCACGCAGCCACGGATCACGCAGGTGCCGCCGACGCGGTATTCCTCGGCCACGGCCACCCGCGCGCCATAGCCAGCAGCGATGCGGCTGGCGCGCACCCCGCCCGATCCGGCCCCGATCACGAACAGATCATAGTCGTAGGCGGGTTCGGTCATGGCGGAGCCTTCTTGCTGCTGAATCGGAAACTGGCGCCGGATATGGCAACGATGCCCATCCGGCGCCAGCCCTGGCGTAGCGATTATCTGCGCCGTTTATTCAATTAGGCAGGCTAACGTTCATTCCACGCCGATGCCGGCTTCGGCCAGCAGCGCTTCGGTGCTGGGATCAAAGCCTTCGCCGCCACCGGCATCGATCTTCTTGGCAATCGCCTTGCCCAGTTCCACACCGAACTGGTCGAACGGGTTGATGCCCAGCAGCATCGCCGAAACGAACACACGGTGTTCATGGAAGGCGATCAGCGCGCCCAGCGTGGCCGCGTTGAGTTCGTCGCACAGGATCGTTGCCGAAGGCCGGTTGCCCGGATAAGCGCGCGCGCCATCCTCGCTCGCCTGGCCCGCCATCAGCGCGGCGCCCTGGGCAAAGCAGTTGGACAGCAGGATCTTGTGATGGACCGGATCAAGATCGTGGCCCGGCACCTTCACGGCCAGGAAATCCACCGGGATCAGGTGGGTGCCCTGGTGCAGCAGCTGGAACACGGCATGCTGCGCATCGGTGCCCACGCCACCCCAGGTGATCGGCGCGCTCGGGCGGGTCAGCGGCGTGCCATCGGCCAGCACGCGCTTGCCGTTCGATTCCATTTCCAGCTGCTGGAGATAGTCGGGCAGCAGCGCCAGGCGCTCGTCATAGGCAAAGACCGCACGGGTCTGGCAGCCGCGCGCCTGGGTGTAGAACAGATCGGCAAAGGCCGCGCGCACTACCACGTTTTCATCGATCGCGGCGTCGCGGAAATGCTCGTCGATCGCCTCGGCGCCCGCCAGGAACGCGGCAAAGGCTTCGTTGCCCAGGGCCAGCGCCACCGGGAACCCGATCGAGGACCACAGCGAATAACGCCCGCCCACGGTTTCGGAGAACGGCAGGATGCGGGTTTCGTCAACGCCCCATTCCACCGCCTTTTCCGGCGCAGCAGTCAGCGCGATGACGCGGCCATAGGGATCGGCCACGCCGCCTTCGCGCAGCCATTCCAGCGCGCTGTGGGCATTGGTCATGGTTTCGGTGGTGGTGAAGGTCTTGGACGCGACCGCGATCAGCGTGCTGGCCGGATCGCACTGCTTCATCGCTTGTTCCAGCGCGCAGCCATCGATGTTGGACACCACGTGCACGGCAACCTTGGCGTCTTCGCGGGCCAGCGCGTCGATCGCCAGCGCCGGGCCCAGGGCGGAACCACCGATGCCGATGTGGATCAGGCTCTTCACCTCGCCCAGCACGCCTTCGTGGATGGCTTCGACCAGCAGCGCCATGCGCGCGTGCAGGGCCTGGGCTTCTTCCACGCTGGCTTCGGCGCCCACGCCGCGCTGGGCGGTGTGTTCGGCGGCGCGGCCTTCGGTGTTGTTGATCTTGGCGCCAGACAGCAGCTCTTCACGCTTGCCGGCGAAATCGGTGGCCTGTGCCAGCTGGGCCAGGATCGCCTCGACGTCGGCCGAAAGATGGGTCTTGGACCAGTCAAAGCGAATCGGGCCACCGGGCAGGTCGAGCGTGGTGGCATAGCGCTCAAGACGGGCCGGATCGGCAAACAGCGCGGCGAGCGTTGGCACCTCCAGCGTCTCCAGTGCGTGCCACAGCGTGGCCTGGTCCTGTGCTGCCATTGTCTAACGTCCTTTTTCGCGGTTGCGGGATGCGCCTCTCATGCCCGCTTGCGCACAATCTTCCAAGCGGTGGCGTGGCTCGACGAACGGATCGTGCAAACGTATTTGCCTCGGGCTATGGCACGTGCATTCCTGCTTGACGGATGCCTTTGCCCTCCACATGACCCAGCCGATGAACGAAACGCCCGAACCCGCCAATCCTGCGGTGGAAACGCCTGTGCCGCCCACGGCCGCGCCAACTCCCGCGGGCGCGCCTGCCGCCCCGGCGAAAAAGCAGAAGAAGGAAGACAGCTTCCCGGTGTTCTTGGTGAAGCTGGTGCTGATCGTGGCGATCTTCCGCAGCTTCTTCTTCTCGCCTTTCAACATCCCGTCGGAATCGATGCTGCCCCGGCTGGAAAACGGCGATTATCTGCTGGCGGCCAAGTGGCCCTACGGATTTTCCAAGTATTCCCTGCCGTTCAGCGTGCCGTTGCTGCCCAAGCGCATTTTCGCCAGCCAGCCCAACCGGGGTGACGTGGTGATCTTCAAGGCGCCCCCGGGCAACGATGTCGATTATATCAAGCGCGTGATCGGCGTTCCGGGCGATACCGTGCAGATGATCGGCGGCGTGCTTCACCTCAACGGCAAGGCCGTGCCCAAGGTGAAGGTGGCCGATTTCGTGATCAAGGTTTCGGCCAATACCGAGTGCATCTCGCCCGATTTTGCCGTGACCGAGGCCGATGGCACGCAGACCTGCCACTATCCGCAGTTCCAGGAAACCCTGCCCGGCGGCAAGACCTACAATGTGCTCGACCTGGGCTATCGCCCGCAGGACGATACCCCGCCCGTGGTCGTGCCTGAAGGCCGCCTGTTCCTGATGGGTGACAACCGCGACAACTCGATGGACAGCCGTTTCCCCGCGATCGAAGGCGGCGGCATCGGCCTGGTGCCGCAGGACAACCTGGTTGGCCGCGCCACCATCGTGATGTGGTCCACCGACGGTTCGGCCAACTGGTTCCTGCCGTGGACCTGGTTTACCGCGCTGCGCTGGAACCGGATCGGGGGCATGTTCTGAGCACGCCCCTTTCCCCCGAAACCGCCAAATTCCTGGCGGAACTGACCCAGGCGCCGGTTGCACAACCGGCGCTTTGGCATGAAGCGCTCACCCATGGTTCGCTGGGCGAGGCGCGCGATTACCAGCGCCTGGAATTCCTGGGCGATCGCGTGCTGGGGCTGGCCGTGGCCGAGTGGCTGCACGAGGCCAGCGATGCCGCCGAAGGCAAGCTGTCGCAGCGGCTCAACGCGCTGGTCAGCCGCGAAACCTGCGCCGATGTGGCCCGCGCATTGGGCGTGCCGGCGCATATCCGCCTGGGCAAGCAGGCCCGCGACGATGGCGGGTCCGATAGCGACAACATCCTGGGCGATGTGATGGAAGCGCTGATCGGCGCGCTGTTCCTGGAACGCGGCTTTCCCGCCGCGCGCGATTTCGTGCGCCGCTGCTGGGACAAGCCAATGCGCACCGGCGCCGGGCAGCGCAAGCACCCCAAGGCCGCCTTGCAGGAATGGGCCGCCGGCAACCGCCGCAAGCCCCCGGTCTATAGCCTGGTCAGCCGCGACGGCCCCGATCACGCCGCGATCTTTACCGTAAGTGTAGAGGTCAAGGGCGTGGGCCTGGCGGAAGCACGCGGATCGAGCAAGCAGGAAGCCGAAACGGCCGCTGCGCGCGATTTCCTCAAGCAGTTCGCCTGACCGCACGCACGACCGAGCGTCCATCCCCAATTCCGCCACTTTTTCCGGGCATTTTCCAGTGCCGCACCGGCCGCTTGTCGGCGGGCGCCATGAGGTTCATTCTGTTTCCATGATCGACACTACTTCCATTCCATCCGAATCCGGCCCCACTGAGACTGGCGGCGGGCAAACCTGCGGCCTGGTCGCGGTGCTCGGTGCTCCCAATGCGGGCAAGTCCACCCTGGTCAACGCGCTGGTCGGCCAGAAGGTCGCCATCGTTTCGGCCAAGGCGCAGACCACGCGCGCGCGGCTGATGGGCATTGCCCTGGAAGGTCAGGCGCAGATCATCCTCGCTGATACGCCCGGCCTGTTCGAGCCCAAGCGCCGGCTCGACCGCGCGATGGTCAACGCCGCCTGGGAAGGCGCGAGCGAGGCCGACGCCATCCTGCTGGTGGTTGATGCGCGCAAGAAGAAGCGCGAATACCTCGAACCGATCCTCGCCTCGCTCGCCGGGCGGCCCGAACGCAAATTCCTGGTGCTCAACAAGGTTGATACCAGCCCCAAGGAACCGCTGCTGGTCATGGCCGAGGCGCTGAGCGGCGAAGGCCAGTTCGACGAGGTGTTCTTCGTTTCGGCCCTGACCGGCGATGGCGTGCCCGAATTGAAGACGCGGCTGGCTGCCCTCATGCCGCCAGGGCCGTGGCACTATCCCGAAGATCAGGTCTCCGATGCCTCGGAACGCCTGCTCGCCGCGGAAATCACGCGTGAGCAGCTCTATCGCCAGTTGCACGACGAACTGCCCTATGACAGCGCGGTGCGCCCCGAAAGCTATCAGCACCGCCGCGACGGCTCGGTGGAAATCCACCAGCAGATCGTGATCGCGCGCGACAGCCAGCGCGGCATCGTGCTGGGCAAGGGTGGCGCCAAGCTCAAGGCGATCGGCGAGGCATCCAGAAAAGAGCTGGCCAACCTGCTTGGTGCGAAGGTTCATCTCTTCCTGCACGTTAAGGTGGAAGAGAACTGGGCCGATAGCCGCGAAATCTACGAGGAAATCGGTCTCGACTGGGTGAAGTAATGGCGCTTGACCCGCCGCCGGGGCTGGCGCAGCCTGCAAGGATGCTGACGGGACCGATGACCGCCTTTGACCAGACACCGCCGTACCTGCCGGGCCTGGCCATCATGCCGGTTTTCGCCGCCGCGCCATGCGCAGACCGCGCCACCGTGCTCGATCCGGAACACCCGTGCGCGAGGGGCGTTGTCGCCGCGCCGGGTAAACTCCAGAACGCAGCTGCGGCCCTGCCCTGACCGGATCGGATCGGACTGTCGCGAATGCGCAATTTTGCCGTGTTTTTCCTGGTTGCCTTCGTGTTGCGCGCGCCGTGGCTGGGCGATCCACTGTTTCACGCAGACGAGCAGTTCTACCTGCTGATGGGCGACAGGCTGTGGCACGGCGTGATCCCCTACGTCGATCTGTGGGATCGCAAGCCGCTGGGCCTGTTCCTTATCTATGGCGCGGCGCGGGCCTTTCCCGGCAATGGCGTGCTGGCCTACCAACTCATGGCGATTACCTGCGCCGCTGGCACTGCCGTGGTTCTGGCGCGCTGTGCCCGCCACCTGGCCGGGCCACGCGGCGCGCTGTTTGCCGGGCTTGCCTATCTCATCTACCTGATGGCGTTCAATTGCGGCATGGGCCAGGCCCCGGTCTTTTATGACCTGCCGATGATCGCGGCGGCATGGCTGGTGATCGGTGCCCTGGCCGATACGGCCGCGCCCACCATCGCCGGGCAGCGTTTCGGCCTGATGGCGCGCGGCTGCATGGCGATGGCGCTGATCGGCATTGCCTTGCAGATCAAGACCAGCGTGGTGATCGAAGGCATCGGGTTTGGCCTCATGCTGCTGTGGGCCGGCTGGCGGCGCGGCTGGGGTTGGCCAAGGTTGGCCGGCGCCGGCGCAGCGTGGATTGCCCTGGCACTGCTGCCCACAGCACTGGTCTTTGCCGCCTATGTGGCAGAGGGTGAAGCCCGCGCGTTCCTCATTGCCAATGTGGTGTCCATTCTTGGCCGCGGCCAGGATCTGGGTGAGGCCTCGTTCCGCCTGGCCAAGGTGGCGGCCGCGCTGATCCCGTTCTATGTGGCGCTGGCGATGGGCTGGCGGATCGCGCTGCCCCGCAGCGAAAGCGAAATCGTGCGGCGTGCGGTGCTGATGTGGCTGGGCCTGGCGATCGTCGGGTTCCTCGCGCCGGGCACCTGGTACGATCATTACGTCGCCCCTGCCCTGATGCCGCTGGCGATCCTGGCGGCCCCGGCCCTCGATGGCCGCTGCCGCCCCACCGGCTGGCTGCGCCGCGTGCTGTTCGTCGTGGGCCTTGGCGCGGGCCTGGGCGCAACGACGGTGCAGGCGCACCGCTTTGGCAACACCACCGACCTGGACGAGGCAGCCGCCGCCATTCGCCCCCATATCGACGCCAACCACTGCCTTTATGTCTACGAAGGCGACAGCGCCCTCTACAGCGCGACAAATTCGTGCCTGCCTACGCGCTTTGCCTTTCCCGCGCATCTTTCCACCCGGTTCGAGGAACATGCCCTGGGCATCGATCCCACCGCCGAAGTGGAACGCATCATGGCCAGCCGCCCGGGCGCGGTCGTGATCGACGCCGCGCCAAACCCCTATGGCGCCAACATGCAGACCCGCGCTGTCGTGCTCCAGGCGCTGGCGCAGCACTATCAGCGGATTCGCACCATCACGCTGGGCACGCGGTCATTCGTGCTGTTTGCCGCACGCTGACAGGCCACAACAATTACGTGTCAGCATTGCGACAATAATAGCCCATCCGCATTAAACGCGACGCTGAACGTTATATTGAGATAATAACAACCGCTGCGCTTGATAGCCAATTTCCGAAGCTTTAGCCTGTACAAATACAGCTGAAAACTTCGGAAATAAACGATGATCGATATCTCTGGCCCGTCCCTGATCGCATCACGACCAGAATATCCTGTTGGGGCGAAATCAACGCCGCCTGCCAGAATCGAATACGCTCGTCTCTTTGCCGAGTATTTTGGCCTCGCCCTCGTCTTTCGACTGATGCTGCTGGGCAATCCGCTCGTCCACGTCGATGAAGAGTTCTATCTCTTCATGGCCGATCGCTGGGCGCATGGCGCGGTGCCTTTCATCGATATCTGGGACCGCAAGCCACTGGGCCTCTTTGCGCTCTATCGGCTGTTCGTGAGCCTGCCGGGCGATCCCGTGCTGGCTTATCAGGTGTGCGGCATTGCCAGCACGGCGGCCGCGGCGCTGGTCGTGCGGCGCCTGGCGCTGGAGTTGGCCTCGCCGCGTGGCGCCTGGCTGGCAGGCCTGGTCTATCTCAGCGCCATGCCCGCGTTCAATTGCGCGCTGGGCCAATCGCCCGTGTTCTACAATCCGTTGGTGGCACTGGCGGCGCTGTTGCTGTTGCGCGCATGGCAACGCGCCGATGGCACCGATCTGCTGCGGCAAGGCGCGGTGATCATGCTGCTGATCGGGCTCGCGCTGCAGATCAAGTATGCCGCCGTGTTCGAGGGCCTGGCGATCGGCATCATGCTGCTGGCACTGGGCCGCAGGGTAGGCTGGCCCCTCCCCCGGCTGGCCGGGGCAGCACTGGTGTGGTGCGCCATCGCCCTGGCGCCAACCGTGCTGGTGCTGGGCAGCTACGCCGCGATCGACCAGGCGCACGCCTTCGTCTTCGCCAATTTCACCTCGGTGCTGGAACGCCTGCCCGATGGCGCGCCCAGCTGGCGCCGGTTGCTCAAGCTGTCGGCCGGCCTGTCGCCGTTCGTGCTGTGCATCGCGTTCGATCCCCTGCGCCGCGCCGGGTGGGATGATCAACGCCGCGCGCTCGCCTATCGCCTGCTAAGCCTGTGGGCCGGGGCAGCGGTGCTGGGCTTCCTGCTGTTCGGCACCTGGTATGATCACTATGCCGGGCCACTGGTGGCGCCGCTCGCCGTGCTGTCGGCCCCTGGCCTGGCGGCTGCGGCGCGCGCGGGGCAGCCGTGGCAGGCGCGGTGGAGCGGGCGCTTCCTGATCCTGGCGAGCGCGATCGGCGGCGTCGTGGTGATGGCTGGCGCGGTCCAGAACCACGGCACGGCGCAGCAATTTCAGCGCGCCACTGCAGTGATCCGCAGCGCCGTGAACCGCGGCTGCTATTTCCAGTTCGATGGCGTGCCGGCGCTCTATCGGGGCGTGGGCGCCTGCGTGCCGACGCGCTTTGCCTTCCCCAACCATCTCAACACCTGGACCGAAGGCCCGGCGATCGGCGCAGACCCGGCAACCGAAGTGCGCCGCATCATGGCCACCCGGCCCGACGTGGTACAGGTATCGGAAAGCGCGCCCGAAGACCTCTATCTGCCCAACCACACCACGCGCACGATCATGGCCCAGGCGCTGGCCCAAGGCTACATCCGCTTTGCCGAGATCACACTGGGGCAGGAACGCTACGCGCTTTATCGCCCCCGGTAGCGGGAGGGGCGGGCATGGTCGTGCCCGCCCCGGCACAGGGTTATTCCGCCGCGGCCTTCTTGCGCGCTGGGGCCTTTTTGGCAGCAGGCGCCTTCTTGGCCGCCGGTTCCTTCTTCGCCGCTGGTTCCTTCTTGGCAGCCGCCTTCTTGGGCGCAGCGGCCTTCTTGGCTGGCGCTTTCTTCTTGCCCTTGGCCGGTCCCTTGGCGGCGCGCTCGTCGATCAAGGCGATCGCTTCGGCGGGCGTCAGGCTTTCAGGCTGCTTGTCGCGCGGCAGCGTGGCGTTGGTAGTGCCATCGGTGACATAGGGACCATAGCGCCCAGCCATCAGCTTGATTTCACCGCCAGAGGTGGGGTGCGGCCCGAAGGTCTTGAGCGGCTCGGCCGCCGTACGCGCGCCGCGCCCGCCCGCGCCACTGGCCGCCTCGGCCAGGCGCACCACTGCCGCGTTCATGCCGGTGTCAAACACTTCGGCCGTGGATTTGAGGCGAGCATACTTGCCGTCATGCGCCAGATAGGGGCCATAGCGGCCGATCGCGGCCGTAATCGGCTTGCCGCTTTCGGGATGCACGCCCACTTCGCGTGGCAGGCTGAGCAGCTTGAGCGCCCATTCCAGATCCAGCTCGGGAACATCCTTGGGGATCGAGGCGCGCTTGGCGTCCTTGCCCTCGCCCAACTGGATATAGGGACCGAACCGCCCGGTGCGGCGCGTCACTTCAAGGCCGGTCTCGGGGTCTTTGCCCAGCCCGGTTTCTTCGCCGTCACCACCCTCGCCATTGCCGCCCGGCTGGGCAAACTTGCGGGTGAACTTGCACTCGGGATAGTTGGAGCAGGCGATGAACGCGCCGAAACGGCCACCGCGCAGCGAGAGCCGCCCAGCGCCACACTTGGGGCATTCGCGCGGATCGTGTCCATCGGCGCGCGGCGGAAAGAGATAGTCTTCCAGGAACACGTCCAGCTCGGCGGTAACCTCGCTGGGCTTCTTCTCCATGACCTCGTCGGACTTGGGTTTGAAATCGCGCCAGAATTCGGCCAGCACCTGCTTCCAGGCGGCGCGGCCACCGGAAACATCGTCCAGTTCGTCTTCCATGCCGGCGGTGAATTCGTAGGCGACATAGCGCTCGAAGAACCGTTCGAGGAACGCGGTGAGCATGCGCCCGCTTTCCTCGGCAAAGAACCGGTTCTTCTCGGTCCGCACATAGTTACGGTCCTTGAGAACCTGCAGCGTGGCGGCATAGGTGGAAGGACGGCCGATACCCAGCTCTTCCAGCCGCTTGACCAGGCTGGCTTCGGAATAGCGCGGCGGCGGCTGGGTGAAGTGCTGCGTGGCGTCAACGCCGTGCTTGACCGGGCAATCGCCCTTGTTGAGCATCGGCAGCAGGTTGCCGTCCTCGTCGTCGCCGTCGGCCTTCTGGTCGCGGCCTTCTTCATAGACGGCCAGGAACCCGGGGAACTTGATCACCTGGCCGGTGGCGCGCAGCTCGTGGCGGCCGGTGCCTTCGCGCAGCGTCACCGTGGTGCGCTCGATCGCGGCAGAGGCCATCTGGCTGGCCAGCGCGCGCTTCCAGATCAGGTTGTAGAGCCGCGCCTCGTCACCGCTGCCATAGTGATCGCGGGTGAAATCGGTGGGGCGGATCGCCTCGTGCGCTTCCTGGGCGTTCTTGGCCTTGGTTTCATAGTGGCGCGGCTTTTCGGGCAGGAAGTGCCCGTTATAGCGATCAGAGATCGCCCGGCGCGCGGCGTCGATGGCGCTGGGGTCCATCTGCACGCCATCGGTACGCATATAGGTGATGGCGCCCGCTTCATACAGCGTCTGTGCCACGCGCATGGTGTGGCTGGCCGAAAAGCCCAGCTTGCGCGCGGCTTCCTGTTGCAGGGTAGAGGTGGTGAACGGCGGCGAGGGATTGCGCCGCGTGGGCCGCACGTCCACCTCTTCGACGCGGAACGTGCCCGCTTCCACCGCCGCCTTGGCAGCCAGCGCGCTGCCCTCTTCGCCCAGCGACAGGCGATCGAGCTTGTTGCCATCGAACTTGACGAGGCGCGCCACGAACGGCGTGCCGTCGTGCTCCATCCGCGCGGCGACAGACCAGTATTCCTGCGCCTTGAACGTCTCGATCTCGCGCTCGCGCTCCACGATCAGGCGCAGCGCCACCGACTGCACGCGCCCGGCCGACTTGGCGCCCGGCAGCTTGCGCCACAGCACCGGCGACAGCGTGAAGCCGAACAGGTAATCCAGCGCGCGGCGCGCCAGATAGGCATCGATCAGATCCTGGTCCAGCTCGCGCGGCGCCTTCATCGCCGAGGTTACCGCCGGCTTGGTGATGGCGTTGAACGTCACGCGCGAGACATTCTTGGGCAGCGCGCGGCGCTTGGCCAAGAGTTCGCGCACGTGCCAGGAAATGGCCTCGCCTTCGCGATCAGGGTCAGTCGCCAGGATCAGGCCGTCGGCCTCCTTGGCGGCGTCGGTGATCGCCTTCACGCGCGATTGCTTGTCGCCGTACAGCTCCCAATCCATGGCAAAGTCTTCGTCCGGGCGCACGGACCCGTCCTTGACCGGCAGGTCGCGAATATGGCCGTAAGAGGCCAGGACCTTGTAGCCGGGGCCAAGGTACTTCTCGATGGTCTTGGCCTTGGCCGGGGATTCTACAATGACAAGCTGCATGGCGACTGGCAAAACGTCCTTACGCGTATACGTGCGTATGAGGGTGGGGGCGGTTGGACGGTGGCGTCAAGCCCCCGATTTTCAGCGACGGTTCAGGCGTGCGTGCAGGCAGGCGCTCAGGCAAGCGACACCCTCCCCCCGGCATGGCGCAGCAGGCGCCCGGCCAATTCCAGTTCGATCAGCGCCAGTTGCACCGATCCGGCCGGCGCGCCGCTCAGCCGCACCAGTTCATCCACGCCAACCGGCGCGGTGCCGAGCAAAGCGACGATATCGGCCGGCGCATCGTCGGCCGGCGCGCTGTCGAGCGCCACGGGCGCGGCTGCTTCGTGAAAAGTGGAGCGCGGCGTGCCGGTAAAGCTTTCGAGCAGTTCGATCACGTCGGCCGGGCTCTGCACCAGGATCGCGCCCTCGCGGATCAACTGGTTGCAGCCCTGGCTGCGGCTGTCGAGGGGGGAGCCCGGAATGGCCATGATCTCCCGCCCCGCTTCTGCGGCCAGCCGCGCGGTGATCAGCGAGCCCGACTTAGGCGCGGCTTCCACCACCACCGTGCCGGCGCACAGGCCGGCGATGATGCGGTTGCGGCGGGGGAAATGGCGCGCCTGTGGCTCGGTGCCCGGCGGCATTTCTGCCAGCAGCACGCCCTGCGCCACGATCTGCGCCTGCAACGCGGCATGTTCGGGCGGGTAGATACTGTCGAGCCCACCGGCAATCACGCCGATGGTGCCGCCGCCGCCGGCCGCTACATCGGGCAGCAAGGCGCCCTGGTGCGCGGCGCCATCCACCCCGCGCGCCAGCCCGGAAACCACGGCAAAGCCGGCCGCCGCCAGCGCCGCGCCAAATTCGCGCGCCAGGCGCATCGCCCCCGCTGAAGCATTGCGCGCGCCCACCAGCGCCACCGCCGGCCGCGCCAGCAATGCTCCATCGCCCTGCATCGTCAGGATCGGTGGCGGCGTGTCGGTCTGCGCCAAAAGCGCGGGATAGTGCGGCGAATCATGAAAGAGATAGCGTCCACCCAGCGCGCGCACCCTGGACGCCTCTGCCGCGATGCGCGCCACATCGGCCGGGCGATAGGGCGCCCCGCCCCGCGCCGCCAGGCTGGGCAAAGCCTCCACCGCAGCGCCGGCGCTGCCAAAGCGGCGCAGCAACTGGTAATAGGAAACCGGCCCCACGTTGGGCGAGCGCAGCAGCCGCAGCCGTGCCAGCGCCTCGTCGGACGAAAGCGGCAGCGCCGCAGCTTCGTCCGCGCTGGCCATCAGGCAGCGTCCTTGCCAGTAGGCTTCTTGCCGCCGATCTTCGGCTCGGTTCCAGCGAGCAGGCGGGCAATATTGGCACGGTGCAGGAAGATCACCAGCGCGGCGATCACGGCCAGCACCAGCGCATAATCGCTGCGCCCGATGGCCAATGCGGCCAGAGGGGCCACCACCACGGCGGACATGCCGCCGACCGAGGAAATCCGCACCAGCGCCAGCATGCCCAGCCACACCACGGCATAAGCCAGCCCAATCGGCCAGGCCAGGCCCAGTGCCACGCCCATGGTGGTCGCCACGCCCTTGCCGCCCTTGAAGCGCAGCCACAGCGGGAAACAGTGGCCGATCACCGCCGCCAGCGCGACCAGCGCCTCGGTGCCGGGGGCATAGGCGCGGGCCAGCCACACCGCCACGCTGCCCTTGAGCAGATCGAGCAGCAGCGTGCTGGCCGCCAGCCCCTTGCGCCCGGTGCGCAAGACGTTGGTGGCGCCGATATTGCCCGATCCGATCGCGCGCAGATCGCCCGCCCCAGTCAGCCGGGTGAGGATCAGGCCGAAGGGAATCGCGCCGAGCAGATAGGCCAGAATGCAGGCCGGAAGGGCAAGGTCATGGGTCACGCCGCCGCTCTTAGCCGTGGTTGCGCACAATCGAAAGGTGCCACGCCCTCCCTTTTTACCACCGTTATCGCTACAAGCGCGGCCATGACCGCTGCCGCCACCACTTCCGATCCAGCCATTCCGCCGGCCGACGCGCCGATCCTGATGTTCGATTCCGGCGTCGGCGGGCTGTCAGTGCTGGCCAAGCTGCGCCAGGTCCTGCCCCAGGCGCCGGTGATCTATGTGGCTGATAATGCGGGCCTGCCCTATGGCACCAAGACCGAGGCACAGATCGCCGCGCGGGTATCGGGCCTGCTCGGCCGCTTGACCGAGCGGCTGCGTCCGCGCCTGGTGTGCATTGCCTGCAACACGGCCTCGACCATTGCGCTGGCTTCGGTGCGCGAAGTGCTGGAGGTGCCGATCGTGGGCACGGTGCCGGCGATCAAGCCCGCCGCCGCGATGACCCGGACCGGCGTGATCGGCCTGCTCGGCACGCAGGCCACCATCCGCCAGGGCTATGTCGATCGGCTGGAGGCAGAATTTGCCGCCGACAAGCGCCTGCTGCGGCACGGGGCGCCCGAACTGGTTGCCGCAGCAGAGGCGCAATTGCGGGGCCATGCGGTTGATCCCGCTGTGTTTGCCGCAGCAGCCCAGGCCCTGCGCGAACAGCCGGGCGGCGCCCAGATCGATACCGTTGTGCTGGCCTGCACGCATTTCCCGTTGGTAGAGGCCGAGCTGGGCAAAGCATTCGGGCCTGGCGTACGCTTCATCGACGGGTCTGACGGCATCGCCCGGCGCATCGCGTTCCTCACCCAGGGCCAGGAATTTGCCCGCCGCGTGCCCGACCTTGCGCTGTTCACCCGCCTTGACGATGCCGTGGCCGAACTGGCGCCCACGCTGGCGGCACATGGCCTTGGTCAGGTGGGCAAGGCTTGAGCGTTGCGGCGCGCCGCCTGGGGCATTTTGCCGCATTGACCTAAAGTGCAATCGCTTCGATCACTCAAACCGCAAAAGTCACTTGGCAAGACTTTATCGCGGGGAGTAGAAGCGCCTGGCAACCCGCGACAAACGCCTTTTGGGAGAGAGGTGGCGGGCGCACAACAACGATGTGGCATTATCCAACCCGTGCATTCACCGCAGGATGGGATTTTGTTGCGATAAGACAAAGACGCGGCCGCCTGGCAGTGCTTCATCGCGAGGCAATCCGGGCCCAGCCGGTCAGCTGCAGGAACGAAGGAGCAGCAAGCAGTGAACTACGACCAGATTTTTGATGCTGCCATCGATCGCCTGCACTCCGAAGGTCGTTATCGCGTTTTCATCGACATCCTGCGCAACAAGGGCGCCTATCCCAACGCGCGCTGCTTTGCCGGCCACAACGGCCCCAAGCCGATCACCGTGTGGTGCTCCAACGATTACCTCGCCATGGGGCAGCACCCCAAGGTGATCGCCGCCATGGAAGAAGCGCTGCACGATGTCGGTGCTGGCTCTGGCGGCACCCGCAACATCGGCGGCAACACCCACTATCACGTCGATCTCGAAAACGAGCTGGCTGATCTCCATGGCAAGCAGGGCGCGCTGCTGTTCACCTCGGGCTATGTCTCGAACGACGCGACGCTGTCCACCCTGGCCAAGATACTGCCGGGCTGCGTGATCTTTTCCGACGAACTCAACCATGCCAGCATGATCGCCGGCATCCGCAATTCCGGCGCGGAAAAGCGCGTGTTCCGTCACAACGACCTGGAGCATCTGGAAGAGCTTCTGGCGGAAACCGATCCCGCCGTGCCTAAGCTGATCGCGTTTGAAAGCGTCTATTCGATGGACGGCGACGTCGCCCCGATCCACGCGATATGCGACCTGGCGGACAAGTACAACGCCCTCACCTACATCGACGAAGTCCACGCCGTGGGCATGTATGGCCCGCGCGGCGGCGGCATCACCGACCGCGACAACGCGGCCCACCGCATCGACATCATCGAGGGCACGCTGGGCAAGGCCTTTGGCGTGATGGGCGGCTATATCGCAGCCGACAGCCGGATCATCGACGTGATCCGCTCCTACGCTCCGGGCTTCATCTTCACCACTTCACTCTCGCCGGTGCTCGTGGCCGGCGTGCTCGCCTCGGTTCGCCACCTCAAGGCATCGAGCGACGAACGCAACGCCCAGCAGGCCGCTGCCGCCACGCTCAAGCAGCTGTTCCGCGATGCCGGCCTGCCGGTGATGGACAGCACCACGCACATCGTCCCGCTGATGGTTGGCGATCCGGTGCGCGCCAAGAAGGTGTCGGACATCCTCCTCGCGGAATACGGCGTCTATGTTCAGCCGATCAATTTCCCCACCGTGCCACGCGGAACCGAGCGCCTGCGCTTCACCCCTGGCCCGGCCCACACCGAGGCAATGATGCGCGACCTGACGCAAGCCCTGGTGGAAATCTGGGAACGGCTTGAACTGGAAATGTCGCAGCGCCAGGCCGCCTGACGCTTTCATCCGCAAACACAGAAAAAGGCCCCCGGACCGCAATCCGGGGGCCTTTTTCTTTAAGCCCCATCCTCTTCAGAGAAGGGGGTTTGGGGGTGGTGGAAGCCAAGCCGAAGCCTGGCCCCCTCACCCCCGATCACATCAGAACCGATCCGCGTTCATCACCTTGGTCCAAGCCGCGCCGAAATCGCGCACGAACTGTTCCTTGGCATCGTCCATGGCATAGGCTTCGGCCACGGCGCGCAGTTCGGAATTGGAGCCAAAGATCAGGTCCACCGTGGTGGCGGTCCAGCGCGGCTTGCCGCTGGCACGGTCGCTGCCTTCATAGAGGCCCGCTGCCTTGTCAGACTTCTTCCACACCGTGCCCATGTCGAGCAGGTTGACGAAGAAATCATTGCTCAACGTGCCCGGCTTGGCAGTGAGCACGCCATTGGCCGAATGGCCGGTATTGGCGTCAAGCGCGCGCATCCCGCCCAGCAGCACAGTCATTTCCGGCACGCTCAGGCCCAGCATATCGGCTTTGTCCACCATGGCTTCGGCCGGGCCCTGCCAGTTCGACGGGGTATCGTAATAGTTGCGGAACGGATCAGCCACGGGTTCGAGCACGGCAAAGCTGGCCGGATCGGTCTGCGCCTGGCTGGCATCGACACGGCCTGGCGTGAACGGCAGCGCCAGCGCGACGCCGCCCTTGGCTGCGGCCTGTTCCACCGCCGCATTGCCGCCCAGCACGATCAGATCGGCCAAGCTCACCTTCTTGCCGCCCGGTGCGGTCTTGTTGAAGCCGGCCTGGATTGCCGCCAGCTTGGCCAGCACCGCGTCAAGCTCGGCCGGATCGTTGACCGCCCAGGCTTTTTCGGGGTTCAGGCGAATGCGCGCACCATTGGCGCCGCCGCGCATGTCGGTGCTGCGGAACGTGCTGGCCGAAGCCCAGGCGGCGCGGATCAGTTCACGCTGGCCCAGCCCGCTCGCCAGGATCTGCGCCTTGAGCTTGGCTACGTCACCGGCATCGATCATGGCGTAATCGGCCTTGGGCAGCGGATCTTGCCACAGGAACGATTGCGCGGGCACGTCAGGGCCGATGTAGCGGCCCTTGGGGCCCATGTCGCGGTGGGTCAGCTTGAACCAGGCGCGGGCAAAGGCATCGGCAAACGCCTGCGGGTCCTTGCGGAACTTGAGCGCAATCGCGCGAAAGCCAGGGTCTTCCTTCACCGCGATATCGGTGGTGAACATCATCGGTGCGTGAGTCACGCCAGCCAGGTGCGCATCGGGCACGATCTGCACGTCCTTGGCGTTCTTGGG
Source organism: Novosphingobium sp. GV079 (assembly GCF_003058045.1). Classification (NCBI taxonomy): domain Bacteria; kingdom Pseudomonadati; phylum Pseudomonadota; class Alphaproteobacteria; order Sphingomonadales; family Sphingomonadaceae; genus Novosphingobium; species Novosphingobium sp. GV079. The sequence continues at coordinate 49,439 of NZ_QBUE01000004.1, read as the reverse complement.
CGTCCACTGCTTGGCGCCGGCCGGGCTGGTCGTCAGCACCCAGTCAAACCCGAACAGGTTGTCGAGATACTGCGTGGTGAACGCGATCGGATTGGCTGACCATGCGCCTTCCAACCCGCTGGTCACGGTATCTTCGGCGTTGCCCTTGCCACACTTGTTCTTCCAGCCGATGCCCTGGTCTTCCACCGGGGCAGCAGCCGGCTGCGGGCCGGTGCACTCGTCGGGCTTGTGCGCGCCATGCGCCTTGCCAAAAGTGTGACCGCCGGCGATCAACGCCACGGTTTCCTCGTCGTTCATTGCCATGCGGCCAAAGGCGCGGCGGATATCGGCCGCCGCCGCGATCGGATCGGGATTGCCGCCCGGTCCTTCGGGGTTCACATAGATCAGGCCCATCTGCACGGCGGCAAGCGGCCCCTTGAGCTGGCCATTGGCGCCGATGCGGCTGTTCGCCCCGTCGAGCCACTTCTTCTCGCTGCCCCAAAACACCATGTCCGGCTCCCACGCATCGACGCGGCCACCGGCAAAGCCCAGGGTCTTGAAGCCCATCTGCTCCAGCGCGACGTTGCCGGTCAGCACCATGAGATCGCCCCACGAGATCTTGCGGCCATACTTCTGCTTGATCGGCCAGAGCAGGCGGCGCGCCTTGTCGAGGTTGGCGTTGTCAGGCCAGGAATTCTGCGGATCAAAGCGCTGTTCGCCGCCGGCCGATCCGCCACGACCATCGACCGTGCGATAGGTGCCGGCGCTGTGCCAGGCCATGCGGATGAAGAACGGGCCATAGTTGCCATAGTCGGCCGGCCACCACGGCTGAGACGTGGTCAACACCTTGGCGATATCGGCCTTCACCGCCGCCAGATCGAGCGTCTTGAACGCAGCGGCATAGTCGAAATCGGCGCCATAGGGATTCGATTTCACGTCATTCTGGCGCAGCGGCGACAGGTCGAGCCGAGCCGGCCACCAGTCCTTGTTGGTGGTGGCCGTGTCGCTGGCAGCCATGGCCGCAGGCGCAGCCCCAGCGGGAGCGGTTGCTTCGGCATGGGCCAGCGATGTGCCCCAAGGGGCAGTCATCGCCAGACACAAAGCGCCCAGCGAGCGATGAATATGACGCATTGCAACAATCTCCTGCGTTTTAGTAAGACAAGCATAAGCGCTGCCGCAAACGCGATCGCATGCGACATGAATTGTTTCCGAATATATTCAGAACAAAAGAACGAACGTGGCCATCAGGCAAAATGCCTGATGACGGGCCTGAAACAGCAATTTCGTAGATTTCAGATCATGTCATCCCGGCATTGCAAATACACTTTCCCTTCATCACGAGTTCAGGGTGTGTCTTTCCGCAATTCGCGGTTTGGCGGAAACAGATTTATCCGGTCACAAAGATTGCCGAAATCGATCATGCGAAAAAGAGCGGGAACCAAGGTGCAGCCACGTGCGTTGCAGCGCGCGAGCGATGCCGTCTGTTGCGAACGAATGCCGCAGTATTGCCCCAAAGGCCAGGGTGTAACCTGGCTGCAACACCCGGACAAGCCATTGATCGAATTGGCGCAAAACAGTTGCGTTTTGATACCTCCCACGCGAGTTTGGTCGCACTTGCAACAAACGGGGGCTTTATGGCCGCGACTACTTTTTCGCAGCGCCGCATGCGTGCCTTGGCAGCTACGGCGTCATTCCTTGTTCCTCTGACCCTGGCCGGCGTGGCGCACGCACAATCCACCGACGCGGCCCCCGCCTCGGCGGAACAGGCTGCACCGGCCGACGCGTCCGATGCCGAAATCGTCGTCACCGGTTCGCGCATCACCCGCGCGCCGATCACCGACCAGCCCGTGGCCACGCTCGGCAGCGACCTGATCGAGCAGCGCGGCTATACCAACGTGGGCCAGGCGCTGCAGCAGCTGCCGGGCTTCGGCGTTCCGGGCAACAGCGTCGCCGGTGACCAGGGCAGCTTCGGCGCCGGCCAGACCTTTGCCAACCTCTATAACCTGGGTTCGCAGCGCACGCTCACCCTCGTCAACGGCATGCGCTTCGTCAGCCCGGCGACCACCTCGATCTTCGGCGCCGTCGCCGGTAGCCCGGTGGACCTAGGCCAGATCGCGCCGAGCCTGGTTGACCGCATCGAAGTCGTCTCGGTCGGCGGTGCGCCGATCTATGGCTCCGACGCGATCGCCGGTACCGTCAACATCCTGTTGAAGAAGAACTACGACGGCGTCGAAGCCAATGGCTCCTACGGCCTGTCAAAGTATGGCGATGGCCAGGATTACAACTTCTCGGTGCTGGCCGGGAAGAACTTTGCCGACGGCCGTGGCAACATCACTGCCAACTTCTATTACGACAACCAGAACGGCATCACCGGCGCGCAGCGTCCGACGACCTACGGCGGCTCGGCGTCGTTCTTCGGCACCTCAGTCAAGCCGGCGAGCTATGCGTACCAGCTCTATGGCGGCGGCCGTCACTACAACGTGTTCACCAACACCGGCATGCCGATGGTCGAGGATTACTACCCGATCTTGGGCACGACCCCCGTTTCGGCAATCACCAATGCAGCCGGTCAGGCGCTGGTGTTCAACCGCGCCGGGCAACTGGTGCCGTTCCAGAACGGTCAGCGTACCGGCAGTTCCATCTATCAGGCGGGTGGCGACGGCTTTGCCATCGGCGACTACAGCAACTTCCTGGTGGCCTCTGAACGCTATCAGGGCACGCTGCTGGCCCACTATGACATCAGCGACAGCATCCGCTTCAACGGTGAAGTGTGGTTCAGCCGCAACTATGCGTCGAACACCGCGGGTCAGCCGTTCTACAACTATGCCGGTTTCGGCAATGCCGGTGACACCAACGGCAACCTGATCCTGAGCACGGCCAACCCGTTCCTGAGCGCCGCCGACCGCGCGACGATCATCAACAACCTGACCGCCGCCGGGGCTGACCCGAGCCAGTTCTACATGTCGCGTGCCAATACCGACCTGTCCACCGGCTCGTTCCGCACGAGCAGCGACCTGCTGCGCTTCGTGGGCGGCGTGACGGGCGATATCGAGGCTGGCGAACGCAAGTTCACGTGGGAAATCAACGGCACCTATGGCCGAACCATTTCGCGCACGACCTCGCGCGAGATCGTCACGCAGAACTTCTTTAATGCGCTCGATGCCACCACCGACGGCAGCGGCAACATCATTTGCCGCCCGGGCTATACCAACGCCGCGATTGCCACGTTCAGCTCCACTTGTGCGCCGCTGAACATCTTTGGCAATGGCAACGCCAGCAAGGCAGCGCTCGACTACGTCACCACGCAGGCCACCACCCGCCAGATCAACAAGCAGTCTGACATCATCGCCGACATCAAGGGCGATCTCGTCAAGCTGCCAGGCGGCTTTGCCAAGTTCGTGCTGGGTTACGAGCACCGCTATGAAAGCGCACGTTTCGATCCGGGTGCGTTCTACTACGGCCAGGACAATGGCGATGGCACGCGCACGCAGTACGGCAACTCGATTCCGATCGATCCGGTGGCGGGCAGCTACAACACCAACGAAGCGTTCGGCGAAATCAGCCTGCCCTTCATCTCGCCCGATAATGCGGTGCCGGCCGTCTATCGCCTCGAAGTCAACGGGGCGGGCCGCTATGTGAAGAACAGCATCGCCGGCGGTTTCTGGACCTATACCGGTGGCGCCACCTACGCGCCGGTCAAGGCCCTGACGCTGCGCGGCAACTACACCCGTTCGTTCCGCGCGCCGTCGATCACCGAACTGTTTGCGCCGGTCGGCTCGATCTTCGACACCGGCAACGACCCGTGCGACGCGCGCTACATCAACCAGGGCCCCAACCCGACGCGCCGTGCCGCCAACTGCGCTGCCGCCGGCATTCCCGCCAACTTCACCTCCAACGTTGTGGATTATACCGCTCAGGGTACGTCGGGCGGCAACCCCGGCCTGCGCAACGAAGTGGCGAACAGCTGGACCGTGGGTGGCGTGTTCCAGCCCAGCTTCCTGCCGGGCCTGACCGTCACGTCAGACTACGTGAACATCAAGCTCAAGAACGAGATCGCCACGCTCAGCCTGACCGATCTGATGAACGCGTGCTACGATTCGGCCTCGGGTAGCAGCCCGTATTGCAGCACGTTCACGCGCAATGCTGCCGGCCAAGTCACCAGCTTTGCCGAAGGCAACTACAACATCGGTCTGGAAGTGTTCCGTGCCCTGCAGACTTCGGCCAAGTGGGACCTCCCACTTACCCGCCTCGGCCTGCCTTCGTCGGCCGGTGCACTGCTGTTCGACGTGAACTACCTGCATACCTTCCGCCACTACTATCAGATCGGTGAAGGCGATTTCACCAAGACGGTAGGCGGCGTTGCCGAACCGACCGACAACTTCACGGCAACGGCAGTCTGGGCCACCAAGTCGATCAACTGGATGTGGCAGGCCACGTATTATGGGCCGGCCAAGGTTGCGGTGAATTCGCCTGACACGGTCTATCAGTACCCGCGCGTGGGCGCCTATGTGCTGTTTAACAGCGCACTCGGCTTCAACGTCAACGACCGTTTCAGCCTGCGCTTCAACGTCAACAACGTGTTCAACCGCAGCGTGCCCTTCCCGTATGGCCTCGGAAGTTCGGTTTCCACCCGTTACTACGACGCTGTGATGGGCCGCTACATGCGCGTTACGGCTGGCATCAAGTTCTGATGACCACGGCTGCGTGGCGGTTTCGGCCGCCATGCAGCACGGGCCGCAACGCCCCATACTGCACAACAAAAAAGGCCCCGCCGATGCGATCGACGGGGCCTTTTTTCTGGGTTGCGACCCGATTGGACTCGGGTTGTGGGCAAATTATATCGATTGCAACATGACGCAAAAATGAACCGGCGGACCGCAATCCGCCGGTTTCATATTTTCAGCGCAGCGAAACCACGTTGTCGCCGGTGCGCAGGTGGCGACGGCTGCCGTTGTACTGGCTGGCCATCGGCTCGTCCGCCACGGTGTAGGTTTCCACTGCTTCAAAGCCATTGAACGCGGTCTTCATCGCCGCGCCATAGGCACCGAGCATGCCGATCTCGATATAGTCGCCGGCGCGGACATCGCCGGGCAGCGGGAACGGCCCTTCCATGAAGTCCATGTCGTCGCAGGTGGGGCCGTAGAAGCTGAAATCCTGCGCCTCGACACTGCCAGCAGCATCGTTGTCGGCCTCGCGCAGCAGGCGCACCGGAAAGCGCCAGCCCACGTGTGCGGCATCAAACAGCGCGCCATAGGCGCCGTCGTTGATGAACAGTTCGTTCTCGCGGCGCTTTTCCACGCGCACGATGATCGAGTTGTATTCCGCGCACAGCGCACGGCCCGGCTCGCACCACAGTTCGGCCGAATAGGACACCGGCAGCGATTCGTAGGTACGGTCGATCAGCGCGAAGTAATCTTCGAGCGGCGGCGGCTCCATGCCGGGATAGACCGACGGGAAGCCCCCGCCGACGTCGATGATGTCCACCGTCACGGCAGCATCGACGATCGCGGCACGGGCCTTTTCCAGCGCCAGCACATAGGCATGCGGGCTCATCGCCTGGCTGCCCACGTGGAAGCACACGCCCAGGCAATCGGCCAACTGGCGGGTCTGCTGCAGCAGTTCACGCGCATCGACCAGGTCGACGCCGAACTTCGACGCCAGGCTCAGTTCCGAATGCTCGGACGATACGCGCAAGCGCACGCAGAGCGTGAGATCGGTGGCGCCATTGGTCGCTTCCCGGATTTTTTCCAATTCGTCGAGCGAGTCGAGGCTGAACGTGCGCACGCCATGGACGTGATAGGCCTCGGCAATGGCGCGCGGCGCCTTGACCGGGTGCATGAAGCACAGCGTAGCTTGCGGCAGCGTGGCGCGCACCAGCTTGACCTCGGTGATCGAGGCTACGTCATAGTGCGTGACACCAGCGTCCCAGAGGATGCGCAGGAGGTCAGGAGAGGGGTTCGCTTTGACAGCATAGAGCGACTTGCCCGGAAACTTCTCAACAAAGAAGCGGGCTGCGCGCGCTGCTGCATGCGGGCGGTTCAAAATGGCGGGTTGGTCAGGCGCGGTGGCGCGAACTACAGCCCGTGCATCAGGATGAATGTGCAACTCAAGGGACCCCCAAACGGAACGTGGAACGAAAGCTGCCTTGCGGTTTGGAAGTCCCCATGGGGCAGCGAGGAAGCGCTAAATAAGGCTCAGGGGGCGAACTTCAAGCGAAAAAATCCCCCTTTCACAAATCTGTCACAGTGCCAGCCTCGGACTGACGCACCCCCGCCCCGTCCGGGCGCAGACAGCACCTCGACGGGAGCAGGCAACAGACTGTTTTGAAGAGATATTCTCCGGTCAGCTCAGCCGGTCGCGGAAATCTTCATAGGCAAACCGGCGCACCAGCTTGAGCGTGTCCGCTCCGCTGTCCCATAGCCAGATCGAGGGCAGCGGTACCCCGTTGAACGTGGTCGTCTTGACCATCGAATAATGCGCCTGATCCAGGAACGCGAAACGCACGCCCGGCTCGGCCGGAACCGGCAGGCGATAGTCGCCGATCACATCGCCCGCCAGGCACGATGGCCCGCCCAGGCGCACCGGGGCATCGCCGGCGCCATCCTCGTATTCGTCGATCGGCAGCTCGCCCAGCATGGCCGGCCGATAGGGTGCCTCGATCACGTCGGGCATGTGGCACGTGGCCGAAATGTCGGTGATGGCAATGTCCATGCCGTTCCAATGGCGATCGAGCACCGTGCCCACCAGGATGCCAGCGTCGAGCGCCACGGCCTCACCGGGCTCGAGATAGATCTCACAGCCAGTCTGGGCCTTCACCTCGCGCAGGAAAGCCACTAGGTCGTCGCGCTGGTAATCCGCGCGCGTCACATGGTGGCCGCCGCCAAAGTTCAACCACTTGAGCTGGCCCAGGAACGGCGCGATGCGCGGCAGCAGCGCTTCCCACGTGCGGCGCAGCGGCTCGAAATCCTGCTCGCACAGGGTGTGGAAATGCAGGCCGGACACGCCCCCGAGATGCTCTGGCTGCAACTGGTCCACTGGAAAGCCCAGGCGCGAATGCGGCGCGCACGGGTCATAGCGCGGCACTTCGCCTTCCTGGTGCAGCGGATTGATCCGCAGGCCCACGTCGAACGCCTGGCCATCAGCGCGCGCCTGCGCCAGCACCGGGGCAAAGCGCGCAATCTGGAACGGCGAATTGAAAATCACATGGTCCGAAAGCGCGCAGATTTCGGCCAGGTCTTCCGCCTTGTAGGCCGCGCAATAGGTCGCGATCTCGCCCTGGTAGTGCTCGGCCGCCAGCTTGGCTTCCCACAGGCCAGACGTGCACACGCCGTCGAGGTATTCGCCCACCACCGGCGCCACCTGCCACATCGAAAAGGCCTTGAGCGCAGCCAGAACCTTGATCCCGGCCCGATCGCGAATGTCCGCCAGGGTTGCCAGATTACGCCGCAGGGCCTGCACATCGACGACGAAAGCTGGGCTGTCGACGCGCGACAGATCGAAATGGGCGAAGGCGCCCGGGTCACCGGCTCTGGTTTCCATGGGATACTGGCCTTTCGTTCGGCAGGGGCGACAATCCGCGACCCCCGCAGTCAATCAACACGTCACCCCGGACTTGATCCGGGGTCCCGCTGCTCCCGCGCCGGAAACAGAAAGCGGGACCCCGGGGCAAGCCCGGGGTGACGAAAATGCGGGATCAGTTGGAGCGCGACCCCGCCGAATGATCAGGCGATCAGAACTGCAGCGGGCCTGCCAGTTCCTTCACCTGCCAGGGCAGGCCATGCTGGTTGAGCATGTCCATGAACGGATCGGGATCGAGCTGTTCGATGTTGAACACGCCCTCGCCCTTCCACAGGCCCTGCACCATCAGCGCCGCGCCGATCATCGCCGGAACGCCGGTGGTGTAGCTGATCGCCTGGTTGCCGGTTTCGGCAAAGGCGTCTTCATGGTCGCAGATGTTGTAGATGTAGAACGTCTTTTCAACGCCGTCCTTGATGCCGGTGGCAATGTCACCGATGTTGGTCTTGCCCTTGGTGGTGGCGCCCAGCGACGCCGGTTCGGGCAGTACGGCCTTGAGGAACTGCAAGGGAATGATTTCCTTGCCTTCATAGATCACCGGATCGATGCGCGTCATGCCCACGTTCTGCAGCACGGTGAGGTGCGTGATATAGGCGTCGCCAAACGTCATCCAGAAACGGATGCGCTCGATTTCGGGCAGGTGCGTCTTCAGGCTTTCGATTTCCTCATGATACATGAGGTACATGTTCTTGGGGCCGACGGCCTCGAAATCGAACTGCTGGCGGATGGTCAGCGCCGGGGTTTCCACCCATTCGCCATTCAGCCAGTGGCGCGCCGGGGCCGTCACTTCGCGGATGTTGATTTCCGGGTTGAAGTTGGTGGCAAAGGCCTGGCCATGATCGCCGCCGTTGCAATCGAGAATGTCGAGCGTGCGAATCGTGTCGAGCTTGTGCTTCTTGAGCCAGCCGGCAAACACCGAGGTCACGCCCGGGTCAAAGCCCGAACCGAGCAGCGCCATCAGGCCCTTTTCCTTGAAGCGTTCCTGATAGGCCCACTGCCACTTATATTCGAACTTGGCTTCTTCGCGCGGTTCGTAGTTGGCGGTGTCCATATAGTGCACGCCGGCCGCCAGGCACGCGTCCATGATCGTGAGATCCTGGTACGGCAGTGCCAGGTTGACCACCAGCATGGGCTTCACCTGGTTGATCAGCGCGGTGGTAGCGGCCACATCGTCTGCGTCGATCTGATAGGTGGCCACGTCAACACCGGTGCGTTCCTTCACCGATGCGGCAATCGCGTCGCACTTGCTCTTCGTGCGGCTGGCGAGCGCGATGCCGGTGAAGATATCGGCATTCATCGCCATCTTGTGGACCGCGACCGAGCCGACGCCGCCGGCGCCAATCACAAGAACCTGAGCCATGGTCACTCCATAATTCGAGAAAACAGGGGGCATTCGGCCTGCCCGGCACAGGGCAGACCCATCATGGGCAGGCCCCATAGGGCAAGCACATGACAAACCCAAGTCCTATTGCGGGCAACACAACCGGGGCGAAACCCGGTACGCCACCGGGTTTGCCATATTACCGCAACGCCGCTGCCTTAAACCGGTGCCTATCCATACGAATGGGAAAGACACTGACCATGGAACTGCAACGCCACCGGGGCCAACCCGGCGCCGGCAACCCGATCACCCGCTCTGTCGTGCGCAAGGGCGCCGGTGTTGCCCACCGCCTGCTCGATCATGCTTTTGCTCTGGCGTTTCGCGGGCTGGTCTATGCGCAGATCTGGGAAGACCCGGACGTCGACATGGACGCCCTGCAGATCCGACCCGACAGCCGCGTGGTGGCGATCGCCAGCGGCGGGTGCAACGTGCTGTCCTATCTGGTGGCCGATCCCGAAAGCATTACGGCGGTCGATCTCAACACCGCGCATATCGCGCTCAACAAGCTGAAACTGGCCGCAGCACAAGGCCTGCCCGACCATGCCGCCTTCCACCGCTTTTTCGCTCAGGCGGATAGCCCGGCCAACATCGCGGCCTATCGCGCGCACCTTGCGCCCATGCTCGATGAGCCGACGCGCCGCTATTGGGAAGGACGCGACCTGATCGGCCGGCGCCGCATCGGCGGCTTTTCCAAGGGCATCTACAAGCGCGGGCTGCTGGGCAACTTCATCGGCGTGGCGCATCTGCTGGCCAAGCTTTATCGCATCGACCTGGCGCAAATCCTGGCCGCCCCCACGCAAGAGGCGCAGCGCGCCGTGTTCGAGCGCGAACTGGCCCCGGTGTTCGACAAGCGCTTCGTGCGCTGGCTGACCGACCAGCCCGCCGCGCTGTTTGGCCTGGGCATTCCCCCGGCGCAGTTCGATGCCTTGGCGGGAGACCAGCCCATGGCCCAGGTGCTGCGCCGCCGCCTGGAAAAGCTGGCCTGCGATTTCCCGGTGGAGGACAACTATTTCGCCTGGCAAGCCTTCGCCCGTGGCTATGCCCGCGATGGTGATGGGCCCCTGCCGCCCTATCTCCAGGCCGGGAACTGGGACGCCGTGCGTGCCCGTGCCGGCCGCGTGACCGTGCTTCACGCCAATTTCACCGAGCATCTCGCCACGCTGCCCGATGCCTCGCGCGATCGCTATGTCCTGCTCGATGCGCAGGACTGGATGACCGATGCCCAGCTCAACGCGCTGTGGCAGCAGATCACCCGCACTGCCCGGCCCGGCGCCCGCGTGCTGTTCCGCACTGCGGCCCAACCCACGCTGCTGCCGGGACGCGTGGCGCCCGACCTGCTCGATCGCTGGACCTATTATGCGCAGGCCAGCGCCGGCTTTACCGCGCGTGATCGCTCGTCGATCTATGGCGGCGTCCACCTTTACGAACTGCGCGCATGACGATGCTGGCCGGGCAAGCCCGCGAGCATGGCGTGCTGATGGATGCGATCTACCGCCGCCAGGTGCGCATCTATGACATCACGCGCAAATATTACCTGTTCGGCCGCGATCGCCTGATCCGCGGGCTGGACGCTGCGCCCGGCGCCCGCGTGCTGGAACTGGGCTGCGGCACCGGGCGCAACCTGGCGATGATCGCGCGGCGCTGGCCCGGCATGCGCCTGTTCGGCATCGATATCTCGCGCGAGATGCTCGGGGCCGCACAGGCGCGGCTGGGTGATGGCGCGCGCCTGGCACTGGCCGATGCCAGCGCTTTTGACCCGGCTGCGCTGCTCGGCACGGCGCGGTTCGATCGCGTGGTCATTTCGTTTGCGCTCTCGATGATCCCGCCGTGGCAGCAAACCGTGGCCCATGCCGCCACCCTGCTGCCGCCGGGCGGATCGCTGCACATCGTCGATTTCCACGATGCCGCCGGCCTGCCCGGTCCGCTGCGCCGCCTGCTGCATGCCTGGCTGACGCGCTTTCATGTCACGCCGCGCACCGAACTGGCCAAGCTGGCCCAGGACATCGCCGCGCGGCAGGGCCTGTCTTGCCAGACCCACACCGGCGCCTTTGGCTATTACCGCCTGATCGTGCTCACCCGGTCACGCTGAGCCCCTGTGCGCAGGCCTGTGGATAACCTGCGCACAATCCATGGATATCGCCGGGAAAGGCTGTGGGTTGCGCCGGCCCTGATCAGGCGCCTGCGCGCACGAACAGGCTCGCCAGTTCGACATGGGTGGACCAGCGGAACTGGCCCACAGCCTTGAGCCCTTCCAGGCGATAGCCAGCCGCCACCAGCGTTGCCGCATCACGGGCCCAGCTGGCCGGGTTGCAGCTGATATAGACCACCCGCGCCACGGTTGATTCCGCGATCTGCCCCACCTGCTCGCGCGCGCCGGCGCGCGGCGGATCGAGCAGCACGGCAGCGAAGCGGTTCAGTTCTTCGGCCCGCAGCGGATTGCGGAACAGATCGCGGTGCAGCGCGTGCACCGGACGGCCCTGGCTGCGCGCCGCCGCCTGGCAGGCGAGATGCGCGTCGCGCGCGGCTTCCACCGCCAGCACCTTGGTGCCCGGCCCGGCCAAAGCAAAGGCAAACGTGCCCAACCCGGCGAAGAGATCGGCGACTGTGCTGGCGCCGGCCAGCCAGCCCTGCGCGACGGCGACAAGCGCCGCTTCGCCATCGGCCGTGGCCTGCAGGAATGCCCCCGGCGGCAGGCCAACGGCGGTGCCACCCAGTGTGATCGTCGCAGGATCGGGCTCCCACGTGGTTTCCGGGCCATAGCCGGTGTCGATCGTCAGCCGCGCCAGGCGGTGATCGCGGGCGAAATCGAGCAACGCCTCGGTCCGCGCCAGGTTATCAGCGACCAGGCCGGAAAAGCCCACGGCCACGCCCTGATCGGCCAGCGTCAGTTCCACGTCTACCGCCAGCTTACGATCCTGCCAGCTTTCCAGCAGCGTGCGCAGCGGAGCCACCAGCGCCATCAACTCGGGCGCGATGACATGGCATTCGCGCATATCAATGGTCTTGTGGCTGCCACCCTCGCGAAAGCCCAGCACCACGCGGCGGCCAATTGCCTGCGCATGCAGGGTGGCGCGGCGGCGGGTGCGCGGCGGCGAAAGGTGGGTTGGCGCGGGCGTGCCGGGGTCCAGTTCCTGCCCCTTGGCCGCGCCGATCACACGACTGCCGACGAAATCGATCAGCGCAGCTTCCGAAAGATGCTGCAACTGGCAGCCACCGCAGGCCGGGAAATGCCGGCAGGGCGGCTCGACGTGGTTGGGCCCCCAGGTCAGCGTGCCATCGGCCTCCAGCATGTCACCGGGGGCAGAGAGTGCGACATAGCGGCCATCGGCCGTAGCGCCCTCACCCTTGGCGGCAACGCGCACGATCGGTGCCGCGCTCATGCCAGCACCTGTTGCATCGCACCGGCAATGGCGTGGGCCAGATCGCCGCTGGTAAAGGCCGGGCCGGCCAAGCGCGCTGCTTCGCCATGGAGCCACAGCCCTTCCTGCGCGGCGCGATGCGGATCGCGCAGCACGGCCAGGCGGCTGGCAACGGTGCCAGCCAGCACATCGCCGCTGCCGGCCACCGACAGCCACGACGACGCGCGCGGCGCCACCGTCACAGCGCCATCGGGCGCGGCGATCACACTGTCCGGTCCCTTGAGAATCACCACAGCGCGGGCGGCTTGCGCCAGTGCCACGGCGCGCGCGCGCCGGTCACCCGTGCCGGAAAGTCCAAAATTGCGTTCCAAAACCTGCATCTCTCCATCATGCGGGGTCAACACCAAGGGTGTTCCCCGCAGCATCGCCGGCACCAGCAAGACCAGCGCATCGGCATCAATCACCATGGGCCGGCCTGCTCCAAGCGCTGCAGCCAGGCGAGCCCGCGCCACGCCATCGCGGCCCAGCCCCGGCCCCACCAGTAACGCGGCAAAGCGATTATCGTCTAACGCGGCTGCCAGCGCCGCTTGCTCGGCAGTGTCACGCACCACCAGTTCCGGCGGCGGCCCGGATAGCGCGCTTTCGCCCGCCAAGACCTGTACATAGCCTGCCCCACCGCGCAGCGCGGCCGTGGCCGCCAGAAGCGCCGCGCCGGGCATGGCACCGGCCACGATGCCCAGCAAGCCCCGGCGATACTTGTGCGCATCGGCCGTTGGCGCTGCCAAGACTGGCCGTGCCAGCACGTGCGCCGCGCCGGGCACGGCCGCAACGCCGATGTCGACCAGGCGCAGCGCGCCCATCGTGGCGCAGGCCGGCATGGCATAGTGGGCGTGCTTCCATGCGCCCAGCGCCACGGTCAGATGCCAATCGGGCAGACCGGGATTGAGGCATTCGCCGCTATCGCTGGCCACGCCGCTGGGCACATCGATCGCGATCCGATAGGCGTGCCGCGCGGCCAGTTGCGCCAGCATCGCCGCCGATGCATCGTCCAGCGGCCGGGCCAGCCCGCTGCCGAACAGGCAATCGACCAGCACCCCGCCCAGCCCGTCAGCCGCGCTTTCCATAACGGTGCCGGCATACAGCGCCCGCGCCCGCTGCGCCGCCGGAGTGGCGGGCGGCCTGGGCGCGATCACGCACACGCGCAAGCCCGCCTCGGCCAGATATTGCGCGATGACATAGCCATCGCCGCCGTTGTTGCCCGGCCCGCACAGCACGGTCACGCGCCGCCCGGCCGCCACCCGGCGCACCCATTCCCCGGCGCCGCGCCCGGCCCGCTGCATCAGCGCATGGACATCGGTTCCAGCGGCGATCAGGGCGTCTTCGGCGGCGCGCATCTGCGCGACGGTGAGGATTTGCGCAGGGTCAGGGCTTGGCGGGAGCATCGGGTCCAGCCGGGGCACTGGCCGGGGCGTCGGCCTTCACTTTGGCGGGAAAGCGATAGCGGTCGCTGCCCACCGTCACTTCCAGCCGGCCATCGGCCAGCCACGCCACCTGGGCAGGCACCACACCGTCTGCCGTCACCACGCCGCGCCCGTCATCGACCTTGAGCAGGCGGCGAAATCCGCCAGCCGGATGGTGCACGACCAACAGGTGCCGGCCCTGTTCCATCACCGGCTCCACCTTGCAATCGCGCGCAAAGGCCGTGGCGCCATCGGTGGCGCATTCGATAGTGACCATCGGCCGTTCCGGCGCAGAGCCGGCGCCCTGCCCGCAGGCAGCCAGCGCCAGCAGCGGCAGCAGGGCGGCCGCGCGCAGCATCAGCTCCGCTTCAACTGCGCCAGATCGCGCACCGCGCCGCGCGCCGCGCTCGTGGTCATCGCGGCATAGGCCTGCAACGCCACCGAAACCTTGCGCGCGCGCGGCTTGGCCGGTTGCCAGGCATCGGCGCCCTTGGCCTCCATCGCGGCGCGACGGCGGGCGAGTTCATCGGCCGACACCAGCACGTCGATCTTGCGGCCAGGAATGTCGATGGCGATCAGGTCACCGGTTTCCACTAGGCCGATCGCTCCACCCTCGGCCGCCTCGGGCGAGACGTGGCCGATCGACAGGCCCGAGCTGCCGCCCGAAAAGCGCCCGTCCGTCACCAGCGCGCAGGCCTTGCCCAGGCCCTTGGACTTCAAATAGCTGGTGGGATAGAGCATTTCCTGCATGCCGGGGCCGCCTTTGGGCCCTTCATAGCGGATCAGCACCACGTCGCCTTCCACCACCTGGCCGGTGAGGATCGCGGTCACCGCGGCGTCCTGGCTTTCATAGACCTTGGCCGGGCCGGTGAACGTGAGGATGCTTTCATCCACGCCCGCTGTTTTCACGATGCAGCCGTCGGCGGCGATGTTGCCGGCCAGCACGGCCAGCCCGCCGTCCTGGCTGAAGGCATGGGTGGCGCTGCGGATCACGCCGTTTTCGCGATCGAGGTCCAGCTCGGCCCAGCGGCGGCTCTGGCTGAATGCGGTCTGCGTGGGCACGCCGCCAGGGGCCGCGCGATAGAACTCCTGTACCGAGGGCGCATTGGTGCGCGCCACGTCCCACTGCGCCAGCGCATCGGCCATGGTGCGGGCGTGCACCGTGGGCGTATCGGTGTGCAGCAGCCCGGCGCGGTCCAGTTCGCCCAGGATCGCCATGATCCCGCCGGCACGGTGCACGTCTTCCATGTGCACGTCGTTCTTGGCGGGCGCCACCTTGGACAGCACCGGCACCCGGCGCGACAGGCGATCGATGTCGGCCATGGTGAAATCGACCCCGGCCTCGTGCGCGGCGGCCAACAGGTGCAGAACAGTATTGGTCGAACCGCCCATGGCGATATCCAGGCTCATCGCGTTTTCAAACGCGCGGAAGTTGGCGATCGAGCGCGGCAGGGTGCTCTCGTCACCCTCTTCGTAATAGCGCTTGCACAGGTCCACCGCCAGGCGACCTGCTTCCAGGAACAGGCGCTGGCGATCGGCATGGGTGGCCAGGGTGGAGCCGTTGCCGGGCAAGGACAGGCCGAGTGCTTCGGTCAGGCAGTTCATCGAATTGGCGGTGAACATGCCGGAGCAAGAGCCGCAGGTCGGGCAAGCCGACCGCTCGATATCAGCCACTTCCTCGTCGGTGTAGTTGTCATCGGCGGCCACGACCATGGCATCGACCAGATCGAGCGCGTGTTCCTTGCCACGCAGCACCACCTTGCCGGCTTCCATCGGCCCGCCCGACACGAACACCACGGGAATGTTGATGCGCATCGCCGCCATCAGCATGCCCGGCGTGATCTTGTCGCAGTTGGAGATGCACACCATGGCGTCGGCGCAGTGCGCGTTGACCATGTACTCCACGCTGTCGGCAATCAGATCGCGGCTCGGCAGCGAATAGAGCATGCCGTCGTGGCCCATGGCGATGCCATCATCCACCGCGATGGTATTGAATTCCTTGGCAACGCCGCCCGCAGCCTCGATCTCGCGCGCCACCATCTGGCCCAGGTCCTTGAGGTGGACGTGGCCCGGCACGAACTGCGTGAACGAGTTTACCACGGCGACGATCGGCTTGCCGAAATCGCCATCCTTCATCCCCGTTGCGCGCCACAGGCTGCGCGCGCCCGCCATGTTGCGGCCGTGGGTAGAGGTGCGGGAGCGGTAGGCGGGCATTGTTCGAAAACTCCAGGCATGCAATTTTCTCGCGCCGCGCAGGCGCAAGCACGTGCCCCTACTCCACGTGAGCCGACGCGTCCAAGGTTACATTTGCGACTTTTTGGCGAGGCCCGCAACCACCGCTGGCAACAACCGGGAGAGCCGCGCGGCCCACTCCGCCTGGCCCGCCGCGTCGCCAATCAGATCCTGGCGCAGTTCCAGCCCCACATACGCCCGCCCGTGCGCCTCGGCATGGCGGTTCATCGTGGCATTGAGCAGACGCCCCGAATAGGGCTGCTGATCGCCCACGCACAGGCCCGGCTCTTGACCCAGCCAATTGAGCGCCAGATGTGCGGCGCGCGTATCGTCGTTGTACAACACGCCGACATGCCATGGCCGCTGCTGTTCGGGATCACTTGAAAGACGCGGCGTAAAGCTATGCAGTGAAAGGATTAGCGCCGGTTCATTCGCCGCCAGTATTCGCGCCAGCGCGGTATGATAAGGATCGAAGAACCGCGCCAGCCGCCCTGCGCGAGCAGCGGCGTCGAGCCGGTTGCCGGGGATCACATGCCCGTCGCTCGCTTCGGGCACAACGCCCGGCGCATCGGCATCGCGATTGAAATCACAGACCAGACGGCTCACCCCGCCCAGGAATGCCGCCACGCCCGAGGTTTGCGCCAGAATGGCGGCAATGCCGGCAACGCCAATGTCGATGGCCATATGCTGGCTCAACAAGGCAGGATCGATGCCCAGATCGATATCGCCCGGCACACGCGCCGATGCGTGGTCGGAAACGATCAGCACCCCACCTGTTGTGGGCGTGCCCAACAGGGTCCAGGCCTCGGCGCTCATCGCAACGCTCCGGCCAGCGTCCACCATGCGCCAGGCATGGCCGCCTGCGCGGCATCGCGCGCGGCCGTATCGTCAAACAGCGCAAAGCAAGTTGCGCCAGACCCAGACATGCGCACCAGCCAGGCGCCCGTGGCGCGCAGCGCGGCGAGCACCTCACCGATTTGCGGCACCAGCGCCAGCGCCGGTGCTTCCAGATCGTTGCGCCCGTCCAGCGCGATGGTGCGCAGGTTTCCGGTAGGCAGCGGGCCGCGATCGACGCCATCCCAGCCCTTGAACACCGGTCCGGTCGCCAGCGGAATGCGCGGATTGACCAGCAGCACCGGGCACCCTGCCAAGTCATTGTCCACCGCTTCCAGCTCGGTGCCGGTGCCGCGCCCGATGCAGGCTTGGCTCGCTACGCAAGCGGGCACATCGGCGCCCAGCGCAGCGGCGCGCGCGTGCCAATCCTTCGGCAGGCCCTGCGCCCGCTCGACCAGGCGAAACACCGCGCCGGCGTCGGCCGATCCACCACCCAGCCCGGCCGCCACCGGCAAGCGCTTTTCCAGCGTGACCGCCCAGCCTTGCTCACGCGGCAGCGTAGTCAGCGCCTTGGCCACGATATTGCCAAACGGATCGGCCAGTTCACCGCCGAATTCACCCACCACGCGCAAGGCATCCTGCGCTGCCGGGCTTACTGCCAGTTCATCGCCCGCATCGACAAAGGCGAACGCAGTTTCCAGCGCGTGATAGCCGTCCTGGCGCCGCGCGCGAACGTGCAGCGCCAGGTTGATCTTGGCAAAGGCCGTTTCATGCATGGTCTGAACAACGGGGCCTTACATATTGGGATAATTGGGACCGCCACCACCTTCGGGCGTGACCCAGTCGATGTTCTGGGTCTTGTCCTTGATGTCGCAGGTTTTGCAGTGCACGCAGTTCTGCGCGTTGATCTGCAAACGCGGCGTGCCTTCTTCCACACCCACGAATTCATAGACACCCGCCGGGCAGAACCGCGCCTCTGGCCCGGCATAGAGCGGCAGGTTGACGCGCGTGGGCACCTCGGGGTCTTTCAACACCAGGTGGCACGGCTGGTCTTCCTCGTGATTGGTGTACGAGAACGACACGCTGGTCAGGCGATCGAAGCTGATCACACCATCGGGCTTGGGATAGGCGATCGGCTTGTAGAGATCGGCGCGCTGCGTCGCCTCGGCATCGGTATGATGCTTGAGGCCCTTGACCGGATTGACCTTGAGCACGCGGGCCCACATGTCGGCCCCGGCCAGGATCGTGCCCCACGAACCGCCGAACTTCGACACCAGCGGCTGGGCGTTCTGCACCAGCTTGAGTTCCTTGGCGATCCAGCTGTCGCGCACGGCGGCATCGTATTCCACCATGTCGTCATGTTCACGCCCGGCGGCGGCTGCCGCCACGATCGCCTCGGCCGCCAGCATGCCGCTTTTCATCGCGGTATGGCTGCCCTTGATGCGCGGCACGTTGACGAAACCGGCCGAGCAGCCGATCAGCGCGCCACCGGGGAACGAGAGGCGCGGCACTGATTGCCAGCCGCCTTCGTTGATCGCGCGCGCGCCATAGGCCACGCGGCGGCCACCTTCCAGGATGGCGCGGATTTCCGGGTGCTGCTTCCAGCGCTGGAATTCCTCGTAGGGATAGACATAGGGGTTGGCGTAATCGAGCGCGGTGACAAAGCCCAAGGCCACCTGGTTGTTGGCCTGGTGATAGAGGAACCCGCCGCCCCACGAATTGCTTTCCGAAAGGGGCCAGCCCTGGGTGTGCAGCACGCGGCCCGGCACGTGCTTGGCCGGATCGATGTCCCACAATTCCTTGATACCCAGGCCATAGACCTGCGGCTGGCAATCGCGCTCAAGATCGTAATGCTGCTTGAGCCGCTTGGTCAGGCTGCCGCGCGCACCCTCGGCAAACAGGGTGTACTTGGCATGCAGTTCCATGCCGGGCTGGTAATCGCCCTTGTGGCTGCCATCCTTGGCCACGCCCATGTCGCCCGTGGCCACGCCTATCACGGCGCCGGCCTCGTTGAACAGCACTTCGGCAGCGGGGAAGCCGGGGAAGATTTCCACGCCGAGTTCGGTCGCCTGTTCGGCCAGCCAGCGGCACAGGTTGCCAAGCGAACCGGTGTAGTTGCCCTCGTTCGACATGAACGGCGGCATCGGCCAGTGCGGGATGGCGTACTTCTTGGTCTTGGTCAGCACCCAGTGCCAGTTGTCGGTCACCGGCACTTCGGCCATCGGGCAGCCCATGGTGCGCCATTCGGGCAGCAGTTCGTCCAACGCCTTGGGATCGACCACCGCGCCAGACAGGATATGCGCGCCGATTTCGGAGCCCTTTTCCAGGATGCACACCGAAAGTTCGGGATTGAGCTGCTTCACCCGGATCGCGGCAGCCAGGCCTGCAGGCCCACCACCGACGATCACCACGTCATAAGGCATCGATTCCCGTTCGCTCATCGTCCCCGCTCCATCGCCCGTTCGTGCTGTGGGCTGTTAATCACGCGATTATGCAGCGCAGCCTTGAAAGCTGGGGCGCCCAAGGTCAATAGGGTGTGCATGACAAGCTGCCTCATGAGACAAAAAGGCATCGCGCCCCAGGTTGCGGCATGAGCCAGCCCCCTGCCGGCACGGCCGCCGGCCATTCCCTGTCTGCCCTGGTCGACGCTGCCTTTGCTTGGTGGGACGACGCCGGGCTCGATGGAATGTTGAGCGATACGCCGCAATCCTGGCTGGAAAGCGACCGCAAGGCTGCGGCCAAGGCCAATGCCAAGGCCGGAAATGGCGCTGCCAGCTTTGCGCCGCCACCACCGCCGCCGGCGATGGGCGGCCTGGCGCGGGATTGGCCGCAAACCCTTGATGATTTCCACGCCTGGTGGCTGGAAACGCCCAGCCTGCCCTTCCCACCGGCACGCCGCATTGCACCCGCTGGCCCGACCGGCGCGCCGCTGATGATCCTGTTGCCCATGCCCGAGGCGGATGACGAGGCCGGCCTGCTCAGCGGCCGAGGCGGCAAGGTAGTGGACGGAATGCTGGCCGCATTGGGCCTGGCACGCGATCAGGTCTATTGCGCCGCCGCCCTGCCGGTGCATGTGCCGATGCCCGATTGGGGCCAGTTGCGGGCAGAAGGCCTGGGCGCACTCCTCGCCCATCACGCCGCGCTGGCAGCTCCCCAACGCGTGCTGATCCTGGGCCGTAGCGGCATTTCAACGCTTCTTGGCCACAGCTTGCCGAATAATGCTGCCGATTTACGAGAGTTTAACCATGACGGTGGATGCGTACCTGCGGTTTTCGCATACGATCTTGCGGCGCTCGTGGCTCGCCCGGCGCACAAGGCGGCCTTGTGGAACCGCTTGCTTGACTGGACGGGAACAGACCTGACGTGATGATCCGGCGCTTTCACCGCGCTTGCCTGCCGGCTGCAGCCCTTGCCTGCATCGCCGGCCTGGCCGCGCCTGCACACGCCAACAGCGCGGCCGTGGAGTACTTCCGCAGCCGGGCAGACCGCACCGCGGTGCCAACCCTGCTCAGCCAGGACGACCGCACCTATTACACCCAGCTGTTCGCCGCGATCGAGCGGCAGGACTGGATCAATGTCCAGACCATGCTGGCCCAGCGCAGCGATGGCCCGCTTCAGGCCGTAGCCCGCGCGCAGTATTATCTGGCTGCCACCTCGCCCAAGGCGGATCTCGCCTCGCTCACCGATCTGATCGCCCGCGCGCCCGATCTGCCGTGGACCGACCAGCTCGGCCGCCTGGCGCTCAAGCGCGGGGCCATCTCGCTGCCGATAACGCCCAGCGCGCAATCGTTCGCCACGCTGCCCAGCACGCCGCGCCGCACCCGCCCGCGCAGCATTGCCGATGGCACGATGCCCGATAGCGTGGCCCAGGCCATTCAAGAGCGGATCAAGGCTGATGACCCCACCGGCGCGCGCGTGCTGCTCGATGGGATCGACGCCAACCTTTCCTCGGACGCCCGCGCCGAATGGCGCCAGAAGGTCGGCTGGAGCTTCTACATCGAAAACGACGATGCCAACGCCCGGCTCGTCGCGCTGTCCGCCACGCAGGGCGGCTCTGGCCCATGGGTGGCCGAGGCGCTGTGGACCGCCGGCCTCGCTGCCTGGCGCATGGACGATTGCATGGCCGCGGCTGATGCGTTCCAGCAGGCAGCGACGCAGGGCAGCAACCCGGAACTGGTTTCCGCCGGCTATTACTGGGCCAGCCGCGCCATGGTGCGCTGCCGCCAGCCGGAAAAGGTGTCCGGCATGCTGCGCGCGGCTGCCCGCAACAGCGACACGCTCTATGGCATGATGGCCGCAGAGGCGCTGGGCCTGCGCAGCGCGACGCCGCCCCCAGCGCCTGATTTCTCCGCTACCGATTGGCAATCGCTTCGCGATGTCAACAATGTGCGCCTCGCCGTCCAGCTTGCTGAAATCGGTGAGGATGGTCTGGCCGACGATGTGCTGCGCTATCAGGCGCGGATCGGTGCACCCAGCCAGTATGCCCCGCTTTCGCGCCTGGCGCGCGACCTGGGCCTGCCATCCACCCAGCTGTGGATGGCCTATAACGCCCCGGCTGGCGCGCGCGCCGATGAAGCGGCACGCTTCCCCGCGCCCAAGTGGGTGCCGGCCAATGGCTGGAAAGTCGATCCCGCGCTGCTCTTTGCCCACTCGCTGCAGGAATCGAACTTCCGCACCGCCGTGACCAGCCCGGCTGGCGCCAAGGGTCTGATGCAGGTGCTGCCTGGCACCGCGCGTGACATGGCACGGGCCGATCCGGTCATGCAGGGCCGTGATACCCAGCTTGATCTGCCCGGCGTGAACCTGGCGTTTGGCCAGACCTACCTCACGCGGCTGCGCGACAATGGCGCCACCGGCGGGCTGCTGCCCAAGGTGATCGCCGCCTACAACGCCGGCCCGATGCCGGTGGCGCGCTGGAACACCCAGGTGAAGGACCAGGGTGATCCGCTGCTGTGGATGGAATCGATCCCCTATTGGGAAACGCGCGGCTATGTTTCGGCCGTGATGCGCAACTACTGGATGTATGAACGTCAGGCCGGTGGCCCGTCGGATAGCCGGATCGGCCTGGTCCAGGGCTTGTGGCCCAAGTTCCCGGGCCTGGCCGGCGCAGACAATGTCCGGGTTGCGATGGGCGGGAATTGAGCGCATCACGCCGCCATGGCCATAGACACGACGCGCACTTTCAAGCCGATCAACATCGCCCTGCTCACCGTGTCCGACACGCGCGGACCGGATGAGGACACCTCGGGCGACATCCTTGCCCAGCGCATTCGCGATGCCGGACACGCCCTGGTGGCGCGCGGCATCGACAAGGACGATGCTGGCGTCATCGCCACGCGGCTCAACAACTGGATCGACGATCCCAAGGTCGATGCCGTGGTGATCACCGGCGGCACCGGCCTGACCGGCCGCGACGTGACGCCAGAGGCGCTCGACCGGGTAAAGACCCGCGACATTCCCGGCTTTGGTGAGCTGTTCCGCTGGCTCAGCTACAAGACCATCGGCACCAGCACGATCCAGTCCCGCGCCTGCGCCGTGGTGGCGCGCAGCACCTATATCTTTGCCCTGCCCGGCTCGAACGGCGCGGTGAAGGATGGCTGGGACGGCATCCTCGCCGAACAGCTCGACAGCCGCAATCGCCCCTGCAACTTCGTCGAACTGATGCCAAGGCTGCTCGAAAAGTAAGCTCCTCCCCGGCCCGGGGAGGGGGACCGCGCGAAGCGTGGTGGAGGGGATTGCCAACCAGACGCGCCGTGTGAGGGGCAAACACCCCTCCACCACCGCTTCGCGGCGGTCCCCCTCCCCGTGCCGGGGAGGATCAGCCTTCCCCTGCCCGCATGTTCATGCTATGTTCTCATGCATGCAACCGATCAAAGGCAGGGGTGCGCAATCCGGCGCGGTGCCCACGCGCTTTGGCCTTGCCCAGCGCGAGGCCGATGGCGACTGGCGCGACATGGCGCCCGATATCGACGGCGCCGCCCCGCCCCTGCGCACGACAGTGACCGAGGAATTTCCCAAGTCGGTCCTCACCTTCAACGCCTCTCCCGACATTCCGTTTGACCGCAGCGTCAATGCCTATCGCGGCTGCGAGCATGGCTGCATCTATTGCTACGCCCGGCCAACCCACGCCTATCACGATCTCTCGCCGGGCCTGGATTTCGAGACGAAGCTGTTTGCCAAACCGCAGGCGGCGGTGCTTCTGCGCCAGGCCTTTGCCAAGCGCGGATATAGCCCAAGGCCGCTGGCCATGGGCACCAACACCGATCCCTATCAGCCGATCGAGCGGGATTATCGCATCACGCGCCAGGTGCTGGAACTGTGCCTGGACGTGGGCCACCCCGTCACCATCACCACCAAGTCTGCGCGCGTGCTGGATGATCTCGATCTGCTGCGCGCCCTGGCGGCGCGCCGGCTGGTGGCGGTCGGCATCTCGATCACCAGCCTCGATCCGCGCCTGTCCAGCCTGCTCGAACCGCGCGCCGCCAGCCCGGCCAAGCGCATGGCGGCGCTCGGTACTTTGGTGGAGGCCGGGGTTCCCGCGCATGTCGGCGTCTCGCCGATCATCCCGGCCATTACCGATCAGTTCCTCGAACAGATCCTGATGGACGCCGGCGCCCTTGGCGTGCGCTCGGCCAGCTGGATCATGCTGCGCCTGCCGCACGAGGTCGCGCCGCTGTTCCGCGAATGGCTCGATACCCATTTTCCCGACCGCGCCGCCAAGGTGATGCACACCGTGCAATCGATGCGTGGCGGCAAGGATTATGACGCCAGCTTCCATACCCGGATGAAGCCCAAGGGCGTTTGGGCCGATCTCGTCCGCACCCGCTTTCGCCTGGCGTTGCGCCGCGCCGGCATCCCGCAAGAGCGGCTCGATCTGGATTGCAGCCAGTTCCGCGCGCCTTCGCGGGATGGGCAGATGAACTTGTTTTGAGAGGTGCGGCGCATGATTTCCACCACCCCCAACCCCCTCCTCTGAAGAGGAGGGGGTTGGGGGTGGTGGAAACCTGAGCGCCCAATTAATCCGCGACCGGCTCATACTTGCGCGCGCCGGTCAGCGGATCGTACCACACTTCCACCACCGCGCCGGTTTCCACGTCCACTTCGCACTCGCCGGTGCGCTGCCACTGCACCTGTCCTTCGGGCAGGCGCGCGCGGTAACGCCCTTCGAACAGCGTGCCCAACGCAATCACCGCGCCAAGGCCGATCAGGCCCCAGCCATGACCCGTCACCAGATGCAGGGCCACTCCGCCCAGGCCGACCAGCCCCGCCGTCACCAGCGCGGCGATGCGCGCCCCGCCGGTCACGGCCTGGCCAGCTTCACGGCCGTGCCATAGGCCACCACCTCGTTCATGGTCTGGCCGATGGAGCCGGAATCGAAACGCATCATCACCACGGCGTCGGCACCCATCAGCCGCGCATTCATCACCAGCCGATCGATCGCGTGGCGCCGCGTATCTTCGACCAGCGCCGAATATTCCTTGATCTCGCCGCCAATGATCGTGCGCAGGCCCGCCACGATGTTGCCAGCCAGGCCGCGGCTGCGCACCACCACGCCGAAAACCTGCCCCAGGCTTTCCACCACTTCATGGCCGGCGATGTTTTCGGTGGTCGTGACGATCATGGTTCTCTCCCGTTGATTGCCGCCGATGATGGCGCTTGATCCCATGAAAAGCCATGGAATTGTGCGCGCAGATCCTTCTTGGAAATCTTGCCGGTGCCGGTGTGCGGCAGGCTTTCGACAAAGACCACGGCATCGGGAAGCCACCATTTGGCAACCCGGCTGGCCAGATAGTCGCGCAGGTCATCCGCCGTGGCGGTCATTCCAGGGCGCAGCACCACCACCAGCAGCGGGCGTTCGTCCCAGCGCGGATGGGGAATGCCGATCGCGGCGGCTTCGGCCACGGCCGGATGGCCAACGGCGATGTTTTCCAGATCGACCGAGCTGATCCATTCGCCGCCGGATTTGATCACGTCCTTGGTCCGGTCGGTGATCTGCAACGTGCCCTCGGGGTGGAGAATCGCCACATCGCCGGTGTCGAACCAGCCGTCGCCATCCACGGCATCGGCCTCGGCCTTGAAATAGCGCTGGATCACCCACGGCCCACGAACCTGCAGCGCGCCTGCTGTCTTGCCATCGCGGGGCAGCACGCGCGTGGCATCGCCCAGATCGACGCAGCGCATCTCCACGCCAAACGGCGGGCGCCCCTGCATCGCCTTGAGCGAGACCTGCGCCTGGAAATCGAGCGTGTCCCAGTTCCACGGCTCACCGCCAGACGTGCCGATGGGCGAGGTTTCGGTCATGCCCCAGGCATGGCTGACGCGCAGCCCCGCCGCCATGAACCGCTCCACCAGGGTGCGTGGCAGGGCCGATCCGCCACACAGCACATCGCGCAGCGCCGGCGGAAAGGCGCCATCGGCCGTGGCATCGACATATTGCGTCAGCCCCAGCCAGACCGTGGGCACACCCGCCACGGCGGTTACCGCGTGGCGATGCAGCAGATCGCACAGCACGGCCGGCTCGGCCACGGCGGAAAAGACCAGCTTGGCCCCCACGCTGGCCGCTGCCCACGGCGCGCCCCAGCAGGCCGCGTGGAACATCGGCACGATCGGCAGCATCACACTGCGGCTTTCCAGGCCAAACACCTGCCGTTGCAGCATCGAGAGCGCGTGCAGCACGGTGGACCGATGCGAATAAAGCACGCCCTTGGGATTGCCCGTGGTGCCGCTGGTATAGCTCAGCATGCAGGCTTCGCGCTCGTCACCCTCCAGCCAATCGGCGCGGTCATCGCCGATCCAATCGGCAAAGGCCGGCGCAGGCCCGTCGCTGTCAAAGCAGACGTAGTGCTCCACGCTGGGCCAGCGCGACTTCATCCGCTCGACCAGCGGCGCGAAGACCGAGTCGAACAGCATGACCCGGTCTTCGGCGTGGTTGACGATGAATTCGAGTTGATCGTCGAACAGGCGCGGGTTCACCGTGTGCAGCACCGCCCCGGCGCCGGGAATGCCATACCAGGCAGCCAGGTGATGGGCGTGGTTCATGGCCAGCGTGGCCACGCGATCACCGGGCTGAACACCGACGCGGCGCAGCGTGGCTGCCAGCCGCGCCGCATCGTCGCGCACCTCTCTCCAGGTGGTTTCGGTTTCGCGGCCATCGGCCCAGCGGCTGACGATCGCCCGCGTGCCATGCTCTCGCGCGGCGTGATCGACCAAGCGGCCCACGCGCAGCGGCCAGTCCTGCATTCCGCCCAGCATCGCTCTGCCCTTTCGTTACTGCCGGGTCTTGTCGCCCGGCTGACGTGTTATTTCACCAGCCGCAGGTCGGCCTTGGCCGTCAGCGCCATGTTGGCCAGCCCCTCGATCGGCACCAGCCGTTCGATCAAATCGCTGTCGAGCTTGAAATTGCGCCCCAGCCGCACCCGCGGCTCTGCCCCACTCGCGGTGCGCAGCCGGGCGATCACTTCGCCCTTGCCATCGGGCTCGCGCGGCAAGAGCAGCGCCAGTTCGCGCAGGGCATCCTCGCGTGTCACGTCCAGCGTCAGGTGCATGCGCGCCGCGCTGGTCACGCTCGACAGCGGGCGGGCGCCGCGCACGGTCACGCGTGGCGGCTCGTCAGGGTTGGGCCGATCGAGTTCGACATTGAGCAGCACGCACGTGCCTTCGCGCGCCCAGGCGACGAAATCGTCGACCAGGGTTTCTTCAAAGCACGAGGCCGAAAACAGCCCGCTGCTGTCGGAAAAATCGGCCATGACAAAGTCCTTGCCGCGCTTGGTCTTGCGCTTCTGGACGTTTTCCACCAGCGCCGCCATGACCGCCGCCGATCGCGCGGCGCCACCGCCATCACCAGAACCCGCCATCAGGCTGCCATAGGTGCGGGCACCATTGGCCGTCGCCACGGCGCGGTATTCCTCCACCGGGTGCGCGGCGAAATAGAAGCCGAAGTTCTCGCGCTCGGCCGCCATCTGGTCGGCGCGGCTCCATGGCTTGGTTTCCGCCAGGCGCGTGGCCGGCTGATCATGCCCATCGCCGCCAAACAGGCCGCCCTGGCCAGAGGTGCGGCTGCGCACCGCTTCATCGGTCACGGCCATCAGCAGTTCGGCGTTGGCAATGATCTTGGCCCGGTTCGGCTCCAACCCATCGAGCGCGCCGGCTGCCGCCAAGGCTTCGAGCTGGCGCCGGTTCATCGAGCCGGCGGGAATGCGCTTGAACAGATCGTCGAGCGAGGCGAACGGGCCACTCCCCTCCCGCTCCGCGACGATCGCGTCCATCGCCTTTTCCCCCACGTTGCGCAGGCCAGCCAGGGCATAGCGCACGGCGTGGCCATCGGCGGTCCGCTCCACGGTGAATTCGGCTTCGGAATGGTTGATGTCAGGCCCCGCCAGCGCCACGCCGTTGCGGCGCATGTCGTCGACAAAGATGTTGAGCTTTTCCGATTGGTGCATGTCGAAGCACATCGACGCGGCATAGAATTCGTGCGGGTAATGCGCCTTGAACCACGCGGTGTGATAGGCCAGCAAGGCATAGGCGGCAGCGTGGCTCTTGTTGAAGCCATAGCCGGCGAACTTGTCGATCAAGTCGAACAGTTCGTTGGCCTTGCCCGCCTCGATCTGCGAAACCTCCTTGCACCCGGCCACGAAGCGCAGGCGCTGCTGGTCCATTTCCGCCTGGATCTTCTTGCCCATGGCGCGGCGCAGCAAGTCAGCGTCACCCAGCGAATAGCCCGCCAGGATCTGCGCGGCCTGCATCACCTGTTCCTGGTAAACAAAAATGCCATAGGTTTCCGCCAGAATGACCGACAGCTTTTCATGCGGATATTCAATCGCTTCCAGCCCGTTCTTGCGGCGTCCGAACAGCGGAATGTTGTCCATCGGGCCAGGGCGATAGAGCGAGACGAGCGCGATGATGTCACCGAAATTGGTGGGCTTCACCGCCGCCAGCGTGCGCCGCATGCCTTCCGATTCCAGCTGGAACACACCGACCGTGTCACCCACCTGGAGCAGGCGATAGACCGCCGCATCATCGAGCGGCAGCAGCGACAGGTCGATCGTGATCTGCCGCTTGGCCAGCAGATCCACTGCCTTGCGCAGCACCGACAAGGTCTTGAGGCCGAGGAAGTCGAACTTGACCAGCCCTGCGTCCTCGACATGCTTCATGTCGAACTGGGTCACCGGCATGTCTGACCGGGGATCGCGATAGAGCGGCACCAGTTGCGCCAGCGGCCGGTCCCCGATCACCACGCCCGCCGCGTGGGTAGAGCTGTTGCGCGGCAGGCCTTCCAACTGGCGCGCCAGGTCGATCAAGCGCTTGACCTCGGGATCGCGATCATACTCGCGCTTCAATTCCATCACGCCGTTGAGCGCACGCTCCAGCGTCCAGGGATCGGTGGGATGGTTGGGCACCATCTTGCACAGCCGGTCGGTCTGGCCATAGCTCATCTGCAGGATGCGTCCGGTATCGCGCAGCACGGCGCGCGCTTTCAGCTTACCGAATGTGATGATCTGCGCCACGTGATCGGCGCCATATTTGGCCTGGACATAGCGGATCACTTCGCCACGCCGCGTTTCGCAAAAGTCGATATCGAAGTCTGGCATCGATACGCGTTCCGGGTTGAGGAAGCGTTCGAACAGCAGGCCCAGCTTGATCGGATCAAGGTCGGTGATGGTCAGCGCCCAGGCGACCAGCGAGCCGGCGCCCGAACCACGCCCCGGCCCCACCGGAATGTCATGATCCTTGGCCCACTTGATAAAGTCGGCCACGATCAGGAAGTAGCCGCCAAAGCCCATGCGGTTGATGATCGAAACCTCGAACTCCAACCGCTTGCGGTATTCCAGCACCTCGTCCCACACCCCCGCCGCGACAAGTTCGGGGTAGTCCGCGCCATCCGGTTCTGCCTCGGGCTCCAGGCACAGGACTTGCGCCAATTCGGCGTGGCAGTTTTCCGGGTAATAGGGCTTGAGCCGCTCGACCAGGCCAGTGCGGCTGTCGCGCGCGCAGGCCAGCGCCTCCCCTTCCTTGTCGCCAGCCAGGCTGGGCAGGATCGGCTTGCGCTTGGGCGGAATGCAGGCGGTGCGCTGCGCCACCACCAGGGTGTTGGCCAATGCCTCGGGCAGGTCGGCAAACAGCTCCTGCATCGCCTCGATCGGCTTGATCCACCATTGTGCCGATGATCGCGGGCGATCCGGGCTGTCGACATGGGTGGAACTGGCGATGCACAGCATGGCATCGTGCGCATCATAGAACTGCGCGTCGGCAAAGCAGGCCGGATTGGTCGCCACCAGCGGCAGCTCGCGGGCATAGGCCAGCGCGATCAGCGCCTCTTCGGCTGCTTCCTCGCTGGCCTCGTTGCGGCGTGCCACTTCGATATAGAGCCGATCGGGAAACAGCGCCTGCAACCGCGTGCAATAGGCTTCGGCCGCAGACTGCTGTTCGCCGGCCAGCAGGCGCACCAGCGCGCCCTCGCCCGCGGCGGTCAGGCAGATCAGGCTGTCGGTATAGCCTTCCAGATCGGACAGCAGCACGTGCGGTGCATGCTCCAGCGGGCGATCGAGGTGGGCCCGGCTGACCAGGTGGCAGATATTGTCATAGCCCCGCGCATCCTGGGCATAGAGCGCCAGCCAATCGATCGTTGGCGCCTGCGGGCCAAAGCCGGGGCTGGATGCGCCCTCGCGTTCGGGGCGGGCGACGGCCAGCATGGTGCCGATGATCGGCTGGACGCCGCCGTCCTTGCACGCCTTGGCAAAGGCAGCACTGCCGTAAAGGCCGTTGCGGTCGGTAATGGCAACGGCGGGAAACCCGCGCTTTTCCGCGGTCTTGGCAATCGCCTTGGGGTCGATCGCCCCGTCCAGCATGGTGTACGACGAGAAGACGCGCAGCGGAACGAAGGGTGCGAAGGCCATGGCATAAAGATAGCATGGCCTTCGCCCGATTTTGAGGGGCTGCGTGCCCTCATCAACAGATAAGCATCACCCCTTGGCCCGCTGGCCGTCAATCCAGGCGTCAACCCGTCCTTCCAGCACCGACAGCGGCACCGAACCGGCGCTCACCACCAGATCGTTGAAGCCGCGCAGATCGAACTTGGTGCCCAGGACCGCCTGCGCCTTTTCCCGCAGCGCGACGATTCGCAGCATGCCCACCTTGTAGCCGGTCGCCTGCCCCGGCACGGTGATATAGCGCCGCACTTCCGAACGGGCCTGCTGCGCCGGCAGATGCGCGGTATCGATCAGGTATTGCACCGCCTGATCTTCCGACCAGCCCTTGGCATGGATGCCGGTGTCCACCACAAGGCGCGCAGCGCGGAACAGTTCGGCGTCCAGCCGCTCCAGATCGGCGGCGGCATCGGGGAACGCCCCCATTTCGCTGCACAGCCGCTCGGCATAGAGCGCCCAGCCCTCGCTGAACGCGACATAGGTATAGGCCTTGCGGAACTGCGGCGTGCCGGTCTGCCGCACCTGGATATCGCCCTGCATCAAGTGGCCGGGAATGCCCTCGTGGCACATCAGCGTATAAAGCGTGGCATCAGGGTCTTTCTCGCCCAGCATGTGGAGCCATACGCGTCCTGGGCGCTTGCCATCGGCGCTGGCAAAGGCGGCATGCGCAGCGCCACCGGCCACCTCGCTGAACGCCGGCTCGCGCACCACTTCGGTGCCATAGGCAGGAAGCATGGTAAACACCTTGGGCAACAGGGCCCGGTTGGCATTGACGATGGCGTTGGACTTGGCCAGGCGCGCCGCGCGCAGTTCGTCGGTCCACGGGCGCGGCGGGTCCTTCGCGACGATATCGGCCCGCAGCGCAGCAGCATCGGCAAACCCGCCCTTGCGCGCCAGGGCATCTTCAGCGGCATTGATGCGCGTCACTTCGGCAAGGCCGGTCTGGTGAATTTGTTCGGGCGTCAGGTCGGTCGTGGTGTTGAGGCGCAGCGCCGCAGCATACCAGTCTGCCCCGCCCGGCAGCGTGCCGACGCCGACCACGCCCGAACGCGCCTTGTCCAGATTGCCCTGCGCCCAGGCGATTACCCGCTCATAGGCTGGCTGCAAGGCGCGCACCGCATCGACAGCCTGCTCGGTCAGCTGGGCTGCCTGCACCGGCGAAATCGCCTTGGCCGCCAGCAGTTTGGCGATCTTGGTTTCGGCATCGTTGAGCAAGGGCGAGGCCGGGCCGTTGTCGAACGGCGCGCCGGTGATCAGACCCTTGCTGCCGGAAATCACGCGCTCCAGCTGAAACCGCGGCGGCAAGATGCCCATCGCCGCCGATTGGGTGGATTGGCCGATCGCGGTGTCGAGCACCGCCGGGATCGCGCGCAACCGCGTGATATAGGCCGCCATGTCTGAAGCGTCCTGCACCTGGTGCGTGTTGATCAGGAAATTGGGCAGTTCGGCGTGGACGGAATAGAGGTAGGAATAAAACGGCGGCTGATAACGGCGAAAACGGTATTGCAGTTCGGCGCGATCGAGTTCCAATGCCCAGATATCGTAGTTGATGCGACCTTCGGGAGAGAGCGCATCGCGGGAAAACGCGGCTTTCATCCGGGCAACACTGCCCCGCCGCCATTCCAGGCGGCGCAACACACCCGCGTCGCTGTTGTCGTCCAGCCGATCCATGCCCTCCTTGCGGCCCAGGCGCGTAGCCAGCTGCGGCCGCAGCGCCAATTCAGCGGTAAATTCCTTGTCGAGAAATGCCGCCAGGCGCGCATCCTGCGCTGCGGCTGCGCTGGCTGGCGCGGTGGCGGCAGGCGCGGTGGACGTATCACGCGCCAGCGCAGCGCCGCCTGCCAGGCATGACACCATGGCTGTGGCAGCCAGCATGGCGTGAATTGGCTTGATCATGATTGCCCCCTGCGTCGATTGTGCGGTTGGGGTTTTTGTACAAAACCTCCAACTGTTTACAACCGAAACAAGCTGGGCTGCGGAAGGAGCCTGGAACGCCGCAAGGGGTATGCGCAATTCACGGACGGGTGATCACAGCATGCGGCCTAGGGCCGAAGAGCAGCGGGACCCCGGATCAAGTCCGGGGTGACGTTAATTCTATACCACACGTATGTCTCGTCACCCCGGACTTGATCCGGGGCCCCGCTCCTTAATTCGTTCGCACGCCATCAAAGCAAAGCGACAATGTCAGCCTCGATCGCCTCGGGCTTGTCGGTGGGCGCATAGCGGCGCACGACATGGCCGTTGCGATCGATCAGGAACTTGGTGAAGTTCCATTTGATCGCCTTCGTTCCCAAAACGCCGGGCGCCTGCGCCTTGAGCCAATCGAACAAGGGTTCGGCCTCGTCGCCGTTGACGTCAACCTTGGCCATCAGGGGAAAGCTCAGGCCGAAATTCACCTGGCAAAAGCTGGCGATCTCGTCAGCCGAGCCGGGCTCTTGCGCGCCGAACTGGTTGCAGGGAAACGCCAGGATTTCGAACCCGGCATCGCGGTGACGGCGCCATAGCGTTTCCAGGCCTTCGTATTGCGGGGTAAAACCGCATTTCGATGCGGTGTTCACCACCAGTACGACTTTGCCGACCCGGTCGGCCAAGCTGACCCGCTCACCATTGGGCAAGCGCGCGTCGAAATCGGCAATGGTCTTCGGCTCGCTTATGGCAGAATCATGCATGGCATTGCTCCGCAGGCATCGCTCCGGGTCGGTCCCGTCTCCATGCCGTGTTGCCACGGCTTGGCCCCCGAAATCAACGCCTTGGTTCACCGCATTAAAGCGGGAAGTCAGCCCGCTTGAACAGTTCCAACGCTTCGGCCGGGCCATAGCTGCGATCACCGGACTTTTCGATGACGAGGTCGTTGCGATCGGCTTCGGGCATGCGGCCCATCATGCGGACCATTTCAGCAAAGCTGCCCGAATGCAGCACGGCAAAGCCATGCAGCACGCTGCCCGCGGCATCGCGCGTCACGATCGTAGCGTGATCGTTCCAGATATCTTGGGCACCTGCGCGGCCTTCGGCACGAATTGTGGTATTCATCTGATAAAACCCTCCTTGGGTTCCCCGGCAACGCACAAAGCGTCCTCCGGTTTCCATAGCAAAGCAATACCTGTGTGAACCTGGGCTTACACCAGGACGCCCTCGTTCAGACGCATGACCCGGTCCATGCGCACGGCAAGCCGTTCGTTGTGCGTGGCGACCAGCGCCGCGCTGCCCTCGCCGCGCACCAGCTTGAGAAATTCGTCGAGCACGCGGTCGGCGGTCGCCTCGTCCAGATTGCCGGTTGGCTCATCGGCCAGCACCAGCGCCGGCCGATTGGCCAGCGCGCGTGCCACTGCAACGCGCTGCTGTTCGCCGCCCGAAAGCTGACTGGGGCGATGGTCGAGGCGGTGGCCCAGGCCCAGCGCAGTGAGCAGTTCGGTCGCCCGCTCGCGCGCCTCCCGCTCCGCCTTGCCCGAAACGAGCTGGGGCAGGATGACGTTTTCGGTGGCGTTGAAATCGGGCAGAAGATGGTGGAATTGATAGACAAAACCCAGGTGATCGCGGCGCAACACGGTGCGGGCATCGCCGTTGAGCTTGGCCGCATCTGTTCCGGCAATCTCAATCATGCCTTCAAAGCCGCCTTCGAGCAGGCCAACGGCCTGCAGCATGGTGGACTTGCCCGAGCCCGATGGCCCGAGCAGCGCGACGATTTCGCCGGGGCGGATATCGAGGTTCACACCGCGCAGCACGTCGATGCGCACGCCTCCCTGCTCGAAACTGCGGCGCAGGTTGCGCAGGCGGACGACGGGTTGGTTCATGGCCGTCTCATTCATAACGAAGCACCTGCACCGGATCGGTGCTGGCCGCCTTCAAGGCGGGATAGAGGGTGGCAAGGAAGCTCAGGACCAGCGCCATCAGCGCGATCACGATGATTTCCACCGGGTCGCTGCGGCTGGGCAGTTCGGTCAGGAAACGGATCGAAGGGTCCCACAGATTCTGGCCGGTGAGTAGTTCCACCAGATGCACGATCGGCTGGCGGAAATAGAGAAACACGAAGCCGAGCGCGAGGCCCACGATCGTCCCCAGCGCGCCGATGACAAAGCCGATAGCCATGAAGATCTTGAGCAGGCTGCGCCGCGATGCCCCCATCGTGCGCAGGATCGCGATGTCGCGCGTCTTGGCGCGAACCAGCATGATCAGCGACGAAAGGATGTTGAACACCGCGACCAGCACGATGATCGACAGCACCACGAACATCGCCACGCGTTCCACGGCCAGGGCCTCGAACAGGCTGGCGTTGATCGTCTTCCAGTCGGTGATCTGCGCGCGGCCTTCCAGCTGCTTCTTGAGCGGGCCAAGCGTGGTCATCACCGTATCGGGGTCGGTGGTCGTCACTTCAATCATGCCAATGGAATCGCCGGTGAGCAGAAGGGTCTGCGCATCAGGGATGGGCATGACGACAAAGGCATTGTCGTAATCGTAGACGCCGATCTCGAAGATCGCGGCGACCTTGTAGCCCACCTGGCGCGGCACCGTGCCAAATGGGGTGGAGCGACCAGCGGGGTTGATGATCGTGATCGTGTCACCCACCTGCGCGCCCAGGCTTTCGGCCAGGCGCGACCCGATTGCCACGTTGTCGCTGCCGGGCTGCAAGGCGGCCAGGTTGCCGGCCTTGAGCTTGTCCGACAGACGATTGATGTCCTTCGACGTATTGCCGCGCACCAGGATGGCTTCCACCCGGCCGTTGAAGCTGGCCAAGAGCGGCTGCTCGATCAGCGGGGAAGCGCGGGTGACGCCGGGCGTCTTTTCCAGCTTGGCCAGGATATCCTGCCAATCTTCCAGCCGCCCGCCATAGGCCTGGATCACGGCGTGGCCGTTGAGGCCCACGATCTTGTCGAGCAGTTCGGCGCGAAAGCCGTTCATGACGCTCATCACGATCACCAGCGCAGCCACGCCCAGCATCACGGCGGCCAGGCTGATGCCGGCCACCATGGCAATAAACGCTTCTCCGCGTCCGGGTAGCATGTAACGCTTGGCGATGGTCCATTCGAAAGGCGAGAGGATCAAAGGCGGCACACTTTCGCGCTGGAACTGGACGGATTTGTCGGCCGCGGCTTTAGGACGGCGGGCACGACAGGGCAAGACGCCCCTGCCCAATCATGAAGTGCCGCGATGGTTCCCGCGTTTGGTGCTGCCAAGCCCTTTCAGGCTGCCACGCGCAGCCGGGCGCGGCCTTCGGCCTTGGCGCGATAGAGCGCGCTGTCTGCCGCCGCCAGGGCGGCATCAGGATGGCTACCCAGCGCCGCGATGCCGGCGCTGATGGTAATCTTGACCGGGCCTTGCGGCGTATCCACGGCCAGCGCGTTTACCGCCTTGGCCAGGCGCTGGCACACCTTTTCGGCGTGAACCAGTTCGGTATCGGGCAGCAGGACGGCAAATTCCTCCCCGCCGATGCGGGCCACGAAATCGGTCGAGCGCACGGCCGCCACGGCCGCCTCGGCAAAGGCGCGCAGCACGCGATCGCCCACGGCATGGCCATAGCGATCGTTGACCTGCTTGAAATAGTCGATGTCCACCACCGCCAGCGCCGAAGGCACGCCCAATGCGCCGACGCGCTCGGCGGTTTCGAAGAAAGCGCGGCGGTTGGGAATACCGGTCAACGGATCGGTCAGCGCGGCGCGCGAGAGGTCTTCCTCGATGCGCTTGCGCTGAGCGATGTCGCGCGTCACGCAGACCAGCCCATCGATCTCGCCTTTTTCGTTGGTCACGGCGCGGAAATGGGTCTCGAACCAGCGCGCTGGGCCACCCAGCGGCAGGCCCAGGAACTCCACCGCCACCGGTTCACCCGGGCTGGCCAAGGCAGCATTCCAGGCAGCGGCCACGGCGGCACGGTGCTCTTCCGTCACAATCTGGCGGAAATCCACGCCGTGGAGTTGTTCGGGCACATGGCCGGTCAATTGCGTGATCGCGGGAGAGGCATAGCGGATCGTGCCGCGCTGGCTCATGTGGATGATCACGTCGCTCACATGATCGGACAGCAGGCGATAGCGTGCCTCGCTGTTCGCCAGATCGAGCATGCGGCGGCGGCGGCGTTCCTGCTCGGCCACCACCGGCAGCACGGCCAGCACGGTAATGCCCAGATAGACCTGGAAGAACTGCAACCGCCCGGCCAGGACATGCAGATCGGTGGGTGCCAGTTGCATGTCGGCAATCGGGCCGTGGCCCAGCACGGTCATCAGCCCGCCCACCGTTGCCAGAATGATCGGCAGCGTCAGGGCGACAATGGCATTCGCCCAAACCGCGCCGAACAATACGAGCAACAGCGGAAACAGCAGCAGGGGCCGGGCGATCTGCGAAAACACCGCGATCGTCAGCACGATCATCACGCCGATCAGCAGCAGCGCGCGCAGGCCATTGCCCTTGGGCACCAGCGGCTGGCGCGTTTGCCAGGCCAGGCACAACAGGCTGCCCGCCGGCAGGAAAATCAACAGGCCCAGCGAATGGCCCACCAGCCAATCCACGAAACTGGCGCGCATCGGCTGGCCCAGTGTCAGCCATACGATCACCGCCGCCAGCATGGCGCCGATCACCGGGACGAACAAGCCGATCCCCAGGCTGTAGCCCGCCATCCATTCGGCAGTGTCTTGCGGCCAGTGGTCTTTCATGAGGCGGCGCAGGATCGCCGCGGCGACCACGCCCTCGAACAGGTTGATCACCATCATCGCGGGCGCGGCCAGCCAGCCAAGCCCGAACAAACCGGTGACGAGCCAACTGGCGACGCCGGTTGCGGCAATCGTTGCTGGCCATACCCGCGTCGGCAATGCATTGAGTCGCGAAGCGAGAACCGCGTTCGAAACCCACACCATCGCCACGCCGCCGCTCAGCCGGCTGTACTCGATGGCGAGGAAAGCACTGATGAAAAAGGCGAGTGCCGTAACGAGCGCGGCACGCAGCGATGCTGCCGGGGTTATGGCCAGACGGGGCCGAGGAAGAACGGCGGTTTGCATGGCCCTTATACCTGCCACCAAATGGTTAATTCCAACCTAAGGGGCAGCGCTGAGCGCGCAATACGATGGTAAAGTTTTGGAAACCAGCCGCACCGTGATCGCCGCTCTTGAACAACTGTATGGCGCGAATTGATAATTTCTCCTGAATCGGGCCACGCCAAATGGCTGGGCTGCGCGCACCCTTGCCTTTGGCGGCAAACGTCGCCACATGGGCGCCATTGCTCGGCCGGGGCATTTCGCACCGGTGCGAGTCTTTGGCGCGAGCGCTTGCGAGACAGATGATCACCACCAACCCCTTCGAGGACCGCGACGGCGACAAGCTGCGCGAGGAATGCGGCATTTTCGGCGTGCTGGGCGCGCGCGATGCGGCGGCGATGACAGCTTTGGGCCTTCATGCCCTGCAGCATCGCGGCCAGGAAGCGGTGGGCATCACCAGCTTCGACGGGCAGGAGTTCTTCTCCCGCCGCGGCATCGGCCATGTCGCGCAGAACTTTTCCAGCGGCCAGGCGATCGCCGAACTGCCGGGCATGATGGCCGCCGGCCACGTCCGCTATTCGACCACGGGTGGATCGGGCCTGCGCAACGTGCAGCCGCTGTTTGCCGATCTGGCCGCGGGCGGGTTTGCCATCGCGCACAACGGCAACATCTCCAACGCGATGTTCCTCAAGCGCGATCTGGTGCAAAAGGGCGCGATCTTCCAGTCGACCTCGGATACCGAGGTGATCATCCACCTCGTTGCCACCAGCCGCTATCCCACGCTGCTCGATCGCTTCGTCGATGCGCTGCGCCTGGTCGAAGGCGCCTATTCGCTGATCTGCATGACGCCCGAAGGCATGATTGCCTGTCGCGATCCGCTCGGCATCCGTCCGCTGGTGATGGGCAAGCTGGGTGACGCCGTGGTGTTCGCCAGCGAAAGCGTCGCGCTCGACGTGGTGGGCGCCGACATGGTGCGCGAAGTGGAGCCGGGCGAACTGGTCCAGGTGGCCCTCGACGGTTCGATCCAGACGCATCGCCCGTTTGGCGACACGCCGCAGCGCCCGTGCATCTTCGAGCATGTCTATTTCAGCCGCCCGGATTCGATCCTGGGTGGCCGCTCGGTCTATGAAGTGCGCAAGGCCATCGGCACGCAGCTGGCCCTGGAAAACCCGGCCGACGCCGATCTCGTCATTCCCGTGCCCGACAGCGGCGTTCCCGCCGCGCTCGGTTATGCCCAGCAGTCGGGCATTCCGTTCGAGCTTGGCATCATCCGCTCGCACTATGTCGGCCGCACCTTCATCCAGCCTTCGGACGGCGCCCGCAATGCCGACGTCAAGCGCAAGCACAACGCCAACCGCGCCCTGGTGGCCGGCAAGCGCATCGTGCTGATCGACGATTCGATCGTGCGTGGCACCACCAGCCTCAAGATCGTGCAGATGATGCGCGAAGCCGGCGCGCGCGAAGTGCACTTCCGCGTCGCCAGCCCGCCGACCGAACATTCGTGCTTCTATGGCGTGGACACGCCGGAGCGCTCGAAGCTGCTCGCCGCGCGGATGGACATTGCCGCCATGGCCGAATTCATCCAGGCCGATAGCCTGGCCTTCGTCTCGATCGACGGTCTCTATCGCGCCGTGGGCGAGGTTCAGCGCAACAGCACCTGCCCGCAATATTGCGACGCCTGCTTCACCGGTGACTATCCCACGCGCCTTACCGATCTGGGTGATCGCGCGCCGGGCTGTTCGCCGGTCAAGCTCAAGGCCAAGCCCGCCAAGGTCGCCTGATCGTGTCGGCCGCCAACGCGCAAACGCCGCTCGCCGGCCGTGTCGCCCTCGTGACCGGCGCCAGCCGGGGCATCGGTGCCGCCACGGCCCGGGCGCTGGCAGCCGCTGGTGCCCATGTGGTGCTGGTGGCCCGCACGGCGGCCGAACTGGAAAAGGTGGAAGACGAAATCTTCCAGGCCGGTGGCAATGCCACGATCGCGCCGGTCGACCTGGCCGAACCCGATGGCGTGGCGCGCCTCGCCTCGGCGATTTCCGAACGCTGGGTGGCGCTTGATATCCTGGTGATCAACGCCGCCGTGCTGCCGGCCCTCACCCCGGTGTGGCAGATCGAGCCGCGCGATTTCAGCCGCGCGATCACGCTCAACGTGCTGGCGACGCACTCGCTGATCAGCGCGTTCCATCCCCTGCTCAAGGGCAGCCAGGATGCGCGCGTGATCGGCCTGACCAGCAGCGTCGGCGCTGCGCCGCGCGCCTATTGGGGTGCCTATGGCGCGACCAAGGCGGCGTTCGACAATCTCCTGGCCAGCTATGCCCAGGAAGTGGCCGCGATCTCGGGCATTCGCGTGGCCATCGTCGATCCGGGTGCCACGCGCACCAAGATGCGCGCCAAGGCCTATCCCGGCGAAAATCCGGCCAGCGTCAAGCCGCCTGAAACGGTAGCTGCGCGCATCGTCGCCCTGGCCAGCGCCGATTTCACCAGCCCGCACCGCGAGCGGGTGGACGAACCCGCCTGAGCTTTCCGCGCGGTTACATGCCACAATCGCATGAAATCTTAGGGTGTCATTGCGCCTGTTAACCTGCTGGTAACGCACTTTCCTCATGCTTCCACAACGGCCGCGTGCTGCGCGGCCTGGAACCACGGCTTCAGCAGGTCAGGGCCAATGCCGACAATCAATTGGCAGCAGGATTACGAAGCAGCCGCCAGCGACGATCGCTGCGCTCCGCGCTCGCGCATGGTCATTCCGGCCAAGTTGCGCCGCAACGGGGCCCGCGCCGCGCAAACCCTGGTGCTCGATCTCTCGCTCGCCGGCTTTTCCGCGCTCGCTTCGGTGCGGCTGGCCCAAGGCAGCAAGGTTTACCTCACGCTGCCCGGCCTGGAACCGCGCGAAGCCGAGGTTGTGTGGTGGCACGCCGGCCTGGTTGGCTGTGCCTTTGCCAATCTTTTGACCCAGCGCGAGCATGACGCGCTGCTGCTGCGCTATGGCGGAGAGGCCGACGGCGACGGGCGCTGAGCCGCCCATCGCCGCGTCAACCCATCGCCCAGTCAGGCGTGCACTTTCATCGCGGCATGCGCTGCCAGCGCACGTTCGCGCGCCTGGGTATGGGGAATGATCTTGGCCGGATAGCCGCGCGGCGGGCGCTGCGGATCGTGGATGTCTGCGTCGGAAAGATGGCGCAGTTCGGGCACCCATTCGCGGATATAGGCCGCCGCATCGAACTTGGCCGATTGCGATAGCGGCGCCATGATCCGCACGAACATGTTGGCGTCCAGGCCGCTACCTGCCACCCACTGCCAATTGGTGGCATTCGCGCCGTAATCGGCATCGACCAGCGTATCCCAGAACCACTGCTCCCCCGCGCGCCAGTCGATCAGCAGGTGCTTGATCAAGAAACTGGCGGCGATCATCCGCACGCGGTTGTGCATCCAGCCGGTGTGCCACAGTTGCCGCATGCCGGCATCGACGATGGGATAGCCGGTGCGCCCCTGCTGCCAGGCGGCAAGTTCTTCGGGTGCGTCGCGCCACGGCAAGGCATCGAATGCCGGGCGGCCATTGCGCGCGGCGTAATCGGGGCATTGCAGGATCAGGTTCTGGGCATAATCGCGCCAACCCAGTTCGCTCAGGAACACGTCCACGCTACCGCCGGCATCGGCCACGGCGTGCCACACAGTGGCGGGTGAGATTTCACCGAAGTGAAGATGGGGCGAAAGCATCGAGGTGCCGGGGCACGAAGGCAGGTTGCGCTGCTCGTCATAGCGACGGGCCCGGCCGATGAATGCCTCGATACGCTGCGCTGCCCCCGCCTCGCCCGGCGTCCAGGTGTCGCGCATGCCCTCCGCCCAATCCGGGGTTTTCGGCAAGAGTTGCCAGTCGGCCAGCGTATCGCTCGCCGGCCAGAATTCGGGTGCAGGCAGTGTTTCCGGCGCCGGCTGCGGCGGCGGCGGCGGCAACTGCTGCAGGCTGGCGCGCCAGAACGGCGTATAGATCTTGTATGGCTGCCCCGCACCGGTGGTGACCGTGCCGGGTGGCAGCAGGAAATTGCCGTGATGCAGGCGCAAATCCAGCGCCTTCCCCACCGCGCGCTCGGCCAGGCGCCACCACGGCTCGTAATGGTGCAGTGCATGAACCACGCGCGCGCCAGTCTCGCGGCGAATGGCGGCGAGCGCGGCATCGCACTTGCCGCGGCGCAAGATCAGGCGCGATCCTATGGCCTGCAACTGCGCATCGAGCCGTTCCAGGCTGTGATGCAGCCACCAGCGCGATGCGGCGCCCATGCGACGGTGCTTGGGGGTCTCGTCATCCAGCACATAGACCGGGATGACCGGGCTGCCGCTTGCGGCGGCGGCAATGAAGGCGGCCTGGTCATGCAGGCGCAAATCCCGGCGCAGCCAGACAATTGTTGGGCTCGTCATGCCTTGCTATGTGCAGGGTAATGGCCCACTTGGCCATGGTTGGCCGCCTGCCCCTTGGTGCAGGTCTGCGCGCTGGGCGCCTATGGCGCCGCAACTGGAGAATGGGCCTTGGCCGAACCGCTCTTTGTCCGTCCTGATGTGCAGGCGTTCCTCGATTACCTGCGCCAGGCTGCCGCCGCCGGTGCCCCCGCGATGCACCAGATGCCGGTGGACCAGGCGCGCGCCGCCTATGTTGCTATGCAGCAACTGGCCGACCTGCCGCCGCGCGACCTGCCCGTGATCCGCGACCTGCAGTGCCCGGGGCCAGCCGGCCAAATTGCCTTGCGCCTGTATGACAGCCGCGAAGCCCGCGCCCCGGGGCCAGTGCTGGTGTTCTATCACGGCGGCGGTTTTGTGCTTGGCGGGTTGGACAGCCATCACAACGTCTGCACCGAGATCGCCGCGCAGATGGACTTGCCGCTGGTCTCGGTCGATTATCGGCTCGCCCCCGAACATCCGTTTCCTGCCGCCACCGACGATGCCGAGGCGGCCACCCGCTGGATCGCGCAATCCCCAGCCGAGCTGGGCCTGGATGTCACCGGCCTGGTGCCGATCGGCGATTCGGCCGGCGGCAATCTCGCGATCGTGGTCACCCAGGCGCTGGCTGCCGATCCCGCCGCCGTGCCGGTCATCGCCCAGGTGCCAATCTACCCACTGACCGATGCGGTGGATGGCCACGCCTCTTTCCGCGAATTTGCCGAAGGCTTTCTGCTCGATGCGCAGGTGATGCGCTGGTTTGCCGATGCCTATGCCGCGCCGGCCGACAGCGTACGCACCTTTCCGCTCAACGGCGGGCATGACCGCATGCCCCCTACGGTGCTAGTGACCGCAGGCCTCGATCCGATTCGCGATAGCGGGCGGGTCTATGGCGCGGCCCTGGCACGCGCCGGATCGCCCCTCGTGTTCACCGAACGCGCGGGAACGATCCACGGCTTTATCCAGGTGCGCAAGGCCATCCCCAGCGCGCAGGCTGATCTGGAAGCAATTCTGGCGGCGCTGCGCGGTGTGCTCGATGCCGGGCGCCCTACTGTTTGAACGAGGACCACCTATCCATGAGTGCGGACCCCTTTGCCGCTCTTCCCTATCGTCCCTGCGTGGGGCTGATGATCGTCAATCCCCAAGGCCGCGTCTTCGTCGGCAAGCGTATCGACAACAAGGAAGGTGACGCCTGGCAGATGCCACAGGGCGGCATCGACGACGGCGAGGAACTGGTCCCCGCCGCGATGCGCGAACTGCACGAGGAAACCGGCCTGACGAGCGAGCACGTCACCGTGCTGGCGCAGAGCCGCGAAGAGCATTTCTATGATCTTCCGCCCGAATTGCTGGGCAAGCTGTGGGGCGGCCAGTATCGCGGCCAGCGCCAGGCATGGCTGCTGCTGCGCTTCAACGGCCAAGACAGCGACGTGGTGCTCGACGCCCACGATCCGGCCGAATTCTGCGAATGGAAGTGGGTCGATCCCGAGCAGCTGCCCGATCTGATCGTGCCTTTCAAGCGGCGCGTCTATCGCCAGGTCGTGGAAGAATTCCGCGCCCTGATCTGAGTTTTTTCAGCGCCATGTTTCCACCAACCCCAAACCCCATCCTCTAAGAGAGGATGGGGCTTAAGCCTCTGCCCCCCCTCTTCAGAGGAGGGGGTCGGGGGGTGGTGCGAAGCCTAACGCATCCCCCGCAAAATCAATTCGCCTGAACCGGGTCCTTCGTCGCAACCGGCTCAGCTGCCGCCACCTGCGGCTTGGGGCCAGCGGCAAGCGCCTTGCTCACCACGGCCGTTTCCGGGCAGGCCTTGCCGCACAGGCCTTCCAGCCGGGTGAGCGTGGCCTTGGCCTTGTCGATGGCGCCCTTTTCGGCAAGCGCCGCACCTTCGCCCGCAATCGCGGCGAGATTGTTGGGCTCGCGGTCCAGCACGTCGCGGTAATAATGGATCGCCTTGCCCTGAAGCCCGGCCTGGCGCGAGGCATCGCCCAGCGCCACCAGAATGCTGGCATTGGCCGGATCGATAGTCAGCGCCGATTCCAGGCTGTCGGTCGCGGCGTCGATGTCGCCCTTGGCCATGAGCGTGCGCCCTTCCTGAAACAGCACCTGCGCGCGCGGATCGAGAGGCTCGCTGGTGTGGGCCGAGCCCATGCTGCCGGTCACGGCCACAAGCAGGGACAGCGCAAGGGCCGCTGGCGTGTAACGCATCAAGAACTCCTTCAGCCGGGACTGCTCACCGCGGCGATAGACCACCCTCATGGCCGATGGGTCTATCACAGACGAACCAGCCGAGCGAAGAAAAACCCGTCCGTATCGTCATGATACGGAGACAAACGCCAGCCGCCACGATGCGCCCGCCCGGCCGGCATAGCCAGCTGTTCACACGTGAAATCGGGATGGCTGGCCAGGAACGCGTCCAGCCCATCGGCGCCCTCGGCATCGATCAGCGAGCAGGTGATGAACACCAGGCGCCCACCGGGCCGCACCAGCCCGGCCGCCACGTCGAGAACCTGGGCCTGCATCTGCTGATAGCGGGCAATCGCCGACGGGCTCAGCCTCCAGCGCGCCTCAGGATTGCGGCGCCACGTGCCCGTGCCCGAACACGGCGCATCGACCAGAACCGCATCGGCCTGGCCGCGCCAATCGGCC
Organism: Novosphingobium sp. GV079; assembly: GCF_003058045.1. Taxonomy (NCBI): domain Bacteria; kingdom Pseudomonadati; phylum Pseudomonadota; class Alphaproteobacteria; order Sphingomonadales; family Sphingomonadaceae; genus Novosphingobium; species Novosphingobium sp. GV079. The sequence goes on along the minus strand of NZ_QBUE01000004.1, from coordinate 5,666 downwards.
AACATCTCGGTCTCTTTGCCGGGGTTGAGCAGCCGCGTTTCGACCAGCGCGCCGGCGCGCTCGGCCCGGGGGGCCAGCCGCGACAGGCGCGGGCGATCGATATCGCAGGCCAGCAACCGCCCGGTATTGTGCATCGCGGCGGCCAGGGCCAGGGTCTTGCCCCCGGCGCCAGCGCAAAGGTCCACCACGTTTTCCCCTGGCCGCGCGCCCAGTGCCTCACAGGCGATCTGGCTGCCAGCGTCCTGCACTTCGAACAGGCCCTGGGCAAATTCCGGCCAGGTTTCCGCGGGCGTGCCCATTGGCAGGCGCAGGCCATGCGGCGCCACCACCGGCTCGGCCGCGACCGGCAGCCGCGCCGCCAGGCTATCGCGATCGATTTTCAGGGTATTGGCGCGCAGGTCCAAGGGCGCACGGCCCATCAACGCGGCCTGTTCCGCCTCGCCCAGCCCTGACGCGGCCATCGCCTTGGCCAGCCAGCCCGGCATGGCGCCGGCCAGCGCCACGGGCTCGTCGGCGCAGATCGGCGCCGGACCATAGGGCGAACCGTCAAACCGCGCTGCCAGATCGGGATCATCCTGCGCCAGGCGCAGCACGGCGGCCCGCCCGCTTACCGGCACTTCGCCACAGGCGCGGATCGCGGCCCACACCAGCTCGCGAATGGCGCGGCGATCCTTCGATCCGACAAAGCGCCGCTGGCGGAACCATTCCGCCGCCAGCCGATCGGCCGAAGCCCCCTGCCCGCGCGCGGCCGCGATCACGCCATCCAGAATGTCGATCGCGGCCTGGACCCGCGCGGCCGGCGTCACCGCGTGGGGTAGTTCGGCGCCTCACGCGTGATCGTCACGTCATGGACGTGGCTTTCCTTGAGGCCCGCATTGGTGATGCGCACGAACTTGGCGTTCTTGCGCAGGTGCTCGATCGTGCCGCTGCCGGTATAGCCCATGGCCGCCTTGATGCCGCCGACCAGCTGGTGCACCACGTCCTTGGCCGGGCCCTTGTACGGCACCTGGCCTTCGATGCCTTCGGGCACCAGCTTCATCGAATCCTTGATGTCCTGCTGGAAATAGCGATCGGCCGAACCGCGCGCCATGGCGCCCACCGAACCCATGCCGCGATAGGCCTTATAGGCGCGGCCCTGGTAGATGAAGGTTTCGCCGGGCGCTTCCTCGGTGCCGGCCAGCATCGAACCGATCATGATCGAGCTGGCACCGGCGGCAAGCGCCTTCGCCGCATCGCCCGACGTCCGCAGGCCGCCATCGCCGATCACCGGCACGCCTGACTTTTCCGCCTCGGCCGCGCATTCCATGATCGCGGTCAGCTGCGGCACGCCCACGCCGGCAACGATGCGGGTGGTGCAGATCGAGCCCGGCCCGATGCCCACCTTGATGCCATCGGCCCCGGCATCGATCAGCGCGCGGGTCGCCTCGGCCGTGGCAACGTTGCCGGCAATCACCTGCACGTCGTTCGACAGCTTCTTCACCGCTTCCACGGCACGCGCCACGTCGCGGTTGTGGCCATGGGCGGTGTCGATGATCACCACGTCGCATTCCGCTTCCACCAGGGCGGCGGTGCGGGCCATGCCCTTTTCCCCCACGGTCGTGGCAGCGGCCACGCGCAGGCGGCCGGCACTGTCCTTGGTGGCGTTGGGATAGGTCACCGACTTTTCGATGTCCTTCACCGTGATCAGGCCGATGCAGCGATAGGCATCGTCCACCACCAGCAGCTTTTCGATGCGGCGGGCGTGCAGCAGGCGGCGGGCTTCGTCGCCGCTGGTGCCCAGCTTCACCGTAGCCAGGTTTTCGTGCGTCATCAGCTCGCGCACCGGCTGCGCCAGATTGGCGGCAAAGCGCACGTCGCGGTTGGTGAGGATGCCCACCAGCCGGCCGCCGGCTTCCACCACCGGAATGCCGCTGATGCGGTTGGCGCTCATCAGCGCTTGGGCGTCGCCCAGCGTGGCATCAGGCGAAATGGTGATCGGGTTGACCACCATGCCGCTTTCATAGCGCTTCACTGCGCGCACGGCGGCGGCCTGTTCCTCGATCGTCAGGTTGCGGTGCAACACGCCGATGCCGCCAAGCTGGGCCATCACGATGGCCATGTCGGCCTCGGTCACGGTGTCCATGGCCGAAGACAGCACGGGGATGTTGAGAGCGATCGCCTTGGTCAGGCGGGTGCGGGTATCGGCCTGCGAAGGCAGAATGTCTGACTCGGCCGGACGCAACAGAACGTCGTCAAAGGTAAGGCCGAGGGGGATATCCATGTGCGCTGCCACTTCCTGTCCGGGTAGAATCGTGGCGGCCCATGTAATCAAGCCGGGAACAATTGGCTAGGGGGTTCGGGCGCTATTTGTCGGCCCCGGCGCGGGCGCCGTCGCCGGGGGTGTCACGCCCCCTGTGGCATAGCGGCGGGCATCGGCAAATTCGCGCACCAACTCGGTGTTGATCTGCACGTCATCGGCCATGCCGGCATAGTTCACATGGTCCGGCGTATCGGCCGGGGTGTGATAGGCGCCGGTCATGAACCGGTCCAATCGCGCCTCGTCGGCATAGCTGGTGCTGACCATGATCGCGGGCACATCATGCTGCATCAGCACCCAGCTATCCTGCCGGCGCACATAGGCATTGGCCGCCCGGCCATCGACCAGCTTGCGCCGCATCCGCCCCAGCACCCGCGCCACGGTATCATCCAACGGGGTCATCCCCCGCCCCACGATCGCCACCTGCCCGCCCGCCGGCACCAGGCCGGTGCTGTCGACGTTGAACGCCGCCACGATCCGCCCCAGCGGCAGCGGCGGATTTTCGGCAAAGGCCAGGGCGCCAAGCAGGCCCATTTCTTCGCCGGTGGTGGCCAGCACATAGATATCGCGATCGGGCATGCGCTGCGGCATGCCGGCCAGGATCTGCCGCGCCACTTCGGTGATCACCGCCACGCCGCTGGCATTGTCCACCGCGCCCGGGCAGATCGCCCCGGCCGCCGTGCAAACCCCGAAATGGTCCCAATGCGCCACCAGCAGCACGGCGCCGGCAGCGGGATCGCGCCCGGGAATGCGGCCGATCAGGTTGTGCGTGCGCACGCGGGTTTCGGTGCTGGTCGCTTCCAGACTGGCCGTGGTGCCGATCAGGCGCGGCGTGAAATCGGGCTTTTCTGCCTCGGCCTGGGCAGCGGCCAGCGCCTGGCCGGGCGCGGCGGTGGATCCGCCCAGCAGGCGATCGGCCATGTCGGGGGTGACAAACGCCTCGATCTCGTTGTCGAGCCGCTCGCCGGCCAGCACCGTGCCAGCCTTGCGCCGCCGCGTTGCCACATCATCAAGGGTGCGCGTGCCATCCAGCACCGTGATCACCGCCATGGCCCCGCCGTCCAGCAGGCGGCCCACGGCCTCGCGCCCGGCCTCCACGTCGCCGTGGCGCTCGTCATGGTCACCACGCTTGCCGCCAGCGGCTGCCTTGCTTTCCAGCAAGAGCGCAACACGGCCGGCCAGTTCGGTGCGCGATGGCACCACCCCATGCCCGACAAACAGCACCGGCGCGCTTTCCACCAGGTTGCGCACGCCCGAGGTAACCACGAACACATCATGCTCGTCAGCCGCCAGGCGCCGCCGGCCACGCATGAAGGCCGCGCGCGACAGCACCGGCTCGCGCGCGACCAGTTCGACCGGCGCAAACCACGGGCTGCCCGGCAGGTTGGTGCCCGATTCCAGGCCCATTTCGAACCACTGCCGCACCAGGTAGCGCAAGGTCTGGGTTTCACCCTCGGTGCCGGGGCGGCGGCCGGCAAAGGCCGGGCTGGCCAGCGTCTCGACATGGGCACGCAGGCGCTGTTCCAGGGTCTGGCCAACCGGCACTGTGGCCGAATGCGCCGCGCCCGCCGGCAGCAGAGCTGCCAGCGAGACCAGGGCCAGTGCCCTCAACAGCCTTGCGCCACGACTCATCTATGTCCCCAAACGCTTCAGCGCAGGCTCATTGCTGACAAAACCCGCCAAGACGCGCAAGTTCCCAAACTGTAAAGCACGGTGAATCGAGCCTGCGCGCGAAATTCCTGGCGCAGGATGTGCACGGCGGTGACAAAACCAGCCACTGGAACGCCGGCGAGGTGCTGAGCGTGGCGGATTAAAACCCAGCCAGTGGTAAGGCGTGCCCTTTTGAGGGCGGCCAGGATGTATGCCGTGGAAGTTTATGCGAGTGTTCGGCAGTTTGTGTTTGTGCAGGGTCGCAGCCGGCGGGAGGCGGCGCGGGTATTTGGGTTAAGCCGGGAGACGATTGGCAAGATCTGCCGATTTTCACTGCCACCGGGTTATACGCGCACGAAGCCAGTGGAGAAGCCGAAGCTTGGACCTCTGCTGCCGGTTGTTGATGCGATTTTGGAAGATGACCGGACGGCGCCGGTCAAGCAGCGGCATACGGCGAAGCGGATTTTCGAACGCCTGCGTGATGAGCATGGCTATGGCGGCGGCTATACGGTGGTGAAGGACTATGTCCGGCTGAGCCGGGTGCGTGGCCGCGAGACATTTGTGCCGCTGGCCCATCCACCGGGCCATGCGCAGGTGGACTTCGGTGAAGCCGTCGGTGTGATTGGCGGGGTGGAGCAGAAGATCCACTTCCTGTGCATGGATTTGCCGCAGTCCGATGCCTGTTTTGTGAAGGCTTTTCCGCGCGAGACCACCGAGGCATTTCTGGATGGGCATGTGTCGGCCTTTGATTTCTTTGGGGGCATTCCCCAGTCGATCCTGTACGACAACACGACAATTGCGGTGGCCAAGATCCTGGGGGATGGCAAGCGTGAGCGGACACGGGCCTTCAACGAGTTGGTCAGCCACTACCTGTTTTCTGACCGGTTTGGCCGGCCCGGCAAAGGCAATGACAAGGGCAAGGTCGAAGGGCTGGTCAAGCACGCGCGCCGCAACTTCATGACGCCCAAGCCGCAGGCGGCGAGCTATGACGCGCTGAACGCCGACCTTTTGAACCGCTGCCGTGCGCGGCAGGGCGAACGTGCTGGCCGCCATGCCCAGACCATCGGTGAACGCTTGACCGCCGATATTGCGGCACTGCGCCCACTGCCGCCCGTGCCATTGGAACCATGCGAGAAGCGCAGTGCCCGCGTGTCATCGACGGCGCTGGTGCGATATCGCGGCAATGATTACTCGGTGCCCACCCGTTATGGCTTCCAGGATGTGGTGGTGAAGGGCTTCGTGGACGAGGTGGTGATCCTGTCCGGTGCCGAAGAGATCGCCCGCCATGTCCGCAGCTATGGCAGTGGCGATTTTGTGGCCGATCCGCTGCATTATCTGGCGCTGATCGAGACCAAGCCCAATGCCCTCGATCAGGCGGCGGCATTGCAGAATTGGGCCTTGCCCGATGTCTTTGCCCACTTGAGGCAAGTGCTGGAGGGGCGCATGGGCCGCAAGGGCAAGCGCGAATATATCCAGGTTCTCCGCCTGCTGGAGGCGATGCCCATGGCGGTGGTGACCCATGCGGTCACTCAGGCGATCCACATGGGCGCTGTCAGCTTTGATGCGGTCAAGCAGATCGCGCTGGCCAGGATTGAGCGGCGGCCAGCCAGGCTGGACCTGGCGACCTATCCTCATCTGCCCAGGCTGGATGTGAAGGTCACGCAGGCGGCTGATTATGCTGCTTTGGTCCCCACCGTCTCCGAGGGGATGGCAGCATGAG